>JAYVSK010000329.1:0-6440 GCA_043775395.1 Lysobacter sp. | reverse complement strand
CTGATCGGCACGCCCTGCGCATCTTCGGCTTTCGGCGAATACGATGGGCATTGTTTAGCGCTCACGGTGAAGCGTGCATTCGGATGCGCGGCGGGGCCTCGGGTGGTCGATGGCGCACTGTAATCGTAGTCACGACCGCGCCAATCATACACTGGCACGCCGCCATCCAGGCCTTCCCACCACGGCTGCCCGTCGGCGGTCAAGCCGACGTTGGTGAAGATAGTGTCGTGCTGGATGGTGGCCAGAGCGTTGGGGTTGGATGTGCTCGATGTACCGGGCGCGACGCCGAAGAAGCCGGCTTCCGGGTTGATCGCATACAGACGCCCGTCGGTGCCGGGGCGCATCCAGCAGATGTCGTCGCCGATGGTGGTGACTTTCCATCCATCTTGTCGATAACCCTCCGGCGGAATCAGCATCGCAAGATTGGTCTTGCCGCAGGCCGACGGAAATGCCGCTGCGATGTAGTGCGTTTCGCCCCGCGGGTTTTCAACGCCGAGAATCAGCATATGTTCCGCCAGCCAGCCTTCGCTGCGCGCCTGATACGAAGCGATGCGCAGCGCGTGGCACTTCTTGCCCAGCAGTGCATTGCCGCCGTAGCCTGAGCCGAACGATTTGATGGTCAGCTCTTCCGGGAAATGCATGATGAAACGACGGTTCGGATCGAGCTCGCCGATCGAATGCAGACCTTTGACGAAACCGCCTTCGCGATCGATACGCGCAAGCGCAGCGGCACCCATGCGGGTCATGATCCGCATGTTCGCGACCACGTACGGCGAATCGGTGATCTCGATCCCGCAGCGCGACAGCGGCGAATCGATCGGCCCCATGCAATACGGCACCACGTACATAATCCGGCCGCGCATGCAACCATCGAACAGGCCATCCATGGTGGCATGACCTTCGTCGGGCGCCATCCAGTGATTGTTCGGGCCTGCGTCCTCCTCCTGCGGAGTGCAGACGAAGGTGAGGTGCTCGACGCGGGCCACATCGTCCGGATGCGAGCGGTGCAGCCAGCTGTTCGGGTGGGTACGTTCGTTGAGTTTGATCAGCGTGCCGTCGGCCTGCATCTTCGCGATCAACGCTGCGTTTTCGGCATCGCTGCCGTCACACCAGTGGATCGCATCGGGCCGGGTCAGCTGAACCATGGCATCGACCCAGTGTTTCGCGCTTTCAATGCCACTCGACATTAATGGTCTCCATAGGCAGGATCTCTGCCGAATCGTGATTTTAATTGCAAGCGAGCCGTTGAAATATCGTGCCCATTCCCAGCCCCGCACCCGATCTGAATCTGACCGCGCTGATGAGCGATGCTCACTGGCTGAGTTTCGGTTTCAATCCCGAGCAGGGCACGCTGTTTTTTTTGCACGCCGATGACGCTCTCATGGACGCCTCGGTTTTCATCAACGGTCGATGGCTGCAAGAGCGGCCCTTTGCGGCTTTCCCGCTTGCCGAAATCAGCAGCGCATCCGGGGCGGTGACCACGGCGACCGCTACGCCCGCACCTCAGGGACTGGTGCTGCATACCGCTTTCTGCTGCTCCACGCTGTTCGCGCGCTGCCTGCAGAATCCGGGAGTGACCCGGGTATTGCGCGAACTGCCGCTGTACTCGGGATTGCCGCGCGCGCGCGCGTTGCTGCTCGAACGCTGCGGCAACTTTGCTGTCTGGCGGCAATTGATCGAAGTCACGGCAGCGCTGTCGCACCGCCGATTCGCAGGCGAGTCGGCGACGTTCAACAAACCCAGCAATACGTTCCTTGGCGCGGCGAGCGATTTCCTGTCCACCGCAACCGCATGTCGCGGGGTGCTGCTGCACGGCGATCTTCCCGCGTTCCTGCTGTCCGCCGCGAAAAAAATCGACCAGGGCAGAGCGCCATGGCTGGCGATGCTGGCAGGGTTGAATCCCGACCCTGTCTGGGTGCAACGCAGCGGTATCGATCTGGCACAGGCGCATCCGATGCAGCTGGCCGCACTGGTCTGGCACGTACAGATGGCGATGATTGAAAGACTGTCGCAGGGCGCCTCCGCGCCGAGGCTGCGCCATCTCGATACCAGGACCTTTCTCGACGATCCGCATCGTGCGATCGCGGCTGCCCAGACGTGGTTGGCGCCGGATTTGGCGATGCCCGTCCCCAAGGATGTCATCGACCGCGAACTGCAGCGCGACGCGAAACATCGAGGTGCGGGTTTTACCCAGGAAAAACGCGCGGCCGAAGCGCGAGAAGTCCGGCAGCGCTATGCCCCGGTCCTGGATGACACGCGGACATGGAGCGAGAAGACATTCGGTCCTTGGGAAGACGCTTACGCTTTCCGTCTGCAGCCGTTGTTGACGGAGATCCGCTGACACTCTGATTGCGCCATCCAGCGTCCAGAACATACGATGGAATCTCAGACTCGAGTGGCGGTAACGGACGGCACAGCCGGAATCAGTGTGTCCATGACGTGTTCGACATACGCCTCGAACTCGTCGTGGGCAAGACGCGGTTGATGCAGCTGCAGGCTGAGCTGCAAAAAACCTACATATGCGGCATAGGCCAGGCGGCCGCGATGTTGGGCATCGGTGCGCATCAGGCCGGTCTGACGGAAAGACGCGGCAAGATAGTCGAGACGGCGCTGCGATACGCGGCCGATCACCGGCCCCACCGCAGGGTGATCCAGCGCCTTCAGCAGCTCGCTGTAGACCTTGTGCGATTTCACTTCGTGCGCGACCACTTGGAACAGCGCGCGCAGGCGCTGGCGCGGATCTTTGACCGCTTCCAGCTGGCCGAACACGGTTTCCTGCTCGACCGACTCCCAGCGCTCCAGCGCGGCGGCCAACAGCGCGTCCCGGGATGGAAAATGCCAGTAGAAGCTGCCCTTGGTGACGCCCAGACGCCTTGCCAGCGGCTCCACAGCAACGGCGGCGACGCCCTGCTCGGCAATTAGATCCAGAGCGGCCTGCGCCCAGTCTTCGGCGCTCAGGCGGCCGTTACGTTCGGTTTTTGCAGCGACATTGGTCATGACCCTAGTGTAACCATACGGAAGGGTTCGGAACAGTATCGATTGACTACGATTTCAGCGTTTTTTAAAAGTGGTTTCGGCACATTGACATCCGCCAAGCAGCTTATCCATACTTGGGCGTATGGAGCGACCTTCCGGTCGTCCGCAATGTACATCACACCCCACGCCGGGCCTTGGCCCGCCGGAGCGCACCATGAGCATCGCCATCCACTATTTCGCCCCTTTCCTTGCCTTGTTGCTCGGCAGCGCTTTCGCCGCCTATCACCGTCTGCGTTTGGCGATATGGGCTGCGATCACGGCCACTTTGTTGGTCGGGTGTTGGCTGCTGGGCGCGCATCAGACCGCGACGCTCGTCGCCACCGGCATGATGCTGCTGATCGCGGTCCCGCTGCTGATCACGCCGCTGCGCAAGAACCTCATCACTTCTTCGCTGCTGAAGTTCTACACCAAACTGCTGCCGCCGCTGTCGGATACCGAGCGCACCGCGCTGGAATCCGGCACGGTCGGTTTTGAAGGCGAACTGTTCTCGGGCAAGCCGGACTGGGACAAGCTGCTGTCGCTGCCCAAGCCGATGCTGAGCGCTGAGGAGCAGGCGTTTCTCGACGGCCCCTGCGAAGATCTGTGCCGGATGACCAATGACTGGGAGATCACCCACATCCGCGCTGATCTGCCGCCAGAGCTGTGGGATTACATCAAACGCCACAAATTCTTCGGGCTGAACATTCCGAAGGAATACGGCGGCCTGGGCTTTTCTGCGCTGATGAATCACAAGGTCATCCAGAAGCTGGCGCCGTCCTCTACCGTGCTCAGCTCCACCGTTGGCGTGCCCAACTCGCTGGGCCCGGCCGAACTGTTGATGCACTACGGCACCGATGAGCAGAAAAACCACTATCTGCCGCGCCTTGCCGACGGCCGCGAAGTACCGTGCTTCGCGCTGACCGGCCCGTTCGCAGGCTCAGACGCAACCTCCATCCCCGATTACGGCATCGTCGGCATGGGCGAGTGGAACGGTGCCAAGGTTTTAGGCATCCGTCTGACCCTCAACAAGCGCTACATCACGCTTGCGCCGGTTGCCACGCTTATTGGCGTCGCGTTCCGCATGTACGACCCTGATGGCCTGCTCGGCGACAAAAAGGACATCGGCATTTCGCTGGCGCTGGTGCCGCGCGACACCGCTGGCCTTGAGATCGGCCGCCGCCATTTCCCGCTGAATTCGCCGTTCCAGAACGGCCCGATTATCGGTAAAGACGTGTTCGTGCCGCTGAGCCAGCTGATCGGCGGCGAAGCATGCGCCGGTCAGGGCTGGCGGATGCTGATGGAATGCCTGTCGATCGGCCGCGCCATCACCCTGCCCTCCACCGCCAGCGGCGGCGTGAAAATGGGCGCAATCGTCACCGGCGCCTACGCCCGTATCCGCAAGCAGTTCGGCCTCTCGGTCGGCCGCTTTGAAGGCGTCGAAGAAGCGCTGGCGCGCATCGCCGGCAAGGCTTACGCGACCAGCGCGCTGTCCGAAGCCACTGCGGCTGCGGTCGCGCGCGGCGAAAACCCGGCAGTGCCGTCGACCATCTCTAAATACCACTGCACCGAGATGGGTCGCGAAGTTTCGCGCGACGTGATGGATATCCACGGCGGCAAGGGCATCATCCTCGGCCCGCGCAATTATGCCGGCCGCGGCTGGCAGGCCGCGCCGATCGCGATCACGGTCGAAGGCGCCAACATTATGACCCGCAGTCTGATGATCTTCGGTCAGGGCGCGATCCTCTGTCATCCGTGGGTGATGAAGGAGATGAAAGCCGCGCAGCTTGAAGACCCGAAGCAGCGTCTCACCGAATTCGACCGCAGTCTGTTCGGCCACATCAGTTACGCCATCTCCAACGCGGTGCGCGCATGGTGGTTCGGTTTCACCGGCTCGCGCATCGGCACCACACCGGGCGGCGAATACACGCGCCGCTGCTACCGCAAGCTCAACCGCTACTCGGCGGCGCTGGCGGTGATGGCCGACACTTCGATGCTGCTGCTCGGCGGCAAACTCAAGTTCAAGGA
This sequence comes from Lysobacter sp., assembly GCA_043775395.1. Taxonomy (GTDB): domain Bacteria; phylum Pseudomonadota; class Gammaproteobacteria; order Xanthomonadales; family Xanthomonadaceae; genus Lysobacter_I. Next base: position 1,400 of record JAYVSK010000329.1, on the reverse strand, counting down.
ATCGCTGTCCGGCCGCCTGGGCGATGTGCTCAGCCATCTGTACATCGCCAGTGCGATGCTGAAGCGCTACGAAGACCAGGGCCGGCCAATCGCCGATCATCCGTTCTTGGCCTGGGCCTTCCACGACGCGATCCACAAGATCGAACTGGCGCTGTCCGGCGCGCTGCGCAACTTCCCGATCCGTCCGGTCGGCTGGCTGCTGTGGGCGGTGATCTTTCCGTGGGGCCGTCGCGCTGAAGCCCCCAGCGACCGCCTTGGCCACCGCGCCGCCGCGCTGCTGATGACCCCGTGCGAAGCCCGCGACCGCCTGTCTGAAGGCCTGTTCCTTGAGCCTTGCGAAAACAATCCGGCGGGCCGCGTGAACAGCTATCTGGCCAAGATGATTCTGGCCGAACCTGTGGAGCGCAAATTCCTCAAGGCGCTGAAGAACAGCGATATTGAAGCGCTGGAGTTCACCGAGCAGCTCAGCGAAGGCGTGCGCGAGGGTTGGATCACCGCCGACGAGCGCAAGCAGTTGGAAGAGCTGCGCGAAATGACGCTCGACACGATCATGGTCGACGACTTCGAACCTTGGGAACTGCGCTCGGCCGGCTACGTCGAAGAGCTCGTCGCCAGCGGCCATCGCGCTGCGGCTTGATCGGCACGCTCAACGCGACGATACGCATCATCATCAACGGCGGGACTTCCCGCCGTTGATGTATGTGAAGGACTGACATGCAAAGCAAAACACTGCGCCTCTATCGCCGCCTGCAGCGCTGGCCTGCCGGCGGCTGGCTGTTCACGCGCATGATCTGCTTCAAGGCGCCCTATTTCGCAAGCATTTCACCGCATATCGAAACGCTGGAACCGAACCGCTGCGAAGTGATTCTGCGCCATCGCCGCAAAATCACCAACCACATCGGCACAGTGCACGCGATCGCACTGTGCAACATGGCCGAACTCGCCGGCGGGATAATGACCGAGGTATCGGTGCCCGACGCGATGCGATGGATCCCGAAAGGCATGACCGTCGAGTACGTGAAGAAAGCCGTCGGCACGATGCGTGCGGTGGCGACGCCATCGATTCCGGTGATCGCATCGACCGGAGGTTACACGTTGCCCGTAGACGTGATCGTCACCGATCTGAAAGGCGATACCGTATTCCGCGCCACCATCTCGATGTGGCTGTCGCCGAAGCGCTGATCATCTTTTTGTGGGGGCGACGGAAGTCGCGATGCTTGATCCGTGATCCAAAGCGCAGCGAGGGATCTGTTCGCGGTGCGCAACCGCTGGCGTTGCGCCATCAATGCGACAACACCACTGCCGCAATCGCCGCCAACGCCGGCACGCCCTGCACATAGAAAATCCGCTTGCTGACGCTGTAGGCGCCATACAGCGCCGCAATCACCACGCAGCCCAGA
>JAYVSK010000328.1:0-6974 GCA_043775395.1 Lysobacter sp. | reverse complement strand
CGCGGATCGGCGGCTGCGTCGCCAGAACGAATGGCCGGACAACCTCCTCGCGGGCGATGCGCAGTGCATCTTCGCGATGTGTGCCCGCACCATCGCCATTGGCGATTTCGAATCGCCACGGCAATTCGCATCTCGGGAGAATATGTTGATAAGGCTGGCCGCCATGCGCCCGATACACCGTTCTGAGCACCTCATGTCGGTCGATCAGCGACTGGATCGCGATGCGCATGGCATCGACATCCAGTTCGCCGTACAGCCACTTTCCCATCGGGGAGTTGTAAGCGACCAAGTCGGGCGCGAACTGGTTCAACAACCAAAGCCGACGTTGACCTGACGTGAGCGGGATGCGATCTGGACGGGCTTGCGGACGGATCCGGCCGCGTACTGCGCGTCCTTGCTGGGCTGATATGCGCAACAACTCGCGCCGTTCCGGAGACAAATGGGCGAGGCGCTGTTCTAAATCGTTCATCAGACTCGAGTTCCTTAAGTGACGACATGGGACGAGGCCCGTTCCGCCGGCTCGATCACATTCCCATAGCGCTTCCCAAAGCTACCATACTCCGCTTATTCTGCAAGTCGCCATCACATAAAGTCGGGTGTTCTCGCTACCATTCGGTACTGTATGCATAAGCGGGTCGCGGTGTTTTGTAACCGCCGCGCCGGGCACAACGCAGGACTTTACTGCAGGCAGGATGTCCGCCCATCAGTGAAAAATTTGTTGTTGCAAATCGTGTGTTGGAAGCTGCATCGGCCGCTTTCAGTTCGAGAAGAATTGCGTCGAAAACCCTCACCCCATCACCGATGTACCGTTCAGGGAAGAGTTTGAATGCAGATCATCGTTCCAATGTCCGGATTCGGGGAACGCTTTCGCCGCGCAGGGTACCAAGTGCCCAAGCCACTGATCGTGGTCGACGGCAAACCGATCATCGCGCATGTGATCGACATGTTTCCGGGCGAAACCGACTTTTTATTTATCTGCAACCAAGACCATCTGAACACTCCCGAATATGCAATGGCGGAACAGATCGCCAAGTATTGCCCAACCGGCAGGATCGTTGGTATCGCACCGCATAAACTCGGGCCTGCGAATGCAGTATTGCAGGCGGTCGGTCATATCGATCTCGACAAGCCAACCATCGTTAATTACTGCGATTTCACGTGCATATGGAATTATGCGGATTTCGTGGATGTGGTCGCAGCAAGCGGTTGCGACGGCGCTATCCCGTGCTACACCGGCTTCCATCCGCACATGCTGGGTTCCATTACGTACGCCTACGTACGTACCGATGGCGTCAGGATCACTGCTATCCAGGAAAAACAATCTTATACCGACCATCCGATGGGCGAGTTCTGCTCCAGCGGCACCTATTACTACGCATCCGCCGCAATGATGCTGGATGCGTTCCGCCGCTGCATCGGGCACGACGACCTGTCCTACAACGGCGAATATTTCGCCAGCCTCGCTTATCGGCCGCTACTGGCGGATGGCCGGCACATTCTGGTGTATGAGCTCAATCATTTCATGCAGTGGGGCACGCCGCAGGACCTGGAAGAATACCGCTACTGGTCGGACGCCTTTCGCGCACTTTGTGACCCCACGCACGCGCAGGCGCAAGTGCATCAACGCGGATCCGTACTGATACCGATGGCGGGGCTGGGCGAGCGTTTCTCGCGTGAGGGCTACGTGCAACCGAAACCGCTCATCCCGGTGTCGGGTCGACCGATGGTCGTGCAGGCCACACTTGATCTGCCCGAAGCGGAACATTACGGCTTCGTCATGCGCCGCGATCTGCCCGGACACGACAGCATCGCCGCCACGCTTCAAAACGTTTTCCCCGGCAGCACACTCATTGAGATCGCGCAGGTGACCGATGGTCAGGCGCGCACATGCCTGCTGGGCATGGACAGCATTGATGGGTCGCTGCCGCTCACCATCGGTGCATGCGACAACGGCGCGCTCTATGATCACCATGCGCTCGCCGAGCTGCTGGACGATCCGGACGTGGACGTCATTGTCTGGGCTGCGCGCCGGTATCCCGGCGCAGTCCGGCGCCCCGCTTATTACGGTTGGGTGGAAGAAGTGGACGGGCGGGTGCTTTCCGTGACCGGCAAACAGCCGCTGGGCGATCTTGCGAACGATCCTTCGTTGATCGGCGCGTTCACCTTCAAACGCGGCAGCGACTTCGTTGCCGCAGCTGAGGCCATGATCGCGCGGGACGCAAGAGTCAACGGGGAGTTCTATGTCGATATCTGTATCAACGACGCGATCGCATCGGGGCTTCGTGCGCGCGTTTTTTTGATTACCTACTATCTTTGCTGGGGCACGCCGGACGATCTGCGCACATTCGAATACTGGCAGTCCTGCTTCCATAAGTGGGCGTCACACCCCTATCGCCTCGAACACGACTCTCGCGTTCCAGAGCCGTCTCGCAGCGCACTGGAGCAACGTTACGCCATGCGCCGACCGGCACGGCTCGAAGACTGAGCCGTGATGCGTCGAATACTCCTGCGCAGCGAGTTCGCACGATTTCTCGTGGTGGGTTTCACGTCGGTCGCGATCGACCTCTTCGCCTATCGCGCTTTACTCGCCATGGGCATCGCCACCCACTCCGCAAAAGCCAGCGGGTATGTTGCAGGCGCGGTATTCGGTTACTTCACCAACCGCATATTCACCTTCCGCGTCGAGAAACATTGGCAGTGGCAGGAAGCGGGTAAATTCATCGGCGTTTACCTTTTCGCGCTCGCGGCGAATGTCGCCGCCAATGCCGGCGTCATCCGCATTGGAGGTCGCACGGAAATTGTATTAGCGGCCGCTTTTCTGGTGGCGACCGCCATTTCCGCCACACTGAATTATCTCGGCCTGAAGCGCTTGGTCTTCCATGCCGGGAAGGACATCGGAAGCGTCTCCCAATGAGCAGCGAATCGCTACGTACTCCCACATCGCCGGTCGTGACGATGTCCACGCCGCGATTATCGCTGGTGATCCCCTGCTACAACGAGGCGCGAAATCTGCCGTTGCTGGTTGCGAGGCTGAAGGAGCTATTCATTGCCGATGGAATCGAAGTGATTCTTGTCGACAACGGGTCGACCGACGACACTCCGTCGGTTCTCGCTGAACTGCTGACAGGCCAGTCGAGGATCCGCACAGTACGTGTCGATATCAATCAAGGCTACGGTTACGGCATCCTCGCCGGCCTGCGTGAGGCGCGTGGCGAGGTACTTGGATGGACGCATGCGGACATGCAAACAGACCCACAGGATGCCCTGTTGGGCCTGCAGATGTTCGAGACATCCAGCCATCCGCAGAATCTGTTCGTCAAAGGGCGTCGTCGCGGCCGGCCCATCGCTGATGTCATATTCACCATCGGCATGTCGGTCTTTGAGACATTGCTGTTGCGGCATCGCATGTGGGATATCAACGCACAGCCAACGATGTTCTCGCGAAGCTTTTTCGATTGCTGGAGCAATCCGCCGCGCGATTTCTCGCTCGACCTGTACGCTTATTACCAAGCGCTGCATCGCAGGCTGGAGATCCGCAGATTTCCTGTCGACTTCGGCGCACGTGCCCACGGCAGTTCGCACTGGAACGTGAACTGGCAAGCAAAAATGCGTTTCATCAAGCGCACTATGGATTTCAGTCTCCGTCTTCGCAACGACCTCAGGCAAACATCATGATCATTGTCAAACATCGTCGAAACACCTCGGACCAGCTGCAGGAAACCCAAACCGCATACGGGATCGAAGTCGATATTCGCAGCTATGGAAACGAGCTCATCATCCATCACGATCCTTTCGCGGACGGCGAACGCTTCGACGACTGGGTCAAGCACTATCGCCACCGCCTGCTGATTCTGAATGTCAAAGAAGAAGGTCTAGAAGACCGTTTGATCGCGCTCATGAACGCTCATGGCATCGAAGACTTTTTCTTCCTCGATCAATCGTTTCCGTTTCTGGTGCGGACCACGCGCCGCGGCGAGCGCCGTTGCGCCGTTCGCGTTTCCGAATACGAAACCATCGATGCGGCGCTATCGCTTGCGGGGAAGGCCGACTGGGTCTGGGTCGACTGCTTCAACCGGTTCCCACTCGACGGCGCACAGGCTGCACGACTGCAGCAGGCCGGTATTCGCATCTGCATCGCATCCCCTGAATTGCATGGCCATACCCAGGAAGATGCGATTCCGAAGCTTCAGGCCTTGCTGCAGCAGACGGGGATCCATATCGATGCGGTCTGCACCAAGGAGCCTTTGCGTTGGCAATGAACTTCGGCCCGATCCTGCGCGATCCCGTCTTCAAGGCCGGGCTGCTGCTGCGTATTGCACTTGTGATCTGGCTTGTTCCGCAGATCCAGCAGATGCAGTTCGTACCGTTCCTGTACGACGCCGTCACGCATCCTTCGCTCGACCCCTGGTCGGACTTCTTGTTTTCCGGCGGTAGTCCGGTTACGTATCCGTACGGTCCGGTGATGCTGTTGGCGCATCTGCCCACGACGGTTCTTGGCTGGTGGATGGATGTTGCGGCCGACAGCAACTATTTCACCGGTATGGGGTTCCGGGTCAGCCTGCTGCTTGTCGACCTGGCTGCGCTGTATCTGCTTCACGCGTTGTTTCCTCAGCAACCCCGCAAACTACTCTGGCTGTACTGGTGGTCGCCGATCGCACTGTTCGTGACCTACTGGAATGGGCAGACCGACATCGTCCCGGTGACTTTCCTGCTGCTCTCTCTGCTGCTGATCCGTCAATATCGCGCCTCTGCGAGCGGCGTCGTATTCGGTCTGGCTTTAGCGGCGAAATTCAGCATGGTGCTCGCACTGCCGTTCATCGCGATCTATCTCTGGCGCAACAAACGCCTGCGGTCGATGGCCGTTCCGTTCGCGGTCGGTTTCTCTGCCACGATCGTCTCGCAGATTCCTTGGCTGTTTTCGCACGGTTTCCGCGCCATGGTGCTTGGCACCCCGGAGGCGGGCCGCGTGTTTGATCTGGCATTGCCGATCGGACAATCGCTGCATCTGTATCTGACCCCGACGCTGTACATGCTGACCATGTATGCGGTGTGGCGCTTGCGTCGGATCAGCTTCGATCTGTTGATCGCGGTAACCGGGCTATCGTTCTTTCTGGTGGTGCTGACCACGCCTGCTCCGCCTGGCTGGTATTTGTGGCTGGTACCCTTCCTCGTCGCGCATCAGCTGCAGGGCGACCGCAGCGCAGCGCTGATGACCGGCGCACTGTCGCTGCTCGTGCTGGGAATGCATTTGCTGATTTCCTCAGGTGCCAGCCTTCCGCTGTTCGGGTATGACCCCCAGCCCACGTTGACCGGCATCGACGGGCTGATCACGCCGCACATGCATTCGCTGTGGATGACGCTGATCGTGGCGACCGGCCTGGTGCTGATCGCGCAAATGCTGCGCGAACGGGTGTCAAGAAATGATTACTATCGGATCGCGCAAAAGCCGGTGAAAATCGGTATTGCAGGCGACTCCGGTTCTGGCAAGGATACGCTGAGTCAGGCGCTTGCTGGCCTGTTCGGTCAGCACTCGGTCGTGCACCTGTCCGGCGACGATTATCACGTGTGGGATCGTTACGCCCCTATGTGGAAGGGGCTGACCCACCTCAATCCGCGCGCCAATGATTTGCAGCGCTTCAACGAAGATGTGCTTGCGATCATGGACGGCAAAAGCATCGTCAACCGGCACTATGATCACGCCGCCGGCCGCTTTCTCGCGCCCAACCGGCTGCATCGCAACGATGTATTGATCGTGTCGGGGTTGCATGCCCTGCGGATGACCCGGCTCATCAGCAGATTCGACGTTTCCGTCTATCTGGACATCGACGAACAGCTGCGGCGTTCATGGAAAATCCAGCGCGATGTGCACGAGCGTGGGCACGCGCTGGACACCGTGCTCCGCTCGATCGAACGTCGCGCGATCGACGCGCAGCGCTATGTTATTCCGCAACGCGCATCGGCCGATCTGGTATTGAAACTGCGGCCGGTCAACACCGATCAGCTGGAAAATCCTTCATCCCACAAAGCGCTGCCGCTGAAGTTATCCGCGCTGATCAGAAACGGCAGCTACCACGAGCGTCTGGCGCGGATGCTGATCGGCATCTGCGGACTGCATCTGGATGTCGAGCTCTCCGAAGATTCCGAAGAAGTTGAAATGACCATCGAAGGCGATGTCTCTGCAGAAGATATCGCGATGACCGCAAACACGCTGATGCCGGGCCTGCAGGAATTTCTCGACGTACAACCGCGATGGGAAGAAGGAATGACCGGAATCATGCAGCTGATGGTCTTGCTTCAGATGGAAGAATCGCTCAAGAACAGGATCCGGTGACATGGTGATTCAAACGCCCTCGAAAACACTGCGTGCGCCGCGCGCCATCATTTTCGATACCGACAATACGCTGTACGCCTACGATCAACCGCATGCCAAGGCGAGCGCCGCCACCGAAGCCAAAGCCGTACATTTGCTGGGCGCGGATCCCACCAGCGTGCGCTCTGCATTCGCGCAGGCGCGGGGAGAAGTGAAAAAACAGCTTGGACATACGGCCAGCTCTCACAGCCGGCTGCTGTATTTCCAGCGCGGCATCGAAATTCTGGGCCGCAAGACCCAGCTGCTGATCACGCTCGATCTTGAGCAGACGTACTGGCGGACGTTCCTGTCCCAATGCAGCCTGTTTCCCGGCGTCCGCGAACTGCTGATCAATCTGCGCAACAGCGATATCTCGACGGCGATCATCACCGACCTGACGTCGCAGATCCAGTTCAGGAAGATCATCTATTTCGGTCTCGACGATTGTTTCGACTATGTGGTGACGTCGGAAGAAGCCGGTGCCGATAAACCCGACCCGGCGCCATTCAAGCTGGCGATCGAGAAACTGGGCGTCGAACCCGGTCAGATCTGGATGGTGGGCGACAGCGTCTCGTGCGACATCGAGGGCGCACGTCACTTCGGTATGAGCACGCTGCTGCGGGTG
>JAYVSK010000327.1:0-5335 GCA_043775395.1 Lysobacter sp. | reverse complement strand
CGCAGCTTCGGCGACACCGCAGCCCTTATGCGCGACGAAGGCGAATCGACGCGCGATACGCGCGTGGTCGCTGGAATCAGAATCTGGTTTTGATCGATGACCCATTGAAGTCCACAACACATCCATCGCCCACGACGTGGCCAACCGGGCGCAGGGCTGACGCCTGTCAATCTGCCCCGCTAGAACGGGCTTCAGCCCGCTGCATCATGTGTCTTGTCACGATAGGGCGGCCTGACCAGGGGATAACGCCGTGCACATAAGCAATACCAGTCGCAGTGCGCTGACCGGCATTAACGGTGCACGCTGTATCGCGTTGGAACTGCTGTGTGTCTGGGGTCGTTCCATGACCCGGAGCGCTGTCGATGTATTCGATGGTCCCTGGCAATCCTTGCCGGCTGTTTCGATGGCCCCATTGGACCCCAATGTCATGTCAATCGTATTTCAGCGATAGCTGTCATAGCAGACAGGGTTGTATCCAGGTCATTGCGGCGATATGAACATGCGATGCGATCCGGTCAGCTTGACTTTGGTGCCGCTCAGGGCAGGCCGAACGTGCACAGCAGCACCGCCAGAGACTGAAAATCAACGCCGTATCCGGACGTGCCGTCAGCCGATCAGCGAAGCAGGCACATCCAGTTCGATCGACAGCGCCAGATGGTCGGACCACGCCGCCGGCATCGCGCGCATACCCGCGCACTGCAGGCCGTCGCTGACCAGGATGTGGTCGATCGCGCGCTGCGGGCGCCAGCTCGGAAACGTGTGCACGGTGCAGGCCGGCGGCTGCAGCCGGGTGCGCTGGAACAGCACCGACATCTCCGGCTGCTCGGCAGTGCAGTTGAAGTCGCCCATCAGCACCGTATGCGGATGGTCCTGCAGCAGTTCGCCGATGAAGGCCAATTGGGATTTGCGGGAGCCGGCGCCCAGCGACAGATGCGCGACGGCAATGGTGAGGCTGTGGGTATCGCGCCCGAATCGCGCGACCAGCACGCCGCGGCCGGAGATGCGGCCGGGCAGCGGATGGTCGCTGACTTCCACCGGCTCCATGCGCGACAGCAGCGCGTTGGCACTGGACGCGACCATACCGACCCGGCGGTTGGGCTGGTGGCTCCAGTAGTCGAGGCCGGCGCGCTCGGCCAGATAATGGGTCTGGTTGGTGAAGCCGGAGCGCCAGCTGCCCGGGTCGCTTTCCTGCAGCCCGACGATGTCGTGCTGGGCAACAAGATCGGCGATGGTGTCCAGCGAATTGCGCTTGTCGCCCAGCGGCAAGACATGCGACCAGCTGCGGGTGGCGTAATCGCTGTAGCGGCGCGTGCTGGTGCCAGCCTGGATGTTGGCGCTCAGCAATCTGAGCCGCCGCAGGGCAGCGACAGGCGCGTCGGCCTGCCGCCCGACAATGATCGATGCATCCATGATGTCCCGGGCCCGAATCCCGCGCGACTCAGGGAGCCGCTGCGGGCGCGGTGGCTTGGGCGCGTTCGTAGGCGATCAGCACGTCGGCGACCCGCAGGCGCTCATCTGGGCTGCGTCCGATCGCGCTGTATTTGCCGTTGACCATGATCGTCGGAGTGCTGCCCACACGCTGCGACACGATGTACTGCTTGGCCTTGTTGAACTTGCCGCTGACCGCAAAGCTTTTCATATTGCTGGCGAACTGCTTGGCGTCGACGCCGAACTGGGCGTAGAACGCACCGAGCTCGGCGTCGCTGTCGCTGCCGCGCTCGCCTTTGAGCTTGTTGTCCAGATGGATCGCATCGTAGACCCGCTCGTGCGCTTTTTCGGCGATGCCCATGGTCTGCGCGGCGTAGTAACTGCGCACGAACTGGTCCCAGTTGCCGCCGAAGGCGGCCGGCACGTAGGTGAAGCGCACGTCGGGCGGCAATCTTTTCTTCCAGCTCACCACCAGCGGCTGGAACCCGGCGCAGGCCGGACAGACGTGATTGAAGACTTCTACCACTTCGATCTTGCCGTTGAGCGGCTCGAAGGGCTGACCGTTCGCAATGATCTCGTAGTCGACGCCCAGCTTGAGGCCCGGAATCCCTGCATTGGCCGGTGCGGCGGCGGGCAGGGCTGCCCGTGCGGCTTCCGCCGGTGCGGGGACAGCGGGCGCAGCCGCAGCGGCTGAATTCGGATCGGCAGACGCCTTGGCCAGGGCTTCGGCCGCAGCCATCACCTCAGCATCATTCGGCACGCTGGCGGCGGGAGCGGCCACCGGCGCGGTGGCCGCTTCGTCCTGCTTGCCGCCGCAGGCCGACAGCGCAAACGCGGCCAACAGGGCGAGCGTGATGTGTAGCTTCATTGTGGATCTCCTGACGGATTCTGGAAGCTGCGCGCAGCGTGCGCGTCAGCGTGCTTATTCGGTGCGAAGTTCAAGCGCGGCGTTCAAACGTCGAGTCCAAACGTGGGGTTCAGCGTTTTTTCGCTGCGGAGCGCTCCAGCTTGATCAGCGCATCGACCACCCGCATCCGGTCTTCCGCCGAACGCGTGCGGACCACGTATTTGCCGTTGACGACCAGCATGGGAGTACCGCTCACCCGGTTGGCGACGGCAAAATCGTGCGCCCGGGTCATCTGCGCAGCAACCGCATTGGACTGCATCAGACCCACCATCTTGGCCCGGTTCAGACCGCGCTGGGCGAACCAGGTTCCGATCTCGTCAACGGTGGCGGTGCTGCGCGGCAGTTCGCCAGCCTCGTGGATCGCATCGAACAGCGGCTGATGGATCTTCGCCAGCGCCTTGGCGCTGTCGGCTGCGAAAAATGCTTTCCCGTAAGGATCTTCTTTATCGAAGGCGGCCGGCACATAGACGAAGCTCACATCCGCCGGAAGTTTCTTTTTCCAGGCATCTACATACGGCTGGAATGCCGCGCAGTGCGGGCATGAGTAGGCGAAGACCTCGGCCACCTCGATCTTGCCGTTCGGCGCCTGCCAACGCTGGCCCTTGTCCAGCACGTCGTAATCTTCGCCAACCACAGGCAAGCCCGCAGGCGCCTGCGCGCAGGCGCTCAGCGGAAGAAGCAACATCATCAACCAGGCGATGGCACGCGGCATGGGCGGAATCCAGAAAGCTTGTGGAAGTGGGGAAATAAAAACGCCTGCACAAAAGGATGTCCGTGCCGGCGTTCCAGTTCAATCGCAGCGTGCGCCGATCAGTGCTGATGCGCACTGCAATGGAAGCAGACGCATCGACGCATCGATCAGACCTGCCTCGATCAACCCTTGCCGCCGCTCTGTTCGACGCGCGGGTGCAGGCCCTGCATGTAGCTGGACAGCGACTGGATTTCTTCGTCGGTGAGCGGCTTGGCCACTGTGGCCATCACGTTGAACAGGGCCGCATCGCGCACGGTGGTGGTGCCGGTACGGTATTCCTGCAGACGGCGGGCGGTGTACCACGCCTGCTGACCGCCCACGTGCGGATAGGCGGGGCCCGGGTTGCCCGCACCGCTGGGGCCATGACAGGCCATGCAGGCCGGGATGTCGCGGCTGCTGTCTCCGCTGCGGTAAAGCTTCTGGCCGACCTCGTAGAACTTCATGCCCTTGTAGGGGCTCTTCGCATCGACGATCGCGGTGTCGTCGGCGATGCCCGCGCCCGACTTCCGGGTCGCAAAATAGGCGCCTACATCGCGCATATCCTGGGCGCTCAGTGCGGTCGCATACGGCAGCATGATCGCATTGGCACGCTCGCCGCTTTTGAACAGCGCCAGCTGGTGGGCGATGTAACGTTCGCTCTGGCCGGCAATACGTGGGTACAGCGTGGGGTCGGTGGCGTTGCCGTCCAGACCGTGGCAGGCGGCGCAGGCGGCGGCTTTGGTGGCGCCGGCCTTGGCATCGCCGGGCTTGGCTTTGGACAACGCAGCCGTTGCCGACACATCCAGCGGCGCCGCCACGACCGGTGCGGCTTCGGGCACGGGAACGGCCGTGGTCTGGGCGATGGCGGCAGCCGCCGCGACCGCGAGAACCGCGAGACCGGCAAAACCGTAGGCACGGGCGTGACGCATGCTCAACACTCCAAAGGAACAACCAGGACGACAAGACGCGGAACCTGCGAAAAGCAGCCGCAGGCCGAAACCATCAAATTATCGTCGCGTCACCGAACCCGGTCAAACGGCAATCGTGCCGCCGCGTGCGATCCTATGCCGATGACCAACCCCAAAAATCCGTTCGCCCGCGCCGACTACCTGCTCGCTGCCCACACCCCACGGCAGCTGCCGCCCGACGGCGGCTTCGAGGTGGCCTTCGCCGGACGCTCCAACGCCGGCAAGTCCAGCGCCCTCAACGCCCTGTGCCAGCAGAACGCGCTGGCCCGGGTCTCCAAGACCCCCGGACGCACTCAGCAGCTGGTGTTTTTCGGGCTGGCTCCGCACGAGGGCAAATACCTTGTCGACCTGCCCGGCTACGGCTACGCCAAGGTGCCCAAGGACCTGCAGGCGCACTGGCAGGCGTTCCTGGGCGATTACTTCCGCAGCCGCGAAGCGCTCAAAGGCCTGGTGGTGGTGATGGACATCCGCCACCCGCTGAAGGACTACGACCGCCAGATCCTCGGTTTCGCGGTCGAAAACGGCCTGCCCGCCCACGCGGTGCTGACCAAGGCCGATAAACTCGGCCGCGGCGCCGGCATGACCGTGCTGCAGACCGTACGCAAGGATCTGCAGGCCAACTACGGCGACAGCGTTGGCGTGCAGACGCTGTCTTCCGAATCGAAGGCGGGCGTAGACGAGCTGCGGCAAGTAGTGGCAGGTTGGCTGCGGGTCTGACCACGCATCATCGGCAACCAGACAGATGTTTGATCCCTATCTCTTTCTGACGGAGTCCACTGCATGAAACCGTCCGCACTGCTCTGCGCAATGCCGCTTTACGCAATGCCGCTTTACGCAACGCTGCTTTACGTAATGCTGCTGTTCGCGGCGCCCGCGCAGGCGCTGTATGACCCGCCGCCAGAGCCGGCGATCGCGGCGGTCGAGGGCACATGGGCCGGCACCCTGCGCTATCGCGATTATCAGCACCCGGACCGCTTCGAGACTCTGCCGACGCGGACCACGATCGTGCTGTCCGCGCCGGACACGCTGACCCTGCACGCGATCTACGACGACGGCCCGGGAAAGACTGTGCATTCGTACGAACAGATGCGCTTCGACCTGACCAACAAGCAGTTGCTCTGGCGCTACGGCCTGAAGGCGGACGATAGCGGGACTTACGATATCGTTACTGAAGCGCACGACGGCGACTGTCAGCGCTACGTCGCCGAACATCGCAGTCCGGACAAGAAAGATCTGAGCCGCTACACCATCGCCCTGTGCGCAATGCGGATCGAATGGGTGAAACACGAAGTGGATGCGAAG
>JAYVSK010000326.1:0-6056 GCA_043775395.1 Lysobacter sp. | reverse complement strand
CGTATACGCGCGAGCTGATCAGGGCGGATGCGTTGCCGGATGTCCGTGTAGGAGCGGCGGGAGCCGCGACAGCCGATGCGGCAATCCTATTCGGAGAGGCCTCTAGCGCTTCAATCGCGGCTTTACCAGCTATTCGGCTGTTAAAAGACGCCGCTCCTACAAAAGCGCAACCGCTGCTCCGCGCCCAAGCGATGCGCATGCAATACCCGCGAATATCCAAACCCGCATTGGACGATGTCTCGCTCACCCTGCATCGCGGCGAGGGCCTCGCACTGCTGGGCGAAAGCGGCAGCGGAAAAAGTACGCTTGCCCGCGCGGTGCTGCGTCTGCTGCGCGGCGCGCAGGGCCGGGTATGGCTGGAGGATATCGAACTGACCGCGCTGCGCGGCGCCGCACTGCGGGCGATGCGCAAACGCATCGGCGTGGTGTTCCAGGATCCCTATGCGTCGCTCGATCCGCGCATGCGCGTGACTGAGATCGTGAGCGAACCGCTGCGCATCCACGGTATCGGCGATATCGCCTCGCAGATAGCGAAAGCCGGCGAACTGCTGACGGCGGTTGGGCTGGAAGCATCCATGGGCGCGCGCTATCCGCACCAGTTCTCGGGCGGCCAGCGTCAGCGCATCGCGATCGCCCGCGCGCTGGCCTGCGATCCGGATCTGCTGGTCTGCGACGAAGCGGTGTCGGCGCTCGATGCGCATCACCGCCGCGAGATCCTCGCGCTGCTGGCGACGCTGAAGCGCGAGCGCGGGCTTGCATTGCTGTTCGTCACGCACGACCTTACGGCTGCCGCTGCGGTGGCCGAACGCATCGCAGTCCTGGAAGCGGGGAAGATCGTCGAGATCGGCGATACCGCCGATGTGCTGCGCAACCCGCAGCATGCGCATACGCGGGCGTTGGTCGCGGCGCGCGACCTGCGGTAGAGCGGCTTTCAAGCCGCTGCTTTACCCGGAAACAGCAGCGGCTTGAAAGCCGCTCTACCGAATGTTGGGCTTAGATAATCCCGCCGCCCATGCTCAAGCGGATCGCCGCGACCACGATGACGATCGCGTTGAGCAGCAGGCCAACTTTGGCGCGACCGCGTTTTTCGGTCGACGTGAGCGCGATGCCGATGGCGGCGATGATCGCGCCGACTCCAGCAAACGGAATCACCGCCCAGTTCATCCAGCCCAGCAGAGGAATCAGTGCGATGAACATGCCGAGCATCGCGAAAATGCCCCAAATCAAACTGACCAGACCCATGTGTTTCCCCTTTGATCGTTGCTAAGTTGCGGAGTAACGGCGCAGAGATGGTTGCGCAAGCGGTGAATTCAAGCGTTCACGCGTGCACGCCGTCGATTTCCACCGCAAGCTCGCGGCGGCAGATCGCGGCGTGCAGCAGCACGCGCGGCACCGAGCTCCCGAAGCGGGCGTCCAGCGCTTGCGCTACCACCGGCAGGTCTTCGGCGTCGCGCACATAGACTTTGAGCCGGGTGCCGCTGCCGAACCCTGCGGGAAGCGACGGCCGATGCCGGCGCGCTTCGGCCAGCAGCGCGTCGAAGTTGGCGAAGGTTTCGCCGATCTGGCCGAGCAGCTCGCCGACATGCAGTGAGGCATGACCGACCACGCTGGCAGTGCCTGAGAGCAGCAGCGGCATCCGGCTATCCGGCGGCGGCAGCATCGCGCGTGCAAAGCTGGGCGACTGCGGGCCGTATTCGCGCGGATAGCGATAGGCGCTGATCTGCCGGGGATTCTCGACAGGGGTGCCGCGCTGATCCGCCGACAACCAGTAGACCTGTAGCGTGCGCTGGCCGTCGCAGCGGCCGATCGCGGTCGCTGCGGGCAGTTCGATGGTGTCGAAACGGCCAAGCCCGCGGGCGCGGCCGACGCAGAACTGGCGGTAGCGTTCGGCGTCGCCGTCGCCTTGGGTGATCGCATCCAGATAATTCCACACCCGCAGCAGATGCGGCGTACGGCTGCCGGAGACGAAATCGATCAGCTTGGTATAGGCGCGCTCGGCGGCTTCGCACAGGTCGCTGTGATCGGGACGCGTGCCCGCGGGCTCGTCGATCTCGATCACGCCGAAGGTCAGCTGACCGTCGCTGGACCAGCGGATCTGACCGCTCGTTACGTCGCCCTCGCGCCCGCAGTCGACCGGGCCGGCGCTGCGCCAGTGCTCGAACGGGGCCATGCCGTACGGCTGCAGTGGGATGCGCAGATAGCGCGGATCGTCGCAATACGGTGCGTCGTTGCCGAAACCGAAAACCGCCAGGGTATCTGCGCTCAGCAGCGCGTCCGGTGCGCTTTCCTGAACGTAATCGACTGTCAATGCAGCGCCCGGGTGGGCCAAGGCTCTGTTCATGCCCAAAGCGTCCGCGAAACGGGACGGGGCCGACCGGCCGCCACTGCGGTGCTGGCGAGCACCATCAGCGACCGGATCGAAATAATGGGCTCCATTCCCCTGCGTGTCGCGGCGATTCGGACCGTCATGCTCTTCTTGTTGCAGTCTGAGACTGGCATCATACCGCGCGGTACCATGCTGCCCGTAGTACGGGCCTGCGACCCAAGTCGCGGCGCTTTCCCAGGACCGGTCGGCGTCAGCGGCCTGCGGACGCCCGATCATGTCGCGCGACCGCCGGATGCGGCTGCTTCGCCCGACGGTTCCCTCTTTATTCTGGATGGTTTGCCATGTCTGCACTGATTCCCGCCGAACTCGAATTGGCGGAACTGCTGGTCGAGAGTCTCAATCTCGACAGCGTCGCCGCTGCCGAGATCGATCCCGATGCACCGCTGTTCGGCGCGGGCCTCGGTCTTGATTCGATCGATGCGCTGGAACTGTCGCTGGCGATCAGCAAGCGCTACGGTTTCCAGCTGCGTTCGGACAATGACGACAACCGCAGCATCTTCGGTTCGCTGCGCGCGCTGTCGGCGCACGTCCAACAGCACAAGACGGTGTGATCGCCGCACTGCGGCTGTCGCTGCTGGTGGCGTACCTGCCGCTGGCCTACTGCGCGGGCGTGTATCGCTCGCCCACGCTGGCAGCGCTGGCATTGGGCGATATCGCCCTGCTGGCGCTGATCGAACCGCTGCTGGGTCGGCGCCTGTCCGCATGGCTGGCGCTGGCGGCGGCCGTGCTGGCACTGATCGTACTGGCGCACTCGCGGTTCGCGCTGCTGCCGCTGCTGCTGGTGCCTGCATTGTTCACGGCGATGATCGGTGGATATTTCGCGCGCAGTCTGCGCCCGGGCCGCGAGCCGCTGATCGCCAAGGCAATGGGCGCGCTCTATGCCCAGAGCGGCATCCCGCTGACGCCGCGGCATCACCGGTACACCCGTGGGCTGACTCTGGCGTGGGCGCTGTTGCTGGCGCTGATGACGCTGATGAACCTCACGCTGGCGCTGATCGCGGTGCCGGACGGCGTATTGGCGCAGCTGGGCATCGATGCACCGGTAACGGTCACCAATGCGCAGTGGTCGTGGATCGGCAACGTCGCCAATTACGGCGTGATGGGCGGCTTCATGTTGGCGGAATTCCAGCTGCGCAAGCGCGTGTTTCCGGTGCGTCCGTATCGCAATGTGTTCGACTTCGCGCGACGCATGGCGGCGCTGGGGCCTACCTTCTGGCAGGGGTTTTTCCGCTGATGTCCGCCGCGCCACTGAATGAATTCACCATTTCCGCCGACCATCCCTGTCTGCCGGGCCATTTCCCTGGTCGGCCGATCGTGCCCGGCGTGGTGGTGCTGGATCGCGTGCTGGCGGCGATCGAAGCGCAGCACGGTGCGCTGGGCGCGCTGCGGATGCCGCAGGTGAAATTCCTGCAGCCGCTGCTGCCGGAACAGGCGGCGTGGATCGAACTGTTGCCGTTGCCCGATGCGCCGGACGCATCGCTGCGCTGGCGGTTCCGGGTCTTGCGCGACGAAACGCCAATCGCCGGAAGCGAAGTGCGCACGGTCTACATCGCCAGCGGCGAGGTGCATGAAGTGCATCCGGCATGAGCAGCACGCGATGAGTACCGAATGGAAAGCGCGCCCGGAAGGCGGCGGTCGCGCTGCGCTGTGGTTGATCCGCAGTATCAGCCGTCACGGCGGGCGCGGCATCGCACGGCTGCTGCTGTTTCCGATCACCCTGTATTTTCTGCTTCGGCGCGGGCCCGAGCGCGCAGCCTCTTGCGCATGGCTGACCCAAGCGCTGGGCCGTCGCGCGACGCTGTGGGACGCGGCGAAGCATGTGCACACTTTCGCTGCGACCATTCTCGACCGGGTGTTTTTGCTGGGCGAAAACACCCGTCGTTTCGATGTCAGCGTGCACGGGCTCGACGATCTGCATGCGCATCTCGACCAGGGCCGCGGCATGCTGCTGTTTGGCTCGCATCTGGGCAGTTTCGAAGTGCTGCGGGTGCTGTCGCGGCAGCGGCCGGAATACGTGATCCGGGTGGTGTTGGACAAAGCCCACAACCGGGTATTGACCGAACTGTTGGATGCGCTGAATCCCGAGATCGCGGCGACCGTGATCGACGCCGGTCAGGACGGCCCGGGGCTGATGCTGGCGATCCAGCAGGCAGTGCAGGAGGGCGCGCTGGTCGCGCTGCTGATCGACCGCGCGCATCCTGGCGGGACCACCGTGATGGCGCCATTCTTTGATAAAGAAGCCCCTTTCCCGACTGCGCCCTGGCAGATCGCCGCCGCACTGAAGGCACCGGTGACGCTGGGCTTCGGCCTGTATCGTGGCGGTAAGCGCTACGACCTGATCTTCGAGAATTTCAGCGACGGCATCGACATTCCGCGCGCGCAGCGCGCACAGGCGGTTGCGACATTGATCCGGCGTTACGCCGTGCGGCTGGAGGATGTGGCGCGACAGGCACCGTACAACTGGTTCAATTTCTACGATTTCTGGGGCGTCGAGGCGCCGCGAACCGATGCCCACGATGCTGCCGCCGATCATGCTGCGCCGAATCGCTCCGTCTAGCCTGGCCCTGTGCTTCGCACTGTTCGCCACGTGCGCTGCTGCGCAAAGTGTCGACAGCGGTTGGATTCTCAATGCACTGGCAAGACCGGCGCCGATGCGTACCGAGTTTGTCGAAGTGCGCGAATCGCCGCTGCTGAAACAGCCGCTCCGGATGTCGGGGGAATACCGTCGCCCGCGCGCAGACACGCTGGTGCGCGAAGTACGTGCGCCTTACGCCGAAACCACCACGCTGCGGGCCGGGGAAGCCAGCATCGCCCGCAACGGCAAGCCGCCGCGCACGTTTTCGCTGTCGCGGGCGCCGGAGCTCGCCAGTTTGCAGAGCAGCTTCGGCGCGCTGCTCGCGGGCGATCGCGCGCAGATCGAACGCGCCTATCGCATCGCCGCGCAGGGCGATCGCGCACGCTGGACGCTGACGCTCGCACCGAAAGACAACGCGTTGGCCGCACGCATTCGCGACATCGTGCTGTACGGGCAGGGCGCTGAGCTGCGCTGCATCGAAACACGGCCCGTCAAAGGCCTGCTGCAGCGGACGCTGCTGGCCAGTGCAGCGCTGGCGGTGAAGGCGAACACCGATGCGGATGCGCTGCAGGCGCTGTGCCGGAATGGCGTGAAATGATCAACAGCCCCTCACCCTCGCTCGCTGCGCTCGCTTTTCCCTCTCCCGCACGCGGGAGTGGGTGCCCGACAGGGCGGGTGAGGGCCGCGTGAAGATGACCGCCACCCGCCGCGACAGCAGGCGTGCTGCGCAGCCCGAGGCCGCCCGCGCGGCCGGTAAAGATCAGGCTACGACGCAATACGCGGGATTCTGCAAGGAGCGGTGGGCATGAAGGCCACAATGAGGACCGGCTTGGCGGCGCTGTGGTTGCTGGTGCTGGTTGTCGGAGGGTTCGCAATCTCGCGGCACCTGCAGGTCAGCGGCGATCTGCGCAAATTCATGCCCTCAGCGCAGACGCCCGCACAAAAACTGTTGCTGGACGAACTGGGCGAAGGCCCCGGCTCGCGGCTGCTACTGATGTCGCTGTCCGGCGCCGATCCCGAAACGCTGGCCGCGCAGTCGCAGCGCATCGTACAGACGCTGAGCACTGACCATCGTTTCACCTTGGTCGCCAACGG
>JAYVSK010000325.1:0-5760 GCA_043775395.1 Lysobacter sp. | reverse complement strand
TGGGCGTTGGCGCATTCCTGATCGCGCCGAAATTCCTGGGTAGCGGCGAAGGTTTCTTTCGCGCCACGCCGGATACCGGCACACCGCCAGCTGCAGTGGACGGCATCAGCGACGCCGAGCCCATCGTCGGCGAAGGTGAAACGCCAGCGACCGCTGCCGAACCTGCACCGAAAACCCAGGACTACGATTTCTACACGCTGCTGTCGGGCGAAGAGACGCCGCTCAGCGACGCTGAGCTGGCCCAGCGCGCCCGCGCAGAGCAAGCCGCGCGGCAGACGGCCGACACGCCGACCCCGCCTGCCAATCCCGATGCGGCCGGCACCGCCGCAGTACCCCCCGCGATCGATACGCCCAAGCCGCCCGCACCGACGCCCGCACCAACGCCTACCAATGCAGCGGTCACCACGAATACCCCGATCTCACCGCCGAAGCCGGCGCCCGCCGTGGAGACTGCCGCCAATACCGATGCCCGCTATCTGCTGCAGGCCGGCGCCTACGCCGCCTCCGGCGATGCCGAAGCGCTGAAGGCGAAGATCGCGTTTCTCGGCCTCAGCGCACGCGTCGAGTCGGCGCAGATCAAGGACAAAACGGTCTATCGCGTGCGCATGGGGCCCTACGGCACCGCCACCGAGCTTGCCGAAGCCAAACGCAAGCTCTCCGGCGGCGGTTTGCCGGCGATGGCGATCAAGGCGAAATAAGCAGCGCTGCAATCGGCCGCGCAATGACCGTATCGCGATCGCGACTGGCGTAGGCTGGCGGCTTGTCCGGCTGAGATTCGCGATGACCCTCCAATCATTGTTTTTTGCGCTCTGCATCCTCTGGCCATTGAGCGAGCTGTGGATCGGCGCCCGCCACCGTTCGGGGAAGCGCAACGAGGTCCGCGATCAGGGCACGCTGCGACTGCTGCTGCTTACCGTGTACAGCGCCGTCGGACTGGCCGTCTGGCTGTCGTTCCAGGACATGTGGACCTTGCCCATCGCGTGGCAGCGGCCGCTGCTGATCGCCGGCTGTGCACTGATGGCCGGCGGCATCGTGCTGCGAGCGTGGTCGGTGCGCACACTGGCTGAATTTTTCACCATTGATGTCGCGATCCGCGAGGGCCACCGGTTGATCCGCAGCGGCCCGTATCGTCTGCTGCGGCATCCGTCCTACACCGGCGCACTGATAACGTTCTGGGGCTTCGGCCTGACCCTCGCGCATGGGTCGTCGCTGCTGGTGGTGATCGTGCCGGTGACGTTGGCGTTCTTGTGGCGGATCCGGGTCGAAGAGCGCGTGCTGGCCGAAGCGTTTCCGGCGGACTACCCGGCCTATGCGCGCGATACCAAACGGCTGATCCCCTATTTGTGGTGACACCACCACCAACCCTTTCCGGCACTCTGAACACATGACTAAAACCATCTTCATCAGCGGCGCCACCTCCGGCTTCGGCCGCGCTGCAGCGAAACGCTTCGTCGACGCCGGCTGGCGCGTGATCGCCACCGGACGTCGTGCGGAACGCCTTGAGGCGCTTGCAGATGAGCTGGGCCGCGACCGCGTGCACACCGCCGCCTTCGACATCCGCGATGAAGCCGCGATGCGCGCCGCACTCGATGCGCTGCCGGAGGATTTTCGCGCCATTGATGTGCTGGTGAACAATGCAGGGCTGGCGTTGGGCACCGCGCCGGCGCAGCGCGCGGATCTGCTGCAGTGGAAGCAGATGATCGACACCAACATCACCGCGCTTGTGACGATGACCCACGCGCTGCTGCCCGGTCTAATCGAGCGCAAAGGCACGATCCTCAACATCGGCTCGGTCGCCGGCAGTTATCCGTATGCGGGCGGCAACGTGTATGGCGGCACCAAGGCGTTCGTATCGCAGTTCGCGCTGAATCTGCGCTGCGATCTGCACGGCACCGGCGTGCGCGTGACCTCGATCGAACCGGGCATGGCCGAAACCGAATTCACCCTGGTGCGCACCAGCGGCGATCAGAGCGCGTCGGAAAGCCTTTACACAGGCGCCGACCCGATCACACCCGACGATATCGCCGAAACCATTTTCTGGATCGCGAACTTACCGCCGCATCTCAACATCAACCGCATCGAAGTAATGCCGGTGCGGCAGTCGTTCGCGGGATTTCAGATCGCGCGGGACACATGACCATGCAGTTACTGCTACCTGCACTCATGGCCCTGGCGATCGGCCTGATGCTGCCGCTGCAGGGTCTGGTGAACGCGCGCCTCGGCGCGCAGGTGGGCGGCTCAATCGTGGCCGCGTTTGTCTCGTTCCTGATTGGCACGCTGCTGCTCGGGGCCTACCTGCTGCTCACACGCACCCCGCTTCTACTCGGCGGTGCCGCCAAATTGCCCCCGTGGATATGGACCGGCGGTCTGCTCGGCGCGCTTTACGTTTCGTGTTTCACTTTGCTGATCCCGCGCCTCGGCGCCGCATCGCTGGTGTGCCTCGCGATACTCGGTCAGGTCACCGCCTCGTTGCTATTCGATCATTTCGGGATACTGCAGGCACCGCGTCGGGCGGATCCAGTGCGGATCGCCGGGGCGATCCTGATGATTGTTGGTGTCCTGATGGTCGCTGCGCCGTGGCGCAGCCCACCAAAGCCTTTCGCAGGGACGCCGTCCGAGGGCGGCTGAACGCGGCGGCGCGAGGCTTGAGTGATCGTCGGATTCAATCGCAGGCGCGAGTTTCAACCGCGAGCAGATGTCCGCGCATGCAGCGACGACCCGATCCAACAGGACTCCATTCATCCGGACTCCATTCATCCGGACCCGAATCACCCAGACCCGGGCCACCCAGACCCTATCCACAAGATAGGCGCTGCCGCTGATGTCGTCCGACGTAGGCACCACATCGGTATCGAGATCGATCCGTGCCCTGGTGCGATACCAGCCAAGCGTGGCATCGAACATGCTGCATACAGGCGCTGACCCGATCAGCGCCGACGATATCGCCGAGATAATATTCTGGATCGCTAATCTACCGCCGCATCTCAACGTGAATCGAATCGAAGTGATGCCGGTACCGAAGTCGTTTGGGGGGTTTCAGGTGGTGCGGGAAGTTTGACGCCTGTCATCAGATCGAGACAGCCGTCGAACATATCGATGCTCGACGGCTAGAACTTCAACGCTCAGGGCTGAGTGCCACCGTCATCTCCGCCGCCACCGGAGCACGCGATCATTTCGATTGCTTTGCAGTATTCGTAGTCAAATCCCATCGACATGCAGACCGTGACAACCTCGTCGCATTCCACCTGGATGCCGGCTGGACCACGGCTTACCGCATTCGCGTAGGGAACAGCAAGGCATGCACTCAGCACGCCTACGGAAGCCAAGAGCATTGCAAAGTGTTTGATAGTCATTGGAACGTTCCTTGTCGATTCGCCCCCGTCTGGCTACATGATCCTATTCCACCCGCAGCCATCAAAATCAGTGCCGATGATGTGCTCGCCGTCGCGTTCTGGACCATCAACCACCAGAAAGCGGATGGATCATCATCACATACGTTTACCGGGCTTCATTCAAAGCTCGGGCAAATATGCTCATCGCCGCGTGCGATCAGCGGGATTTGCATCGCAAAATTTCAACGTCAAGCGCGTCTATCCTGCCGGAGACTTTGGCCGCATGAGGGATAACAGGCGGACACCTCATGATGCCGCCTATGCGGCAGACACCACATGCTCACGGCGCGCAAGCCAGTATCTGCGCAGATGCAGCCCTGGCCGTTCAACAAGATAGTGCAGCAGAGCGGCGCCCAACAGCGAAGTGCTGCCGTACACCGCAAATGCGGCATAACGCCGCCCTTCCAACGCATCGCCGAAATAGGTCTGCACCAGCCCATAGATCGGCTTATGCGCCAGATACAGACTGAACGATATCGCCGCAAGCCAGCCGGCACCGGGCACCGCATGGCGGCCGATCCAGCTGTGGGTCTGCGCACCTGCAAACACCAGCAGCGCCAGCCCCAGCGACAGCACCGGCCAGCCGATACTGTTGCCAAGCAAACCGGTGCGCTCGCGAAACAGCCAAAAAGTGAATGCCATCGTCGCTAACCCTATCAACAGCACGAGGTTAGCGCGCGTCGACGCACGCGCCCAGCTTTCCGGCCGATACGTTTTCTACACGGCCAGCATCACGCCGGCGAGCAGGCCATCGAGCCGGTTCCAGGTCGGGTAGTAGATAGTCTCGACGAACCAGCTGCGCTCTGACCCCGGGGTATCGAAGTGCAGCCAAGTGCCGGTACGCAGCACGATGCCGCTGGCAACGATCAGCAGGCAGATCGCAGCGAAGACTTTGACGGACGGGCGGCGTAGCAGCGCCAGCGCCAGCAGCGGGAACAGCAGATAGAAATGTTCCTCGACGCACAGCGACCATGCGTGCGAGAACGCGGCGTTGTTCGTGTA
This sequence comes from Lysobacter sp., assembly GCA_043775395.1. GTDB lineage: Bacteria > Pseudomonadota > Gammaproteobacteria > Xanthomonadales > Xanthomonadaceae > Lysobacter_I. The sequence continues at coordinate 1,366 of JAYVSK010000325.1, read as the reverse complement.
ATCGATCGACACATTCATGAAGAAGCCCGCGAACTTCCACCACGGCTCCATGCCCGGTGCCTCGCGAAACCCCGGCCACAGCAGATACAGCGCAAGCACCGCAAAGAATGCAGGCAGGATCCGGAACGCACGGCGCGTATAGAAATCGCGAAATGAAAAACGTCCGCCGTTCGCCAGCGGTTTCAGCACCTGCGAGCCGATCAGAAAGCCGCTGAGCACAAAGAACAGATCGACACCCATCCAGCCATAGCGCGATAACCATGACCAGTCTTCGCCCAGTCCGCCGACGAGAAACGAGTGGAAGAGCATCGTCCATACCACCGCGACGGCGCGCAGCAGATCAAGACCCGGCATACGTACCCCAGACTGGAAGCGCGATACTGGCACTGAAGTCGGAATGACGATGCGCGCCGCGAAACGGAAGTCTATACGCACGGAATCATGTCTGGCGCGCTGTGACACGCGTTACGACAGCGGCTCATCACTCAAATAGGTGTAAGCGGTCAGGCCGTTTTCCAGTGCTTGGTTCAAACGCGCGGCTTCGCCCTTGCTCAGATCCACCGCGCCGACCTTGGCGCGGTAAATGCGGCGCAGGTCGTCGAGCTTGTAGCCGACGTAATCCAGCATCACGTCGGTGGTGTCGCCCTTGCGCTGCTGGGTGACTTTGAAGCCGTCGTCGCCGACCCGCACTTCGATCGCGTCGGTGTCGCCGAACAGATTGTGGATGTCGCCGAGGATTTCCTGATATGCGCCCAGCATGAAAAAGCCGATGCGGTAGCGCTCGCCCGCGCGCAGCCCGTGCAGCGGTAGCGAGCTGTGCAGATCTTCGCTCACGACATAGGTATCGATCTTGCCGTCGGAATCGCAGGTGAGATCGGCGATCACGCCGCGGCGGTCGGGCCGCTCGTCGAGACGCTCGATCGGCACAATCGGAAATACTTGATCGATCGCCCACACGTCGGGCATCGACTCGAACAGGCTGAAGTTGACGAAATATTTGTCGACCAGGCGCTCGTTGAGCTCATCGAGCAGGTCGCGGTGGCTTTTCTCGTCGTAGGTCATCCGTGCGCGCACCGCATGTGCGATGGCGTAAAAAAAATCGTCCAGCCGCGCACGAGCCACTAGATCGAGCTGACCCAATGCGTACAGCGACAGACCTTCGCTGTGATGATGCTGCGCTTCATGAAACAACTCGACCGCCGGACGCGTGTCGATCTCCGCATAGATCTCGCGCAGATGGCGGATGGTTGCGACTTCGTCTTCGTGCGCGGGCGGCACACGGCCTTCCGGCGCACGCTCGACCTCGGACACATTGGTGACCAGCATCGCGTGATGCGCGGTCATCGCACGTCCGCATTCGGTGACG
>JAYVSK010000324.1:0-3940 GCA_043775395.1 Lysobacter sp. | reverse complement strand
CAGCCCTTCGCGGGACACGCTCTGCACGCTGATCGCGGTCTGGAAACTGGTTACCGACAGTCCGCTCCAAGCGCGCGCTGCGCCGCCGGTCGGCAGCACATGATTGGTGCCGCTGCAATAATCGCCCAGCGCCTCGGCGGCGTAATCGCCAAGGAATACCGAACCCGCCGCGCGTACGCGATCCATCCATTGCTCCGGCTCGCGCAGCGCCAGAATCAAATGCTCGGGCGCATATCGATTGCTGACCTCGAACGCATCGGCGATCGACGCCACACGGATCAACCGCGACTGCGACAAAGCCTCGCGGGCGATCGCCGCGCGCGGCAACTGTGCGAGCTGGGTCGCCAATGCGCGGGCGACATGAGCGATCAGCACGTCGGAATCGCTGAGCAGGATCACCTGCGAATCCGGCCCGTGCTCGGCCTGCGACAGCAGATCGGCGGCAACGAACGCGGGGTTGGCGCCGCCGTCTGCGATCACCAGCACCTCGGACGGACCCGCAGGCATGTCGATGGCGGGGCCGCCTTCAACCGTGGATACCTGACGCTTGGCCTCGGTCACCCAGGCATTGCCGGGGCCGAACAGCTTGTCGCAGGCGGGCACGGTTTCGGTGCCCAGCGCCATTGCGGCGATCGCCTGAGCGCCGCCGAGTTTGAAGACCTTGTTGACGCCGCACTGGCGCGCAGCGAACAACACCGCCGGATCGGCGGTGCCGTCGGCGCGCGGCGGCGTGCACACCACCACTTCTGCGCAGCCGGCAATGCGCGCAGGAATGCCCAGCATCAGCATCGTCGAGGGCAGCGGCGCGCTGCCGGCGGGAATGTACAGGCCGACGCGCGCGATCGGACGCACCACGCGACGGCACTGCACGCCCGGTGCGGTGTCGACCGCGTATTCGCGCGCGCCGCTGTCTCGGTGAAAAATAGCGATGCGCTCCGAAGCATCGACAATCGCCGCCTTCAGCGATGCGTCCAGTGAGGCTTCGGCCGACAGGAATTGCTCTGTGCTCACTTCAAACACATCCAACGCAGCGCGGTCGAGCAGGCGCGAAAATTTGCGCAGCGCGATATCGCCGTCGGCGCGGACGCGGGCGAGAATCTTGCCCACGCCCAGCCGTACGGCTGCGGCGGAGTCCTGCGTGGGGCGGCGCAACGCCGCACGGCGGCCTGCCTCGTCCAGCGCATCCCAGACCAGAAGATTCAGGTCGATCCTGTTCGCAAGCGGCGTGCTGGGCGTGGTGTTCATGCCAGCATCCTTTCGACCGGAAGCACCATCAGCCCGCGCGCACCGGCGCGTTTCAGATCTTCCAGCCGCTGCCACGTCATCACCCCGTGGCACAGCGCCTGTAGCGCGATATCGCCGGTGCCGTTGCCGCTGGCATCCACGCCGCCGCCGTCTAGGGACATCACCGTGGGAGGCTCGGCGTCGGGCAGCAGTTGCATGAGGCTCGGCAACAGCGCACGCGAGGTCTGGAACATCAGCAGCTTGCTGTCGCGGATTTTCATCACGCCATCCAGGCGTCGCAGCAGCAGATCGGCGATGCCGGCGCGCACGTCACTGAAACCGTCGGCAGGGCCGGCGAGCACCGCTTCGCTGTCCAGCACCACTTCGATCGGTTTCAGTCCGTTGGCGACCAGGGTCGCGCCACTGGACACCAGATCGCAGACCAGATCGGCCTGGCCCAGGCGCGGCGCGATTTCAACCGAACCGGACATCGTTACCACATCGGCAGCGATACCACGATCGGACAGCCAGCGCGACAGCAGCGCCGGATAGCTGGTAGCGATGCGTTTGCCCGGCAGCTGCGTCTCCGGCGCCCAGGTCCATTCGCTGGGAATGCCGAACATCAGCCGGCAGCGGCCGAAACCAAGCGCGCGCCACTCGCTGAATGCCGGCGCTGCGCCACGCGACGCGCGGTCGTAGGATTGCTCCAACAGCACATTGCGGCCGACCATGCCCAAATCGCAGACGCCGTCGGCGATCAGGCCCGGAATATCGTCATCGCGCACCAGCAGCAGATCTACCGGCAGCGATTCGCCGTAGTAGAACAGCTTGTCGCGGCTTTCCTGCCAGCTCAGGCCGGCGGCGGCCAATAGGGCCAACGCGGGCTCGCTGAGCCGTCCGCTCTTCTGAATGGCGATACGCAGGCGGTCCCGCTCGGTCGCGGCGGTGGTTCGTTGCATGACAGTATCCTCAGGCGCGGCGGCGCTTCGGCCGCTGCAGATGTTCGATGGCCAGGCCATAGCCGCCGGCGCCGCGTTCAAGCACGCGCGCGACCCGGCCGATGGTGGTGACGCTGACCAGGGTGCGGTCGTGGATTTCGCGATACGGCACACCTTCCAGCAGCAAAGGCACCACTTTCCAGCGGTCGGCCATCGCTTCGAGTTCGGCCGGCGTGCACAGGTCGATCAGAAACGCGCACACCGCTTCCGGCGTCGAAAGTCCGGCCAACGCACACGACAGCGCTTCAAGAGCGGCATCGGCGTCGTGATCGGGAACGGGCTGGGGGCGGTGTTTCATGGCTTGGGCATATAAACTAACGTAATAGCGTGCTAATACATTAAAGGTCAGCGTCAAAACTGTCAACCCGATACACGCTCCGCAAACACCGCTCTGTAGGAGCGCCGGGAGGCGCGAGGCCCGCAGCGAATCCGGTGCAGCCATTTTCGCAATCAATATAGATCGCACAGCCAAGCCGGTCATGATGACGACTGCAAAGGTTGCTGCGAGACCACCAGTTTCGCGCCTTCCGGCGCTCCTACAGGAACATCGAAAGCATGGCTTCTGTAGGAGCGCCGGAAGGCGCGAGGCCCGCAGCGAATCCGGTGCAGCCATTTTCGCAGTCAAATAGATCGCACAGCCAAGCCAGTCATGATGACGATTGCAAAGGTTGCTGCGAGATCACCAGTTTCGCGCCTTCCGGCGCTCCTACAAGAACATCGAAAGCATGGCTTCTGTAGGAGCGCCGGGAGGCGCGAGGGCTGCAGCGCAATAGATGCGATGACATGCGCAATCCGAAAAGGCAACTTGCACGCACTATGATTGCTTACCCTGATATGTTTCATTGCTGCGAATGAACCAGCCATCCGGCTGTTGAAAACCGCGACTTCCCTTGCTGCTACAAAAATTGCGGTCGAACGCTTCAGTCATTCACCGCATGCGCAGCCGCGAGCACGCTGCCCTCGCGAACCAGCACCATCGCTGCGGCAAGATCGACATCAAGTGCGCGGTCGCGGTCGAGAAACGGCACGCGCGCGCGGACCGCATCGTGAGCGGCGGCCACCGCTCTGCCGGGATGGAAGGGCTCGGCCGCCGACAGCTCGGCGCGCAGCGCTTCGACTTCGGCCAGAAAATCGACATAGCCGTCATCGGCTGGCTGCAGGCCGCCCTGCACTTTCGCTGCCAGCGTCGCGGCATCGGCGCGGCTGGCCAGATCGCGTGCGGCGTTGATCATGTCGCGGCGCAGATCCAGCGCCTGGGCGGCAATTACCAGCTCCAGCGCCAATACCTTGCCCAGATCGTCGGCCATGGACAGCACGTGACGGGCTTCGTTCGCGCCCATCGAGACGTGGTCTTCGGCATTGGCGCTGGTCGGGATCGAGTAGACGGATGCCGGATGCGCCCGGCTGGCGAGGTCGTTGACGATCGCCGCGGCGGTGTACTGCACGATCATGAAACCGCTCTCGGTGCCGTCCTCGTTGCCGATCAGGAAGGCCGGCAGACCGTCGCTGGTTGCCGGATCGACCAGCTTGTTGGTACGGCGCTCGGAGATCGACGCCAGCACCGGGATGGCGGCCTTTAGGTAACTCATGGCCAGCGCGAGCGGCATGCCATGGAAGTGTCCAGCGGAAACGACCTGGTCCTCGATCTCGCGCGCACCGGGCAAGTCCGGGAACAGCAGCGGGTTGTCGGTGACCGCGTTGAGTTCGATGTCGAGCAC
>JAYVSK010000323.1:0-1789 GCA_043775395.1 Lysobacter sp. | reverse complement strand
CCGGCAACAGACGTGACGTTCACATACCCCTGTGAGGACAATGCCTCTGCCGTGCGCAGCGAGCGCATACCGCTTTGGCAGATCAACATTACCTCGACCGCATTGTTGGGGAGATGCTCTGCTGCCGATGAGATCAACGTGCCCATGGCGATGCCGCGTGCGCCTTCGGCCATCCCCAGCGTGCGCTCGTGCGTCTCACGCACGTCAATCAACACGGCGCCGTGTCGCTGTCGGTGCAGTGCTTCGGCGGGACTAAGCTCGAGAATGCTCATGCGCTACACATTTTAAGTCGCCATCCCGAGCGCAGCGAAGGACCTGCTGACTGCTTTTATGATCGAAAACAGGAGATACAAACTTCTTTTTGGCAGGATCATTCAGTAAGTGCCACTCGAGTCAATACGGCAATACATCGACCAGACTTCCCGCCTGCAGCGTCATTTCTCCCTCGCCCAGCACAATCAGTGCATCGCTGTGGGCAGCGGCGCGCATGCGGTGCGAGCCATCGGCGGGATTGGGTTCGACGTGCAGCCGACCTTCATCGTCGTAAGACAGACGGCCGCGCAGACATTCGAGGCGGTCGTGAGTCTTCCACCATGCGCTGCTGAGGCGCGCCCGCAACTGTGGGCGCGGTTCTGCGCGGCCCTGCAGTGCGTCCAACAGTGCGCGCCCAAGCGTGAGATACGTCGCCAGCACCGACACCGGGTTGCCGGGCAGGCACAGAAACAGCGCTTCACCTAGGCGACCGCCGTCGGCGAATAACACCGGCATGCCCGGCTTCATCCGCACTTTCCAGAAATGCACAACGCCCTCGGTCTGCAGCAGCGCGGGAATATGGTCTTTCTCGCCGGCGGACACGCCGCCGCAGGTGATGACCACGTCGAACGCATGCCCGGCATGGCGCAGACCCGAGTCGATTGCGGCTGGATCGTCGACAAGATTGGGCCACAGCACCGGCTCATAGCCATCGGCGCGCAGCAGACCCATCAGCAGTTCGCGATTGCTGTTGTACAGCTCGCCCGGCCGCAGCGGCAGGCCCGGTTCGACCAGTTCATCGCCGGTGGTGAACACGGCTACCGTCGGCCGCCGTGCAACCTCCAGCCGATCAACGCCCTGCCCCGCAGCCAACGCAACGCGGCTTGGGGTGAGCATTTGACCTGCCGCAAGCAAGGCATCGCCAATGCCCACATCCTCGCCCGCGCGACGGACGTGCTGCCCGCGATTCGTCGCACACACTACCCACACCTTGTCGGCTTCGATGCGGCCGGCTTCGATACGCGTGTTTTCTTTCATCACGATACAGTCGGCACCCGACGGCAGCGGCGCGCCGGTGGTGATACGGACGCACTCGCCGGCGCCAATCTTCAGATCCCGAGTGCGACCAGCGAACTGTTCTCCGATCAGCGTCAGCAGCGTTTCGCCATCGACGTTGAGATCGGCATGACGCACGGCGAAACCGTCCATCGCCGAATTATCGAACCCAGGCTGCGGAAGGGTCGCCGTCAGCGGCTGCGCCAGCACGCGACCGTGCGCTTTTGACAGCGCGACGCGCTCCGAGGACATAAGGCGGCGCGCGGCGACGGCCTCCAGCGTGCGTCGTGCGTCGTCGAAGCCGATACGGGTGGGGAAACTCATGTCGATGCGGTGTCCGTAATGATGCCGGCAGCGTGGAGATCGGCCGATGTGTTGAGATTACCGAATCGGAAACCCGAGAACACCACTCGCGCCATCTGCAGCCGCGACTGCAGCGCGTGAACGGCGCCGACGCCAGACGCCAGCGCCTCAGCGCAGG
>JAYVSK010000322.1:0-1677 GCA_043775395.1 Lysobacter sp. | reverse complement strand
TACGATCGCTGCGGCGCTGCGCGCTGCGGGCGTGCAGCGCGGCGACCGCGTTGGCCTGCTGCTGGAACGCAATCTGGATATGTTGCCCGCGCTGTTTGGCGTGCTGCGTGCGGGCGCCTGCTATGTGCCGTTCGATCCCTCATTGCCGCAGGATCGCATCGCATTCATGGCTACGGATGCGCAGCTGCACCTGCTGCTTGGCGATGCGGCGTTGATCGCGAATGTCGCCGATCGCCTGCATGCGGTGCCTACACTGTCGCTCGCGGCGATCGATGAAAATGGGATCAAGGACAGTCGGGTCAAGGATGACGGGATCAAGGACGGCGTCTGCAATACCCCGCACGATGCGATCGGCGACGCCGAAGACGATGCCTACATCATCTACACCTCCGGCTCGACCGGGCGCCCGAAAGGCGTGCAGATTCGTCATCGCAATGTCGTCAATCTGCTGACCAGCATGCGCCGCGTGCCCGGTATGCAGGCGCAGGATGTGGTGCTGGCCGTGACCACGCTGGCGTTCGATATCGCGGTATGCGAGCTGATCCTGCCGTTGACCGTGGGCGCCACCGTTGTGCTTGCCGACCGGCAGGACGCGGCCGATGCCGATCGTTTGCGGCACATGCTTGAGGCGCATCGCGTCACCGTCATGCAGGCCACACCGGCCACCTGGCGGCTGCTGGTCGAATCGGGCTGGCGCGGCCATCCGGGCCTCAAGGCGCTCAGCGGCGGCGAACCGCTCACCGCCGATCTTGCTGCCGCACTGCTGCCGCGTGTCGGCGCACTGTGGAATGTCTATGGCCCGACCGAAACCACCGTGTGGTCCAGTCATCATCGCGTTGTGCATGCCGATGCGCCGATTGCGATCGGTGCGCCGCTGGCGAATACGCAGCTGCATGTGCTGGACGCGCATCGGGTGCCGATGCCGATCGGTGTGGTCGGCGAGCTGTACATCGGCGGCGATGGCGTCGCGCGCGGCTATCTCAATCGGCCGGAACTGACCGCCGAACGTTTTCTCATTGACGAAGCCGATGAGCGGATCTACCGCACCGGCGATCTTGCGCGCTGGCGTAACGATGGCACGGTGGAATGTCTTGGCCGCACCGATTTCCAGGTGAAACTGCGCGGCTATCGCATCGAGCTGGGCGAAATCGAACAGGTGCTGATGACCCATCCCGATATCGCGCAGGCGGTGGTGGTCACCCACGAACCGCGTCCGGGCGATCAGCGTCTGATCGCGTACATGGTTGCGCTGCCGGAGTCTGGATTCGACGACAGCCGCGCCCATGAAGACGGCCTGCGCGCGTATGCGGCGCAGCGGCTTCCCGAGTACATGCTGCCGCAGCGTTGCATCGCATTGCCGGCGCTGCCGTTGACCGTCAGCGGCAAGATCGATCGCAAGGCGCTGCCCGTGCCGGGCGAATCGATGCAGAGCGTCGAAGCGGGTGAACCGGAAAGTTTCTCCGACGCCTGGCAACAGCAGGTCGCGCAGCATTATCGCGATGCGCTGGCGCTGCGTAATATCGGCATGCACGATGATTTCTTCGCGCTGGGCGGACATTCGCTGCTCGCCGCGCAGCTGGCGGCAAAGCTGGGCCGCGCACTGGATCGTCATGTGCCGATGCGTGCGGTATTCGATCACCCGACCGTCGCCGGCCTTGCGGCATGGCTGGCGGCGCA
>JAYVSK010000321.1:0-1728 GCA_043775395.1 Lysobacter sp. | reverse complement strand
CGGATGTCGCAGCTGTCTGAAACGGATTCAGCGAAGGTCTCCAGTGCACCCGCTGCGCCGCCTGTGGGTGTATTCCGGCGCCTGCGCGAGGAGTTGAGCGAATCGCCGCCGCTGTGGTGGGCGTTGCTGTACTTCTTCAGTTTGCTGTGCGGCTATTACGTGCTGCGCCCGGTGCGCGATGCGATGGGCGCTTCGGCCGATGTGGCTGCGGTTTTTCCGGGCGCGTGGATCGCGTGGGCAGTGGCGCATGGTTTCGAGCTCAAGGATTTCGTCCTGCAGTTGCTGTTTTCCTTCACATTCGTATCGATGCTGGTGCTGCAGCCGGTTTATGGCGCGCTGGTGTCCCGCTACCCGCGGCGGGTGTTCCTGCCGGGGCTGTATCTGCTCTTCATCGTATGTCTGATCGGCTTCTGGTGGATCTTCGACCGCAACGTCTCCGGCCGTGGCGCACTCTTCTTTGTGTGGACCGCGGTGTTCAATCTGTTCGCGGTGTCGGTGTTCTGGAGTTTCATGGCCGATGTCTTCGACAACGCCCATGCCAAACGCGTTTATGGCTATATCGGCGTTGGCGGCACCATCGGCGCGCTGGTTGGCCCGATCATCACCCGTGAGCTGGTAAGTCGTATCGGCATCGGAAGTCTGCTGCTGGTGTCTGCCGGTTTTCTGGTCGTCTGCCTGTTCTGCATCGTGCGTTTGCGGCCATGGGCGCAACGTCGCCAACACCACGACGGCTTGGCGACCGGCGAGGCCATGGGCGGATCAATGTGGGCTGGTTTCCGGCTGGTCGCGAAAGATCCGATGTTGCGCGGTCTGGCGCTGCTGATGTTTTTCGGCGTCGGCGTGGGCACACTGCTCTATAACGAACAGGCCGCCATCGTGAAGCAGTTCTACCCCACGGCGGAAGCGGCGACCCGCTACTACGCGCGGATCGATTTCGCGATCAACCTGTCGACGATCCTGATCCAGATGTTCTTCACCCGCTGGCTGTTGCGGCGCTACGGCGTTGCGCCCGCGCTGTGGATCCCGGTGATCGGCATCACCCTGGGCTACTGCGCGCTGGCGATGTCGCCGCTGCCGCTGCTGGTGGCGGTGGTGCAGGTGATGACGCGTTCGGGCGAGTTCTCGCTGGGCAAGCCCGCCCGCGAGACTCTGTACACTCGCGTCGATCGCGAATCGCGCTACAAGGCCAAGGCGTTCATCGATACCGCGATCTACCGGGGCGGCGATGTCACCTATGTCTGGCTGCACAAATGGCTGGCGGCATTCGGCAGCCGGATGGTGTTCGCAGCCGGCATCGCCATCGCCATCGGCATGAGCGTGAGCGCCTGGCAGGTGATCCGTGCGCAGCGGCGTTTGCCGGATTGAACATTTCCACAACACAGGATTTCTCCCGATGTCGCTGATGGCCATCGTTCTCCTCGTTCTGGTTGCGCTGCTGCACGTCTATTTTCTGATCCTTGAAATGTACTTCTGGACCAAGCCGCTGGGCATGAAAACATTCCGCAATACGCCCGAGAAAGCCGAGATCACCAAGGTGCTGGCCGCGAACCAAGGGCTATACAACGGGTTTCTGGCCGCAGGTCTGCTGTGGGCGGCAATCGCGGGCAAACAGGATGTTGCGCTGTTCTTTCTGGGCTGCGTGGTGATTGCGGCGCTGTATGGCGCCTACAGCGTCAGCAAGCGGATTTTCTATGTGCAGGGCGTGCCGGCGTTGGCGGCGATTGCGGC
>JAYVSK010000320.1:0-6890 GCA_043775395.1 Lysobacter sp. | reverse complement strand
GGCTGTTAAAAACCGTCGCTCCTACAGAGGCATTGCAATGTGCGGCGCTCAGGCCTTGTAGACCCAATGCCGCGACAGCACGAAGCCGAACGCACCGAGCACCATCTCCACGGCGGGCTTCGCCAGCCACGCCCATTGCAGCCCGAACACCGCGTCGATATGGCCCATCGCCCACGTGCTGGCGGCAGTGGTGCACAGCCACATCGTCACGAAGCGCCGCAGCTGGGTGCTGCCGATGCGGGTGTCGTCGCCGGCGAAGGTGAATTTGCCGTTGAGCCAGAAGCCCAGCACCGCGCCGCTGATGCGTCCGCAGATGTTCGCCGCTTCAATGGTCATGCCCAGATGGCTCAGCAGCACCATCACGCCCCAGTCGAGCAGCCACTGCACGCCCCCGATCAGCAGAAAGTGGCGGCCCTGTCTACGCAGGCTCATGGCGAAGCGTTACCCGTGTGCGGTCGATGCCACAGTTCGAGAGGTTCAAGGGACGCATCGCGCGTCGCGCCGGTCCGTACCAGCCCAGCGCGCAGCGCCGGGCTTGCGGTGTCTGCATTCACCAGCACCCAGCGGATGCGTTCGCGCGCAAACAGTTCGGTCCAGCGCGTTCCGGAAACGTCGGCGTTCGCGAGCAGCGCAGACGCCGCCAGTGAAGGATCGTGCGGCGATATCGTGCGCCCGCGTCCGCCGAGTTCGGCAATGAAACCGCGCGCCGGATCGGCGGCAAGCACGATGTCGTCTGCAGTGTCTGGAATCCGTTTCATCAGCAGACGTTCCGGCACATACGCCGGAAGAATCGCTTCGGCATCGCCGCCGCTACGGATGGTGCGCTTGAGCGCGGCGGAGTGGTGCAGCCAGCTGGCATTCGCCTGATAGGCCAGATTCAGCGTGCATAGGCCGATGACCAGCGATAGCAGCGCACGTCGGCCGACAGCGGCTTGTGCGCCGACCGGCAGCAGCACGACCAACAGCGCGACGCCCGGCAACGCATAGCGCGCGTACTGCATCGGCAGCAGCGGCAGCAGCACGGTCGCGGCTACGGCGAGCATCAACACGCGCCGACCCGGCTGCAGCACGCGCAGCAGCCACAGCCCCGACAGTGCGATCAGCGCGAAGCCGAATCCGCCGTCCCAGCCTTCGACATAGCGATCGGTGTCGAATGTGATCCGCCACAGCAGGTCGGGCCCGAAGCCCGCATGCCAACGCGGGTCGCTGAATGCTTCCGATGGGAAATAAGCCGAGTGGAATACCTGATTGAACATCGGCAGCACCGGGTTGCCGGTGGCCAGCCACGATTGGGTATAACTCGACAGCGCAAGCCCGACGAACACGATGAAAGCAGCCGCCAGCCGACGCCATGGCCAGTGCGGCCACTGCGTCCAACCTGCGTAAAGCAACAGCGGCAGCGCAGCGATGCCGTGCACGGGCTTGAGCGCGAACAGGCCGGCAAAGAGTACTGACCCCGCCCACAGCCGACCACGCGCATCGGCGACGATCACCGCCATCAGTGCCACGGTGACGGCAGTGCCTGCGAGTTCGGTCTGCATGCCCGCGCCGATCCACACCAGCGGCGGCAGGCTGGCGAACAGCGCGAGCGAGGACCAGCGTTCGGTCGCGCCGGCACGTAGACTCGATACGGTCGACCACGCAGCGCCCATCGCCAACGCCAGCCACAGCGCGTTCATCGCGCCATGCGCTTCGCGACGCGCCAGCACCGACGCGATGCCGTGGAGCGTATCGCCAGCCCACGGCGCGTACGCCCACATCTGGAACTCCGGCGCGGGCGCGTAGCGCGCATGCTGCATCCAATGCGCGGGAAGGCCGAGGTGATAGGTCAGATCGTCCATCTGCATCGCCGGCAGCCAGCAGGCGGTCGATGTCAGACCAAGCAGCATGATGCTGAGCATTGCCGCGCGCGGTGACGCTCCGGTCGCTTGCTTCCAGCCATCGATCGTGGCGCGTGCGGCGCGCAGCAGCGCACGCCGCTGCGCTGCGATCAACCCCAACAGCAGCGCCGACCACAGCCACACGGTGTGGATCGGCAGCGTGACGACCCAGCCGGCGAGCCCGGCGATGGTCATCATGCCGACGGTCGTAGCCACTGCCGCGCGCGCGGTCAGCGGATCCGGCGTGAGCCACAGCCCGACCGCCAGTGCGCCCAACCCAAGTAAACCTGCCGCAAGCACCGGCAGCGGCCCCACAAAGACTATGAGTGCGATCAGCCAGACGACGGCCAGCGCTGCGGCCCACGACCAGCCAAGCAGCCGCTTGAGCGGCCACGCCAGCGTCCAGGCGATCAACGCCAAGACCAGCGACAGGGCGAAGCGTTCGGCCGGCAGCACGCGCCATGTTTCATTGACAAGAAACCCCACCAGAGTCGCGAGCACGCCGGCAGCGACCAGCAGTCGCGGCCATGGCGCAGGCGTAGCGGGAAGAGAAGCGACGGACATGCGGTGCCGAAGACAGAAACATCGGTGGAAACCCGGCCGGCATCGTAGCAGCCGGTGCCGGTAAAATGCCCCGAACCACGGCCCCGGAGTTCTCATGAGCGCACCCCTTCACGTCATCGTTCTCGCTGCGGGCGAGGGCAAGCGGATGAAGTCCGCATTGCCGAAGGTGCTGCAGACCATCGCAGGCGTGCCGATGCTGAGCCACGTCATCGCCAGCGCGCGCGCATTGGCGCCGGCCGGGATCCATGTGGTTTACGGCCATGGTGGCGATCAGGTCAAGGCCGCATTTGCCGATCAGCACGATCTGCATTGGGCCGAACAGGCGCAGCAGCTGGGCACCGGTCACGCAGTGCAGCAGGCGATGTCGGGCGTCCCCGAAGATGCGCGGGTGCTGGTGCTGTACGGCGATGTGCCGCTGATCCGCAGCGAAACCCTGCAGCGTCTGCTCGACGCGCCGGGTCGGTTGGCGGTGCTCGCTGCCGAGTTGAGCGACCCTGCCGGCTACGGCCGCATCGTGCGCGATGCGCAGGGCCGCGTCGCCGCGATCGTCGAACACAAGGATGCCGACGCCGACATCCGACGGATCCGCATCGTCAACTCGGGCATCATCGCCGCCGACGCCAACGCGCTGGTGCCCTGGCTGCAGCGGCTGTCGAGCGACAACGCACAGGGCGAGTATTACCTTACCGACGTGTTCGCGATGGCGGCGGGAGAATTCGTGCCGGCCGAAATGGTCGCCGTCGAAGACCCGATCGAAACCGAGGGCGCGAACGATCCGTGGCAACTTGCGCAGCTGGAGCGCGCGTTCCAAAGGCGTGCCGTCCGCGCGCTGTGCGTCGCGGGCGCGCGCTTCGTGGATGTCGATCGCGTCGATGTGCGCGGTGATGTCACCGTTGGCCGCGATGTCGAAATCGACGTCAACGTGATTTTCGAAGGCCGCGTGATGCTGGGCGACGGCGTACGCATCGGGCCGTTCTGCCGCTTGAAAAATGTCGAACTTGCCGCCGGTACCGAAGTGCGCGCGCACTGCGACCTCGAAGGCGCGAAGACCGAAGGTGCTGCGGCCATCGGCCCGTTTGCTCGGTTGCGCCCGGGCACAGTGCTCGCCGCCGGCGTGCATATCGGCAACTTCGTCGAAACCAAGAACACGACGATCGGTATCGGCAGCAAGGCCAATCATCTGACCTATCTGGGCGACGCGGTAATCGGCGCAGGCGTCAACGTCGGTGCCGGCACCATCACCTGCAACTACGACGGCGCCAACAAGTTCACAACCACGATCGAAGACGGCGCGTTCATCGGCTCGAACAGCGCACTGGTTGCGCCGGTGCGCATCGGCAAGCATGCAACCATCGGTGCTGGCTCGGTCATCGGCAGCGAAGCGCCGGATGGCAAGCTCACCATCGCGCGGGCGCGGCAGATTACTTTCGATGGGTGGAAACGCCCGGTGAAAAAGCCGAAATAATCGGTGCGTCCTGCGCCCGGCAAAGCGGCCTTCAGGCCGCTATTTCTTCGCGAAAACAGTGAAGCGGCCTGAAGGCCGCTCTGCCGTTGCTGTTTATCGCGCGGGCAGCGTCAAACTCACCCACAGCCCGCCGCCCTCGCGGTTCTGCAGCGCGATGCGTCCGCCGTGGGCTTCGATGATGTCGCGGGTCAGCGCCAGCCCAAGCCCGGTGCCGTGGCGCTTGGTCGAATAGAACGGCAGCAGCGCCTGCGCCAGCACCGCTTCGCTCATGCCGTTGCCGCGGTCGAGAATATCGATCCGCCATTCCTCGGGCAGCTTACGCAGCACCAGCTGCACCTCGTTTGCGGGCGATCCGGATTCGTGCGCATTCTTGACCAGGTTCAGCAGCGATTGCTCCATCTGCGCAGCATCGATATGGACCACGCCGTCGTCGTGTTGTCCGTTCCATGCGAACTCGACCTGACTGCGCAATTGATTCAAGAAGCGCCCCCACTCCAGCGGTTCGAGCCGCGGCGCGGGCAGTTTTGCGAAATGCGCGTAGTCGCGGATGAAGCCTTCGAGATGACGCGCGCGTTCTTCGATGGTCGCCAGCGTCATCGGCAGTCGCTCCAACTGACCGCGCTTGAGCAATTCCGCGCTGGAATGCGCCAGCGATGCGATCGGCGCCAGCGAATTGTTCAACTCATGGCTGATCACGCGGATGACTTTTTTCCAGGTCTGCACTTCCTGCCGCCGCAGCTCCGCCGTAAGCAGACGCAGCAGCACCAGTTCGTGGCGGCGGCCGTTGAGCCGGAAGCCGCGGCGCGATAAATGGAAGATATCCTCGTTGTCCTCGTCGCCGACCGAGAAAATGCCGTCGCCGCCGCGCTCGAACGCATCGCGCAGGGCCTGTGGGCTGCTGTCGAGAATCGATGTGAAATCGCGGCCTTCCAGCCGTCGACCTTCGCCCAGCAGTGTGCGTGCGGCCAGATTGCCCAGCACGATCCGCTGCGACTCGTTCACCAGAATCATCGCCACCGGCGTGTTCTGCACCATCGTATCGAGCAGCAGTTCGCGCTGCACCAGCGACAGCCGCTGTTCGCGCAGCGCATCGCCCAGCGCGTTGTGCGCGTTGACCAGCTCGACTAGATCGCTGTACTTGTCCCAGGTGATGCCGAAACTGAAATCGCCGTCGCGATAGCTGGCCACCGTGCCGGCAAGCGCACGGAACAGCGCGCGCAGCGGCGACACCGTGCGCCAGATGATCGTGGCCACCAGCGTGCCTACCGCTGCGGATGCGATCGCGGCCGCCGCCCAAGCGGGCAGCCACTGCGTCAGCAGTGCGGTCGATAACGCTGCCAGCACCACGCACAGCGTCGCCAGAACCATCAGCCGTATCGCCAGCGGCAGGATGCGCAGGAGTTGCATGTTCAGTCCGGTAGGCTCGGTTCTGGATCGTCAGTCGCGTTTGATGCCGAGCCGGTCGAGACGCCGGTACAGTGCTTGTCGCGACATGCCCAGCTCGTGCGCGGCCTGCGCGAGCACACCGCCCGCACGCGCCAGCGCAGTCTCGATCGTGGTGCGATCCGGCTCTGCGGCATCGCTGGTTTGCGCCAATGCAGAGATGGCTGCCGCCGGCAAACCCAGATCGCCCACGCCGATGCGCGCGCTGCGCGACAGCAGCGACGCACGCTGGATGGTGTTGCGCAGTTCGCGCACGTTGCCGGGCCAGCGATGCGCCAGCAGCGCATGCTCAGCCGTTGGATCGAGCGATTTATCCGCAGACAGAAAATGTCTCGCCAACGGCAAAATATCGTCCGGCCGCTGCGCCAATGACGGTAGCCGCACTTCGATCGCGTTCAATCGATAGAACAGATCTTCGCGAAACTGTCCGGCCGCGATCAGCGCCGGCAGATCGGCGTTGGTGGCGCTGATCACGCGCACTTTCACCGCGCGTTCGCGATTGCTGCCCAGACGCTGGAACTGCCCGGTTTCCAGCACGCGCAGCAGTTTTACCTGGCCGGCCAGCGGCAGCGTGCCGATTTCATCGAGAAACAATGTCCCCCCGTCGGCGGCCTCGAATGTGCCTTCGCGGGCTTTGTTCGCGCCGGTGTATGCGCCGGCTTCGGCGCCGAACAGCTCGGCTTCGATCAGGTCGGCCGGCAGCGCGCCGCAGTTCAACGCCACAAATGCAGCGTTGCGCACCGATGAATTGGCGTGGACGATTTCCGCGAGTTTTTCCTTGCCGCTGCCGTTGGGCCCGGTGATCAGCACCGGCAGGTCCGAACGCGCCACCTGGCAGGCGAGACCGAGCGTGGATTCAGTGAGTGGATCGGCATGGATGAAACCACGCAGATCGTATTCGTCCAGCGTGGCGCGGCGGCGGCGATCGCCGGCATCGCGTCGCGCCAGCTGCTGCCGGGTCTGCGACAGCTCCAGCAGATTGTTGACCGTCACCATCAGCTTGCGGTCGTCCCACGGCTTAGCGAGGTAATCGGCAGCACCGGCTTTCACCAGCTCCACCGCCGATGCCAGATGCGTCCACGCGGTCAGCAGAATGACCGGCAGATCCGGATAGCGCGCGCGGATTTCGCCGAACAGCGCCTCGCCTTCTTCGCCCGACGTGGTGTCGGTCTCGAAGTTCATGTCCTGCACCACCAGATCCACCGGCGACTGCGCCAGCGCCGCCAGTCCGCTTTCCGGATTGATGGCGATGCGTGTGTCGATATCGTGCAGCGAGAACAGCGTTTCGAGCGCTGTGGCGACCGCAGGGTTGTCGTCGATAACCAGAATGATAGGCATGGGAGAAGCGTAACTCAGTCGGTGATGGCTGCGTGTGGCGATTTTTTGCGGGAGCGACGGATTTTTGTAGGAGCGGCGGAAGCCGCGATGCTGTGAGCGATGTGACCTTGCCCTCGAATTACGTACCCCATAACCATTTCATGATTGTGCTTGTTTGGCCTGAACGGCCAGCCATTGTTGCTCGAACTGCATCGGACTGA
>JAYVSK010000319.1:0-20093 GCA_043775395.1 Lysobacter sp. | reverse complement strand
GAATGGCACGGCTGTGTGGAGCTGGGATCTTGCGGGTGAGGCGTTTGGGAATACGGCGCCCAATCAGAATCCGGATGGAGATGCGAACCAGTTTGTGTTTAATATGCGGTTCCCGGGACAGCGATACGATGCGGCCAGTGGACTCAGTCAAAATTACTTCAGGGACTATGAGGCTGCGACTGGCAGATATGTGCAAAGTGATCCAATCGGATTAAGCGGTGGCATTAGCACCTACGGCTACGTTGGCGGGAATCCGCTGAATGGTATCGACCCACTTGGATTGGCGTTTACAACTGTAGATGCATATTGCACGAGGAATCCTACGTCTTGCGCCGGGACAGTATCTAGGCCACCTAATTTATCTCCTCCTGCACTAGGCACTGGGATTGGTGCGACGATTTGGTGTTGGCTTACAGGTTGTACTGTCGCAAGTTCGTCGGGTGGAGGGCTTGCAGGTGGTCCTGCGCCTTACGAAAAGTACGATGAACGAGATGCAGTTAGTTTTGTTCCAGATCCTTTCGGCGGTGATGAAGCATGCAAAAGACTTGCGCACGCTATCAGAGTTTTAAGAGCCCAAATAACGTGGCGAGTGACAGATTTAAATTCAGGATCAGCCTCTTATCGAGGGCATGTGACAAGGATTACTCTTTTATCGGCAAAATTGTCCGCTTTAGAAGCGGCTTATAGAAACATTTGTGGCGGGAACTGCCCGGCTTAAGCATCATGAATAATCAAAAAATTGAAATAGAGGTGGCGCGGTTAGACGGATTTCTTTCCGGGATAGCTACCTTGAATGGTGAAATTAGGGATTACTCGGCTTTTTCCCGACTTCTCAAGTTGGATGAGGAGGTTTCTTCTGTCGAAGAATCGCTAAAAAAATTCTTTAACTGGATTCCGAGTCTCAAATTTTCTGAAATTCGACATCTTACTCAGGGCTTACGTGACTTAGAGGTTGAAATTAGAATTTTTCTTGTGAGGGATGTTGCTCATATCAGCTCTGAACGCTTATCTGATATCCAGAGATATTTATCGTTCAGAGTCATGGATGTAATTGATGGAGTCGTAGGCAATGCAAAAGATATTGAAGTTTTGAAAATGACAGTCGATTCTGATAACTCAAGCTCTGAATGCGTTTTTTTCTGCGTTCGTATTAAGAAAGTAGTCATTTTTCTGCAGTTTAATAATGACATTAAGTTTAAAGAAGCGCGTTCTAAAGAACTGGGGTTAGGTTGAATTTTCAATAGCCGATCAAACAAGAAGCCCGCGCATTGCGCGGGCCTCTTGTTTTAGCTGCTGGCGATGCGTCCCCATCGTTTGGCTTCGTGCTTGAGCAGCAGTCCTTCGATGACATCGATGACGGTGCGCTGTTCGTCGTCGGGCAGTTTGGCGACGGCGGCGAAATGATGGCGCAGCTTGTCGCCGGGGTCGCGTTCGGCAGGATCGAACAGCAGTTCGTCTGTGGAGACGTGCAGCAGCACCGAGATTTTCTTCAAGCCTTCGACCGACGGCTGCGCGGTGCCGGCTTCATAGCGTTTGACTTGGGTGATATGCAGGCCGAGAGCTTCGCGGCAATTTTCAAGATAGTTGTCGTGTCACCTGATTACGCAGCTTGTGTCACATGGTCTCCTTGTGATCGTTCCGGATTGAGATAGACACTCGACGCGAGCGTCCAATCTCGGGTCTTGCCCGACCATCGGCGCGGGTGCCTGGCACGCGCTTGGTGATACAGCCGATCACGCCGGCTCAATAACTCGGGCGCCTCTCCCCGGTGGCGCTGTCCCGGGGTCACGTAGTTCAAGCCGCTGTGCTGATGCTGCTGGTTGTACCACGTAACAAACCGCTCGACCCAGGCACGTGGCTGGTTTGGTACAACCAGTCCCGACTACACTCCACCTTGAACTACGTCAGTCCGATGCAGTTCGAGCAACAATGGCTGACCGATCAGGCTAAACAAGCACAATCATGACCCGGTTATGGGGTACGGAATTCGAGGGCAAGGTCAAACCCTTCAAGTACCATTGCGAAGGCGTCCTGCGATCCGCATGCGACAGGGCTGCAGCGATGACTTGACCATACTGCTTAAACCGCTCTTCCAGCGTCCGATCCATCACGGGCCTCTTGCAGTGAGTGAAGATACAGAAACTCCATCATCAATCAATTAACTTTATAACACAGTAGAACTAATGATCGTGGCTTAAATGTAGAACTCAAACTCAAGTAATGGATGATCCGTAATGGCGAATGTACTGAATTTCCGTTCTGAAATTGATGAAGATTCGGTCGAACTTTTTGTCGGCTTCAAAATCGCACCATTTTCTGCAGAAGCAAGCGCTTGGTTTTCTCAGAAGCAGATACCACAGTTTATTGATCAGCTTTCTAAATACCCGCTCGACGATGAGTCGCTGCCAGTCTTGTCAGGTGGCTTTTGGAATAAAGAAGGTAAGCAAGTCGTTCAAGAGCACGTTCATATATCAGCAAGGCCAGCTGGGAACCATGGAAATGTGATTCTGTTGATCCGATTGGCCGAACCGACAGATGATGGAGTTGGGCCAAAATTCTCCGCTGCTGCTCACATAGATATGAGCTACTCTGAAATTTCAGAAATATCTAAGGGATTGATGTCTCTTATGAAGAGTGACTTCCCAGAGGGACACAGATGTCAGAGTGAGTTTTCCCTGATGCTCGCATGATCGAACCCCCGAACCCCGCCTTGACCGGCGGGGTTTTTGTTTATCGGCTGGCGCGCGGCAATGGATTGCGTTTGGCGGCGATCTTCTTCGATGCGATCGTGCTGGTGCGGGCGGAGTGTAAGCGCCTAACCAACCCCACCCTATGTTTCATCGGGGTAGCGATCTAGCCTGACCTCCCGTTGAGTGGAGGTTGGTCGGATGAAGAAGCGTACCGTTGAGCAATGGCAAGCCCTGTTTGCCGAGCAGTTGGCCAGTGGCTTGAGCGCACGGCAGTTTTGCGTGCAGCGTCATATCTGTCCGAGGTATTTCAGTTGACGTCGACGGCAATTGTAAGC
Organism: Lysobacter sp.; assembly: GCA_043775395.1. Taxonomy (GTDB): domain Bacteria; phylum Pseudomonadota; class Gammaproteobacteria; order Xanthomonadales; family Xanthomonadaceae; genus Lysobacter_I. Next base: position 17,068 of record JAYVSK010000319.1, on the reverse strand, counting down.
GCCGTCACCAACTTCATTTATAGCGCTGCACAGGCAGGCGCCTGTTGTGATTGCGCAGACGTCCGCGACAGTGCTGTTGCGTCACGGCGCAGTGCGTTGGAATTGCGCGCCGTCTCACCGGAATGGGTATCGCGGCTATTGGTGGCACTGGCGTGATCCAGGACCGTAGGGCGGGCTTCATGCCCACCGAATGAAGCTTTAATAATGGCTTAGCATTGATCTACCCACGTATCATACGGCTCCGATCATTGTTCGGGACAACGGATATATATTGCATTGGCGGGCATAAAGCCCACCCTACGCATCTACGGACACTAATCCTTACTTAGTTAAACACCGCCTGATACAAAAACCCCGCTTGCTCCTGCGCGACCGGTACCAGAAAAATGCCGGCTTCGCCGATGCGCGGATGGCGCATCGTGTAAATCTGCTGCGGGAACAGGAAGGCAACGGTGTTGCGAAACAGCAGCGAGAACGGGGCGCGCATCGCGTTGTCGGCCCTGGCCGGCAGCGGGCGGGCTTCGACCAGCACGAACTCCAGGTCCATATCGTTCATCGCGGCGGTGAATGTCTCATTCACGCAGCCGGCGAAATGTTCCAGCGTCAGCAATTCCATGAAGTGCAGCTCCCCTGTCGTGCCCCTGCTGCACGGTCCGGCAGCGGACAATATGCTCGCTGCTGCCGGGCATGCGCACAAGCCCGACCGCAGCGCCGATAGAACACAGCCCTATCGACCGGACGCAGACAAGCCTGTCCGGGCCGTGGACAATCGCTTGCCGGAGTTGACCAGCTGCCGTCACTCCTGATGGATTCAGCCTGCAGCCGCCATCCTGAACAGGTTTCGGCCTTCCGCCGTTGCCCCTACTTTCGCGAAGACCCGATGCCCGTCAATGCTTCCGCTGCTGTCCGTGTCACCGGCCTCCGCCTCGTTCGCGGCGCACGCACGATCTTGCGCGATATCAATCTGAGCGTGCCGCGCGGCAGTATCACCGCTATTCTCGGGCCATCGGGCTGCGGCAAATCGACTCTGCTGTCGGCGTTGACCGGCGAACTGGAGCCTTTGGCCGGTACGGTCGAAGTGCTTGGCCAGCCGGTGCCGCAGCGCAAGCGCGCGCTGCTGGAATTACGCAAGAGCATCGGGGTACTGCTGCAGGGCAACGGCCTGCTGACCGATCTGACCGCCGCCGAGAACGTGGCGCTGCCGCTGCGCACCCACACCGACCTTCCCAAAGAGGTCATCCGCCATCTGGTGGAGATGAAGCTGCACGCGGTGGGCCTGCGCGCCGCAGCCGAGCTGTTCCCGCGCGAGCTGTCCGGCGGCATGGCGCGTCGCGTGGCGCTGGCGCGCGGGCTGGCGCTGGACCCACCGCTGATGATCTACGACGAGCCGTTGACCGGACTGGACCCCATCGCCAGCGGCGTGATCATGAGCCTAATCTCGCGCCTCAACGCCAGCCTCGGCCTGACCAGTATCATCGTTACTCATCACGTACACGAAACCCTGCCGATTGCCGACCGCGCCGTGGTGATCGCCAACGGCGGCATCATGTTCGACGGTACGCCGTCGGAACTCGAGACTACCGGCGACCCGCTGATCCGCCAGTTTCTCAAGGGCGAACCCGACGGGCCAATCCCTTTCGATGCGCGTCCGTTCGATACCATTGCACGCGCGGAGGCCGCGTGATGGCTCTGGCCGAAACGGTTCGCGGGATCGGGCGCGCCGGGATGTTTTCGCTGTCGGTGTTCCGCGCCACCAAGCCGACCGCAGATTTCTGGCATGAGCTCGTGCGCGAGATCTACAAGATCGGCGCCCGCAGCCTGCCGATCATCGCGGTCGGCGGCGCCTTCGTCGGTCTGTCGATCACCCTGCTGGGCTATCGCGCGCTGCAGACTTACGGCGCCGCGAATCAGATCAGCGCGTTGATCGGTCTGGGCATGTATCGCGAACTGGCGCCGGTGCTGACCGCGCTGCTGTTCGTCGGCCGCGCCGGCAGTTCGATCGCCGCAGAACTCGGCCTGATGCGTGCGACCGATCAAATCACTGCGCTCGGATTGATGGGCATCGACCCGGTCGGCAAGGCGGTCGCTCCGCGATTCTGGGCGGCGGTGCTGACGGTGCCGATGTTGACTGCGTTTTTCTGCTGCTTCGCCATCGCCGCCAGCTGGTTCCAGGCGGTGCAGGTGCTGGGCATCGAAAACGGCGGCTTCTGGCAAGTGATGAAGGATGCGGTGGATGTGCATGAAGACTTCCTGCCGGCGTTCCTGAAATCGGCGGTGTTCGGCGGCACCGCGGCGCTGGTCGCATCGTACGTGGGCTTCCACGCCGAACCGACGATCGAGGGCACCTCAGTCGCCACCACCCGCGCGGTGGTCAACGCCTCGCTGCTGGTGCTGATGTTCAACTTCGTGCTGTCTGCCTTCCTGTTCCGGTGATCATGATGACCACCCTGTTTGCCCTCGACATGCTTTCCAATAACATCCTTTTCAAAGACCGTTTTTTCCAAGAGGTTTCTTCATCATGAGTGCACGCGGCCCACGCCTTGAATTCGCCGTCGGCGCCTTTCTGCTGCTGGCCTTGGCCTCGCTGTTGGTGCTGGCGATCGCGTCCACCAACGGCCGCTTCGGTTTCGGCGAAGACACCTACGACCTCAAAGCCCGCTTCACCAACCTGGGACAGCTGCGGCCAATGGCGCCGGTAAAGATCGGCGGCGTCGCCATCGGCAAAGTCGACACGATCGAACTCGATCCAAAGAAACTCGACGCCGTGGTCACGCTCAGCATCGACCGCCGCTACAAGGATCTGCCGATCGACACCTCGGCCGGCATTCTTACCGGCGGCCTGCTTGGCGAAAGCTACGTGGGCCTGCAGCCGGGCGGCGATATGGAAGTGTTGAAGCCGGGCGAGGAAATCGCTTTCACCACGCCGGCGGTCGATCTGATCCAGATGGCCGGCAAATATATTTTCGGCGGCACCGGCACCGACAGTGGAACCCAGAACGGAACCAAACCGGACGCTGCCGACTCAAACGCCTCCTCAGATGCCTCCCCCACCGAGCAAACCCCGACCCCATGACCGCGAATCATCGTTTTGTGTACGTCCTGATCGGCGCCGCCGTGTTTGCAGCGGCAGTGCCGGCGTTCGGCCAGACCACCCAACGCGCCGCTGCGCCGGTATCGGCCTCCATGCAGGGCACGCCCAGCCAGCTGGTGCTGAACAACAGCCAGCGCGTGCTCAGCACATTGGAAAAACGCCGCGCCGAGTTCGGCAAGAACCGTCCCGCGCTGCGCCAGTTCATCAGCACCGAATTCAATGCGATGTTCGACCGCGACTACGCCGCACGGCAAGTACTGGGCCGCCACGGCCGCGGCGCCGCGGACGAGGATGTGAAACTGTTCGCCGATGCACTGGCCGACAACCTCATGCAGCGATACGGCTCGTCGCTGCTCGACTTCAATACCCAGCTGCGGGTACGGGTGAAGTCGGAAACGCCGCTGCCGCGCGGGCTGGGCGTCAAGGTTTCCAGCGAATTCCTGCGTCAGGGCGGGGCCGCGATTCCGGTGGATTATCTGATGCGCAAAACCGGCGCGCAGTGGAAAGTGTTCGATGTGATGGTGGAAGGTGTGTCCTACGTGCAGACCTTCCGCAACCAGTTCGACGCAGAGCTGCAGCGCAAGACCATCCGCCAGGTCGCTACCGAGCTGCGCAATGGCCAGATCAAGGCGGACGCGGGCGAGTGAATATGGCCTGCAGCATCGTACGCGCCGACGAAACACTGCGTTTCGAGGGGCCGCTGCATCGCGACGCCATTGCCGGTCTGTGGCCGCGCATTGCCGCCGACCTGCAAGGCGTGCGTCGTTTCGATCTGAGCGCGGTCGGATCGATCGACAGCGCGGGTCTGGCCTTGGTTTCGCTACTCGCGGCGCGCTGCGGCGCGGTCGAGATCGACGGCAGTCCGGCGGGTTTCGTCGAGCTGAGCGCGGCCTATCGGCTAGGTCATGGCCTTGCTTTCGTCCGCGGCTGACATGGCTTTTGGCGCAGGCTCCACCGCTACTTCACCGGCTACACTCTTCCCATGACGACTCCGCGCCTCCTCCCCCGGGCTGCTCTTGTCCTCGCCACGCTGCTTGCCAGCGGCTGCGCGCACAAGGCCGCCTCGCTAGACGCACCGCCCGTAATGACCGTCGTCGAAGCGACGGCCACGGACAGCAGCACCATCGCCCAACAACCGCCCGCCGATACTGCCGAAGCTGCCTCCGCAGCCGTGACAGCAAAGCCAGACGATGCTTCAAGACAGGTCGACAACAGCGCGACTGGTGCGGAACCGGGCGCACAGGCGCCGACTGAAGCCGAGCAGGATTTCGCTGCCATCTATGGGGACGGCGTGGTTGCAGAAGAGTACGACCCGGTCGCCGATTCGACCCTGCCCGCACCCGCGACCCAGCCGGTAAGCTACGATCCGCTGGAGAAACTGAACCGGCGCGTGCATCGCTTCAACGAGGCCGTGGACCGCCGCATCGCCAAACCGTTGGCCAGCGTTTATGTGAAAGTGACGCCGCGCCCAGTGCGTCTAGGCGTGGGTAACTTCTTCAACAATCTGGGCCAGCCGGTGAGTGCGCTGAATGCGCTTCTGCAGGGCAAGCCCAAACAAGCGGGGCAGTCGCTGGGCCGATTCCTGCTCAACAGCACCCTCGGCATCGGCGGCTTCTTCGACCCGGCCACTTCGGCCAACCTTCCGAACAAAAGCGAAGATTTCGGGCAGACGCTGGGTGTGTGGGGCTGGAAACGCTCGCGCTATGTCGAGCTGCCGCTGTTCGGCCCGCGCACCATCCGCGATGCGCTGGGCATGGCGGGCGATTCGCCGCTGTCGCCGCTGCGGCGCATCGGCGACGACAAGCTGCGGGTATTCCTGCAGGGTCTGCAGCTGGTCGATGTGCGTACGCAGTTGCTGGCCATCGACAGGATGCGCGAAGGCGCTACCGACGATTACGCGCTGGTTCGCGATGCGTGGATGCAGCGCCGGCAGTATCAGATTTTCGGCGAGCGCAAGAACGAAGCCGATAAATCCCTGCCCGACTATCTGGACAATGGCGACGACAATCCGACCGTACCGATCAACGCGATTCCGGTGATTCCGGGGGCGCTATAACCCCTGCGATCAACCCTCATCGCTGGCTTCCTCATCGGTCGCGATATCGCCCAACAGTTTCTGCGCTTCGCCCGCCGGCAATGCTTCCACTTCGCGCAGCTTCCGCCCCAGCGCGCGTGAACGCACGCTGGTTTCCTCGATTCTATTGCTGGCTTCGTCGAGCTTTTTCTTGACCCCGTCCAGCACCGTGCCGAACTTGGCGAACTCGGTTTTAACCGCGCCCAGCGTGCGCCACACTTCGCTGGAACGCTCTTGAATGGCCAGCGTGCGGAAACCCATCTGGAAGCTGGTCATCAGCGCCAGCAGCGTGGTCGGTCCAGCGACCGCGATGCGCTGGTCGCGCTGCAGCGCTTCGACCAGCCCCGGCCGCCGCAATACTTCGGCATACAGGCCTTCGGTCGGCAGAAACAGAATCGCGAATTCGGTGGTGTGCGGCGGCGACACGTATTTGTCGTGAATATCCCGCGCCTGTTTGCGCACCTGGCGCTCCAGCGCGTCGCCGGCCAAACGGGCGGCGTCCGCATCGCCCAGCTCCTGCGCATCCAGCAGGCGCTCGTAGTCTTCGCGCGGAAACTTGGCGTCGATCGGCAGCCACACCGGCATGTCGCGCTCGGAGCCGGGAAACCGCACCGCGAATTCGACGCTGGCATCGCTGCCGGGCACGGTCTTGACGTTAGCCGCGTACTGGTCCGGCGCGAACACCTGCTCCAGCAGCGCGGCCAGCTGCACTTCGCCGAAAATACCGCGCGACTTCACGTTGTTGAGCACCCGCTGCAAACCGCCCACATCGGACGCCAGCTTGTTCATGTCGCCCAGGCCCTGATGCACCTGCACCAGCATCTGCGCGACGTTGCCGAAACTTTCGGTCAACCGCGTTTCCAGGGTCGACTGCAGTTTTTCGTCGACGGTCGCGCGCATCTGCTCGAGTTTCGCCTCGTTGCCGGTCTGCAGCTCGCGCAGCTTCTGTTCCAGCGTGACGCGCAGCTCGGTGAGCCGCTGTTCATTGCGATCGGTGAGGTCGCGCAGCTGGGCGCCCAACCCGTCGGCGAATTGTTTCTGCCCGCCCGCCAGCTCGGTGCGCGACTTCTGCGCATCATCGTTGAGCGCAGCGCGCAGCTCATCCAGACGCGCATCGGTGCGCAACGTCAGATCGGCCAGACTGCGGCCGAAACCTTCGATCCGCTGCGCCTGCGCCAGCTCCAGACTGTCGAGCTGCTGGCGCAGTTCGCCGCGCCCGGCGCGCTGTTCGTCACGCAACGCTTCTTCGACGCGCCCACGCAGACGGTCTAGCGCAGCGTCGGGTTTTCGAAGCAGCAAGATGACCAACAGCACAAGGATGATCGCGGTCGCGACCAGCAGCAGGACCAACAGCAGACCGGTGTCAGGCATGGTGCCGCTCAATCCACTACGCGACAGAACATCGCTTTCAAATATCGGCTTTCCTGCACGTCGGTCAGCCACGGATGGTCGGCACCAGCGCCGGCGACTTTCAGCACCTGCACGGTGCGGCCGGCGTAGTACGCGGCTCGACGCACGGCGTCGAGGAACTGTTCTTCGCTGACCAGGCCGGTGCAGGAGAACGTGGCGAACAGGCCGCCGGGTTTGACCACGCCCATCGCCAGCTTGTTCATGTCGAGGTATTTCTTCAGGGCAGGAATGATCTGTTCGCGGTCGCGGGTCATCTTGGCGGGATCCAGAATCACGACGTCGAACTGCTCGCCGGCGTTGGCGGCATCGCGCAGCCACGGGAAGATATCGGCCTGCACGAAACGCGGGCGGACGCCGTTGAGTTTCGCATTGCCCTTGGCGATCTCCAGCACGTTGTCGTCGATATCGATACCGACCACTTCGCTGGCGCCGCGCACGGCGGCGTACACGCCGAAGCCGCCGGTGTTGCAGCACAGATCCAGCACGCGCTTGCCGGCGCACTGGTGCGACAGCCATTCGCGATTGTCGCGCTGGTCGGCAAAGAAGCCGGTCTTGTGCGCACCGGCGGGATCGGCGCGGAACTTGATGCCGTATTCGGTGATGATCGCGGGCGCTGCGGGCTCGGTGCCTCTGAAGTCGAAACTTTCCTGCTTCTGCACGTGCTCGTCTGCAAACGCATGGAAGCGGCAGCCGGGAAACTGTTCGCGCAATGCGGCGTAGATCCATTCGCGGTAGCGGAACATGCCGGCGCTGAAGTATTCGACCACCAGCAGATCATCGTAGCGGTCGACGACCAGGCCGCTCAGGCCGTCGCCCTCGCTGTGCACCACGCGCCAGGCGTTGCTGACGGCATCCAGCCTCAGCACATCGCGGCGCAAGCTCACGGCTTCGGCGATCTTGCGCGAGAACCACGCGGCGTCGACGGCGATGTCAGGATCTCGCTCCAGCAGCCGCAGCGAGATCCGCGAATGGCCGTTGTAGAAACCGCGTGCGGTCCAAACGCCGTCGTTACCGATGATGTCGACCAGGCTGCCCGGCTTCGGGCGCTGAGTCGGCTTCTCGACCAGCTTCTGGAAAATCCAAGGGTGCCGGGAGGTCCAGCTGTTCTTGAGATGGATCTGTGGAAGGCTGGTCTGGGCAGTGTTTTCGTTCATGTTTGTATTGTAGTGTCGATTGACAGCACCTTGGCTTTCACGGACGATCTGCGGCTCTGAAGGGGAGTAGCTCCCATTCGTCGCGGTCGTCAATACGAGTCTGGGTTCGCCCAGCTCCGGCCCGGCGGCAGTCGTTACGGCAGTTCCAAGCCAGCGGCTGCGAGCGAGACCTTCGCCGCCTGGCGAAGGTGTGTTCCGTTTCAGCGCATGTATTTCATGCACGGCCCGATTCACCGGTCCGGGAGACAGACGCCCAGCCTCGCGGTTGGGCGTTTTCGTTTCCGACTGGAGCATCTGCATGAATACGATCGGTAGTCCGTTGTTGTGGAGCGCGTTTGCCGCGCTTGTGGTTGTTGCCCTGTTGGTCGATCTGGTGCTGATGCGCCACGGCGGGCCGCACAAGGTGACGTTCAAAGAAGCGGTGTATTGGAGCATCGGCTGGATTGGCTTGGCGCTGGCCTTCAACGCCGGGCTGTGGTGGTACGTCGGCCAGCAGGCCGGCGAGGTTGTCGGCAATCGCGTCGCACTGGAATTCCTGACCGGCTATCTGGTCGAGAAATCGCTGGCGGTCGACAACATCTTCGTGTTTCTGATGGTGTTCACGTTTTTCTCGGTGCCGGAGGAACAGCGCCAAAAAGTGTTGATCATCGGCGTGCTGGGCGCCATCGTGCTGCGCGCGATCATGATTTTCGCCGGCGCGTTCCTGCTCGCCAAATTCCACTGGATTCTGTACGTCTTCGGCGCGTTCCTGCTGTTGACCGGCATCAAGATGATGCTCGCTGCGGGCAAGGCGCCGGATCTTGAGAAGAATCCGGTGCTTAAGTGGATGCGCGGCCATTTGCCGCTGACCTCCGACTATCACGGTCATCTGCTCAGCGTGCACAAGGACGGCAAGCGCTGGTACACGCCGCTGTTCGTGGTGATCGTGCTGATCGGCGTGACCGATCTGATTTTCGCAGTGGATTCGATTCCGGCGATCTTCGCGATCACAGGCGACCCGTTCATCGTGCTGACCTCGAACGTGTTCGCGGTGCTGGGCCTGCGTGCGATGTTCTTCCTGCTGGCCGGCATGGCCGACCGTTTCCATCTGCTGCCCTATGGTCTGGCACTGGTGCTGATGTTTATCGGCGCGAAGATGCTGCTGATCGATATCTACAAGATTTCGATCCTGGTGTCCTTGGGCGTAGTCGCGGTCACCATCGCCGCAACCGTGGTGCTCAGCCTGCTGCGGCCGGCACACCCGCCCGCAGCATCGTGAGCGGAAGCGTCGCTCATGCCGGTCGGTATTGGTCTGTTGTGCCTGCTCGCGGGTGGCGTCGCGATCTTAGCGCTCGCGACGGTCCTACGCTGGCTGGCGATGACCCTCAGCGGCGCCAGGCCGGGGTCGGTCTGGGATTGGTTCTGGTCGATTCTGGACATCCTGTCGCCGCTGTGAGCGCTGTTTTACCGCTGCCGGCATTCCGCAGCCTTCCAGAGCGAAGCTCGCTGTGGCCGCGTCGGGCCTTGATCAGCCCAGTGACCAGCACCACTGATCTGTGATGCAACTGCAGACGCCCGAAGATCTTCCCGACACCCCCGCACAGCGCGGTGCCGACCGCAGGCGTCTGCTGCAGGCGCTGAACGTCAGTCTTGGTTTCGTGCTGGTACTGGCGGCGGTATTCGCGCTGCAGCAGGGTGAGGATTACCGTCCTTTCACCGTCACTGCGTTGAGCATGCAAGGCCTCTGGGGCTTGCTGACCGCGCCGCTGCTGCATGGCTCGGTCGAACACATCGCCGCGAATGCAGCGTCGCTGCTGTTGCTGGGCACCCTCGCCGGCAGCGTCTACCCAAGGGCGACCCTACGCGCGCTGCCGATCTTTTGGCTGGGCTCCGGGCTGGGGGCGTGGCTGCTGGGCGAACCCGGCAGCCATCATCTTGGCGCCAGCGGGCTGACCCATGGCCTGATGTTTCTGGTGTTCGCACTCGGCCTGCTGCGCCGCGACCGGCCGTCGATCGCGGCGGCGATGATCGCGTTCTTCCTCTATGGCGGGATGCTGCTGACGGTGTTGCCACAGGAACCCGGCGTGTCGTGGCAGTCGCATCTGGGCGGTGCGTTGGGCGGAGTTCTGTCGGCCTTGCTGTTCCGTCACGCCGACCCGCTTCCGCCGCGCAAGCGGTACAGCTGGGAGCTGGAGGGCGAGACCGCGCCTGCGGACGATACCGAGCTGGAACTGCCCACCCCCACCGAGGTTCCTGCGCTGTGGCAACGCCCCGAGGACACGCGGGGCGTGGTGCTGCCGTTTCGGTCGCGTCCGCCGCCGGATGCTGTAGACCCACCCTGAATGCGGCAGGCGGAACGGCATTCCGACAAGCGGTTGCCCCATATCGAGGCCCACTGCGCTGCAAAACAGCGTTGCATGGCAGAATATTGTATTGATAATCAATTAGTTATCCGTGATGCGGCGGCCTGTTGATCGATTTCGATTCCAGCGGACCGGCCGCGCGGCGGATGCTTTCAAAAGAGTATCGAACTCCGTTAGTCTGAACGTGGAAGTTTCCGCGGCAGAATCGAACGTCTTGATGAGTCTCGTGATTGCTTGAATGCGGGAGCGTTTACAGGGGTTGGGGCTCGGGCATACCGGGCAATTACGAGAAGCACTCGAGTTCGCCAAGGCGGTCTTTCTCGCCGATGCGATTTGACTATCAGGAGAGAAGTCCATGAATTACCGCGTGATATCCACGCTCGCACTGGCGATGGCTCTTGCAGCCTTATCCACACCTGTCAGCGCACAGAGCACCAGTTCCTCGGGTGAGTTGCCCGAAGGCTTCAGTAGTTCCTCTACAGAGCGGCCGGAAGGCTATGACGATGTTGCCTCGCAGCGGCCTGCGGGATACGAGGAGGGCAGCGCCAATTCGGCGAAACCCGAAGGCTACGACTCGCAGACCAGCACGGGCCTGACCGACGATATGCAGGCAATGGTCGACAATATCACCAAGCAGAACCAGGCCCTGATGACCGGTGGCGACGAAGCCACTGCTTGCGAAGTCATCCTCTGTCTGGCTACGGGTAGCCCTCCTAGCGAATGTGCCGCGTCGCTCGCCCGGTATTTCGGAATCACCGACTGGAAATTCTGGAGAATGATCGAAAAGCGCCTGAATTTCCTGAAGCTGTGCCCGGCCGCCAACGAAACACCGCAGATGAGTTCGCTTGTCGAGGCGATGGCCAACGGCGCTGGTCGCTGTGACGCCGCCACGCTGAACCAGACGCTCAGGACATGGACCGGCATCGATGGTGAGTATGAGATCAGCAACCAGATGCCTGCACATTGCGGCGCTTACTATGGTCACGAATACACCAGCGACATGAATGCTTCCATGCCGCGCTATGTCGACAAGTACGTGACCCGGACCTATGTCGATGCCGACGGAATGACGCAGTACGAATACGACGGCGGCTATTGGGTCGATGGCGGTGCCGCATCGGCCAAGGTCGCAGGCGATGCCAATGGCGCTATCCCGGCGTCGAAGGATCCAGCAGCGGTCGGCAGCTTCTGAACCCTCAGGCTCCATACGACTCTGAAAAAAGTGGCAACCCTAATGCCAGTCAGCTAAGCCTGACTGGCATTTTTCATGGGCAGGATTCTACTTTGATAAACCGGCCTGTTTGATAAAACGGCCTGACCAGCAGCTCAATATGTCTTAGAGCCTGTTCAAAATTTCAGGTTCCGGATATTTCTGTCATCCCGAACGCTGGCGAAGCCCAGGAAGGGATCTGCTTTTGACCGGCCCGCTTTTCATGACTATTTCTTTGCACTCGCAGACATCGCGGATCATGCCCGCAGACCCAGCTGGCGATCGTGCAGTCGGGACCACAGCAGCAGCGACAGTGTGGCGCCGAGCAGGCACAGAAACATGTCCCACTGCGTATCCCACACATCGCCCTGAGTGGCGAGAAACGCATCGGCATCTGCACCGTAGATCAGCGCAGACCACCATTCGATCAGTTCGAAAAAGGCGCTGAAGCTCAGACAGACAGCCAGTACCAGATAGACCAGCCAGCCCCCGCGGCGCAGCGGCGTGCGGCGCAGCAGCAGTTCGCGGCCCAGGATCGCCGGCACGAAGCCCTGCATGAGATGACCGACGCGATCCCACGGATTGCGCACCACCTCGAAGCCCAGCGCGGCGAAGGTATCGCGCAGCCAGAAACCCAGCGGCGTTTCCGCGTAGGTGTAGGCGCCGCCGTGGATCAACACCAGCGCATGCGCCACCAATAGCCAGCACAGCAGCCGGGTCAGGGGAAAGCGGCGCCAGTTCAGGGCGATGATCGGAATAGCCACGATCACCCACACCACTTCGAGCAGCCAGGTGAGGCGATCTTTCGGCGCAATGCCGGACACGATCAGCGCGGCGATCACGACGAACAGCAGGAACTTGCGCTCGTACGGCGCGGGCGACGTGGCGATGGCGGTCACTGACATGCAGGCTTCCGGTAGCGGGCAGACCGCGATGTTACGGCAGCCGAACATCGCCGGGTCCATTGTCCGCACCGCCCGCCGGTGCTAGTTTCCGGCCTCCCCTGTTCCGGAGCCGGCCGATGGCCCGTCTTGCCGCATTGCTGTTGTTTGCGACCCTCGCCGCCTGCCAACGCGAAGCCGAACCGGCCGAACCGTCGCTCAGCGTCTCCGCGCCGCCACCGGTGGCGGCCGTACCGCTGACCGTGGAGGAACAACGCATCGCCGACGATGTGAAGTATCTGGCCGACGACAAGCTGGAAGGCCGCGAAACCGGCACCCGCGGCTACGATTTGGCTGCGGAATACGCAGCGAAGCGCTTCCGCGAGATCGGGCTGCAGCCGGCGGGCGACAACGGCACCTACTTCCAGAACGTGCCGCTGCTGAAAGCCACGCGCGAAGCCGAAGGTGCGGTGCTGACTGTGAAGCGCAATGGCCGCGACATCGCGCTGCGCTTCCGCGAGCAGTTTCTCCCCGCGCTGAACTTCAACGCCGCCGAGCACGCGATCGAAGCGCCGGCGGTGTTCGTCGGTCAGGGCGTGCACGCTCCGGAACTGAATCACGACGATTTCGCTGGCCTCGATGTGCGCGACAAGATCGCGGTGCTGTTCTCAGGCGCGCCCGCGCGCTTCGACAACGACCGCCGTGCGTTCTACAGCGCCAGCCGCGAGAAATTGCGGGTGCTCGCAGAACGCGGCGCGATCGGCGCGGTGTTCGTCAACACGCCCGAGGACGAAGCGCGCACGCCGTGGGCACGAGGCGCCGACAACTGGCAGCGCTCCGGGATGCGCCTGCGCAACGCCGACGGCACCGGCATCAGCACGTTTCCGGAGCTGCGCGCATCCGCGAACGTCAGCGCTGCGGCGGCCGATCTGATTTTCGCCGACGGCCCGCAGCCCACGGCGGCGCTGTTCAAAGCCGCAGCGGACGGCACGCTGAAAGGCTTCGCGCTGCCGGGCACGATCGCACTGGCCGCGCGCACCAAGATCGAGCCCGCCCAATCGCGCAACGTGGTCGCGAAGCTCCCCGGCAGCGACGTGGCGCTCGCCGCTGAGCACATCGCTTACACCGCGCATCTGGACCACATCGGCATCGGCGCGCCGGTCAAGGACGAAAAGGGCGTCGAGGACAGCATCTACAACGGCGCGCTCGACAACGCACTCGGCGTTTCGATCATGTTCGAAGCCGCACGCATTCTGCGTGCTGAAAAATCCGCACCGAAGCGCTCGCTGCTGTTTATCGCGCTGACCGCCGAGGAAAAAGGCCTGCTGGGCGCCGAATGGTTCGTAGCCCATCCTACCGTTGCCGCAACATCGCTGGTCGCCAACGTCAACATGGACATGCCGGTGCTATTGGCGCCGAGCAAGGATGTGGTGCCGATCGGCATCGAACACTCCACGCTGAAATCCGCGCTGGACACCGCGGCGAAAGAACTGGGTGTGGCGCTTTCGCCCGATCAGTTCCCGGAGGAAGTGGTGTTCGTGCGCAGCGACCAGTACGCCTTCATCCGCGCCGGTATTCCCGCGGTCTACCTCAACGGCGGCACGGTCTCCGTTGACGGCGTGCGCGAACCGAAGATGGCGCTGCGTAAATTCCTGCGCGAGCATTACCACCAGCCCAGCGATGAAGCCACCCTGCCGATCGCTTACGGCGATGCGCTGCGGCTGGCAAAGCTGAATGCCCGGATCGGCCAGCTGGTCGGCGATGCAGCGCAGCCACCCGCGTGGAATGCCGGCGATTTCTTCGGCAACACATTCGCACGGCCGAAATAATTCAGCAGGGTCAGCAACGGGTGGCGCTCAACGGGCGGCGGCGGTGGTGCTCGCACCTTCACGCTCGATATCCGCTTCGAACAGCTGCTCCAGTTCGCTGCGCGCTTGCTTGGCGCTTTCCATCAGCGCTTCGTCATCGTCGTAGATCAGATGTTGGCTGGCCAGCAGCTCTTCGTCGTGCTTGCGGAATTTCTGCGCACGCTGCGTGGCCTGCTCAGGCGACATCCCCAGTTCGATCAACACGTCGCGGCCCATCTCAAGACCCGACGCGAAAGTTTCGCGGGTCGCGGCGGCGCCCAGATCCATCAACTGCCACGCATGCCGGCGATCGTGGGCGCAGGCGAAGATCTTCAGATGCGGATACAGCCTGCGCACAACCCGTGTGGTGCGCAGATTGGCGTCGCGGTGATCGATCGCGTTGATGAACACGCGCGCATGCTGTGCACCGGCGGCGCGCAGCAGATCCGGACGCGAGGGATCGCCGAAATAGGCGGTATTGCCGAAGCGGCGCACGGTGTCCAGCTGTTCGGCGTCCGTCTCCAGCGCCACGAACGGAATCTTCTGCGCAACCAGGATCCGCGCCACGATCTGGCCGAAGCGGCCAAAGCCCGCCAAGATCACCTGTGGATGACCGTCCGGGATCGTGTCGAAGGCGCGTTTTGGCGCGGTCGCCGGGAATCGGCGCAGCACCTGCGCCACCGCGATCAGCGACAGCGGGGTCAGCGCCATCGATAGACCCACAATCGCCACCAGCCGGTTCTGCAGGGCGCCGTCGATCAGACCCGCTTTCACCGATTCGGACATCACCACGAATGCGAACTCTCCGCCTAGCGCCAGCACCGCACCCAGCTGCAGCGCATCGCGCCACTCCAGCCGCCCCGGACGCAGGCCGATACCGAACAGCAGCGCGGCCTTGATCGCCAGCAACCCCAGCGTGGCGAGCACGATCATGCCCGGCTCGGCAGCAATCAAGGTCAAATCGATGCTCATGCCGACCGCCATGAAGAACAGCCCAAGCAGCAGGCCTTTGAACGGTTCGATCTGCGATTCGATCTCGTGGCGGAATTCGGAATCGGCCAGCAGGACGCCGGCGAGAAACGCACCGAGGCCCATGCTGAGTCCAGCCAGCGACATTGCCCATGCTGCGCCCAGTACCGCCAGCAGCGCACTGGCGGTCAGCATCTCGGGCACGCCAATGCGCGCAGCAAGACGAAACAGCTGCCGCAACAGATAGCGGCCGCCGATCACCACCGCGAAGATCGCGGCCAAGGCCCTGAGCAGATCCTTCCACACCGGGTCGGGACTGGCCGCGGCGACGCCTAGCAGCGGAATCGCCGCGATCAGCGGAATGGCCGCGATATCCTGAAACAGCAGAATCGCGAAAGCCAGGCGGCCGTGTTCGGTATTCAACGCCTTGCGCTCGGACAACAGCTGCAAGCTGACCGCCGTCGACGACAGCGCCAGCGCCACGCCGATCACCAGCGCCGCTTTCCAGCCCAACCCGACCGCCATTGCGATCGCTCCCAGCGACACGCCCGTCAGCAGCACCTGCAGCCCCCCGGCGCCGAACACCGGCTTACGCATCACCATCAACCGGCTGGGCGACAGCTCCAGGCCGATCACGAACAGCATCATGACCACGCCGATTTCGCTGGCTGCAAGCACCGGCTCGGCATCCTTGATGACTTTGACCCCGAACGGGCCCAGCACCACGCCGGCCGCCAGATAGCCCAGCACCGCGCCCAGACCGAAACGTTTGAACAGCGGCACCGCGATCACCGCGGCCAACAGAAAGACCAACGCCAGCTGTAAACCATCACCGTGCATACGCACCTCCGCGCCCGACCTTAACCGGCGCGCGAGAATGCCGCAATCTCGCTATTCTGCAACGCATCTTCCACGTCGTAGGACCGCCCCATGCGCCGCCTGCTTATCCTGTGTGCCCTGCTGGTCTGCAGTGTGTCGGCGCATGCCGAAAAAGGTCCCGGCGCCGTGCGCAAACAGGTCGAATCCGCGCTGCGTGTTACCGGCACCATCGACATCTCGCCAGCCGGCGATGTCGTCACGCACGCACTGGACCAGCAGGACAAACTGCCCAAAGGCATCGTCGATATGGCAGCCCGGATATTGCCGCAGTGGACATTCGAACCGGTCCTGCTGCAGAGCAATGCGGTCAGCCGCTCAAAAATGAATCTGCTGTTCGTCGGCAAGACACTCGACGACGGCAGATATTCGGTGGAACTGCGCAGCGCCAGCTTCGACAGCGGTAATCCGGACGAGTCGGTCGCTATCGATCGAACCCGCAGAAAGTTGCCTGCTTATCCCCAGGGATTGCTGGATGCGCAGATTTCGGGAACCGTGTTTGTGATCGTCAAGATCGGGCGCGACGGCAAGGTGATCGATGCGCAGGCCAGTCACGTCAACCTTCGCGTGATCGGCAGCGAATCCGAGATGGCGAACTGGCGGAATGCGTTCGCGCGCAACAGCATTGCCGCGATCAAACATTGGACGTTCATCGCCCCGAAATCAGGTCCAGAGGCGGAAAGGGCCTATTGGCTCGGCACCATGCCCATCGATTATTTCATCGCGAACCGGCCGTTGCCCATTTACGGAGAATGGCAGACCTATGTCGCCGGGCCCAAAGCGGTGATTCCATGGCAAAACGAGGCGCTTGTCGCCGATGGCAACACCGATGCGCTCACGCCCAACAGCTTCCACGCCGCCGGCAGCGGGCGCCGCCTGCTCACACCGCTGGCAGGCGGTTGATCTCAGCGCAGGGTGGTCTGCCGTAGCGACCGACCCGTGAGCCCGACGCTTGTCGACATGCCGCGGGCGCAGACCTCACCGCATCCTGCGCAAGCGAATAGACTTTGTCGTAAAAACCGCAAAAAAACCTTCATCGCGTTTTGAAGATTCGACAGCAGGCGCTGCAGACGCCTGCCGAACAGTGCAGCAAAGCAATGCCGCTGACGATGTGTGGTAGCGTTTTGCGCATACCGAATCTTCGCGAGCGCCGTGAACAACGCATCCGTCCACACCTCAGATCCAGTGACCGAACAAGGCGATCTGACCCAACT
>JAYVSK010000318.1:0-2653 GCA_043775395.1 Lysobacter sp. | reverse complement strand
GCTGTACATGCCGGCGATGGTTGCCATTTACAAAACAGCTTGGGGCAAAGCTTTCCGCCAACGGCTTCAAGCGAATGGAAAACCGCCCAAACTCATCATTCGGCGCCATGATGCGCAAGCTGGCCCAAGTCGCCTTCGGCGTCATCAAATCAGGCAAGCCCTTCAATCCAGCACTTCATGGGGCTTGATCTGGATAACAGTATCTACAAAACACGGGCCATTCATCACACGATCATCCGGTATTTTGGATACCGGCGGCAATGCCGTTGACGGTTGAAACTAGTGCCTGAAACAGCGCCACATCCTCACGCTGTGTGTCGCGCCAGCGCTGCAGCAGTTCGACCTGCAGCAGGCTGATCGGGTCGACGTAGGGGTTGCGCAGGCGGATCGACAGGCGCAGGCGATAGTCTTCCTGCAGCAGCTGGCTCCGTCCGCGCAGCGACAGGATGGTGTCTGCGGTGCGTTCGAATTCTGCTGCGATCTCCGTGTAGAACACCTCATGCAGCGGGCCGGCGAGGCGCGAGTAGCGTTCGAAGATGGCGAGGTCGGATTTCGCCATCAGCATTTCGATGTCGTCCAGCATCGCGGCGAAGAACGGCCAGTCGTGCGCCATCGCTTCGATCGCTTCGTGGCCGTGCGTCGCAATACCGTGGGCGAGGGCGGTGCCGACGCCGTACCAGCCGGTCAGGCCGGATCGGTTCTGCGACCATGCGAACACCCACGGAATCGCGCGTAGCGCATCGATGCCGCCTTCGCGGCGCTTCGACGGCCGCGAGCCTAAACGTAAACGTTCGATCACGTCGATCGGCGTGGCGGCGCGGAAATAGGCGGGGAAGCTTGCATGCTCATGCACGAGTGCGCGGTAATGCGCGCGCGAGGTTTGCGCGAGTTCCGCCGCGATCGTGCGCCATTGCGCTTCGCGCGATTCCGGCGGGCGGGGGCGCAGCGTTGCGCGCATGACCGCAGCGGTGGCTTGTTCGAGATTGCGCAGCGCCAGCGCGCGGATGCCGTATTTGCGGTGGATCACTTCGCCCTGTTCGGTCACGCGCAGCACGCCATCGACGGTGCCGCGGGGCGCGGCGATGATCGCGCGTTCGGTCTTGCCGCCGCCGCGGCTGACCGAGCCGCCACGACCGTGGAAGAAGACGATGCGCACGCCAGCCTGCTGCGAGAGTGTCAGCAGTTCGACCTGAGTGCGCTGCAGCGCCCAGCGCGAAGCGAAGATGCCGCCGTCCTTCGCGCTGTCGGAATAGCCCAGCATCACCGTTTGCTGGCAGCCGCGCGCCTGCAGATGACGGCGATAAGCCGGATCGTCGAACAGTGCGCGCATGATCTCGGGCGCGGCGCGCAGATCGTCGATGGTTTCGAACAGCGGCGCGATATCGAGCGGGACTTCACTGCCGCTTTCACCACAATGCTGGACACAGCCCGCCGTGCGCGCCAGCGCCAGCACTGCCAGCACATCCGCCGCGCTGCGGCTCATGCTGATGATGTATGGGCCGAACGCATGCGCACCGAACGTCGTTCGCGCATCGCGTATGGTGCGCATCACCGCAAGCGTCGGCTGTGCGGCATGGGCATCAATATCGATCTTCGCTGTGCCTTCGATCAGCGCATGCAGCGGCGCGATACGCTGTGCCGGTGCGCATGCGGACCACTGCGCATCGCATAGCAGCGCGGCGACTGCGGCGTCGTGGGTGCCGGAATCCTGACGCAGATCGAGCGTGGCCAGATGGAAGCCGAATGTGCGTGCGCGCCACAGCACGCGCTGCAGAGCGAAACGTCCGCCGTGTTCGCCGCGATGGTGGACCAGGCTCGCGTCGATCAATTGCAGATCGGCGATGAAGGCATCGGCATCGGCATAACCGGTCGTTTCGCCAATCAATGTCGCCGCCAAGCGCGCGCGCATCAGATCCAGCAGTCGCCGATACGGCATGTCGGCCAGACGCGGGCTGAGCTTCGCAGCGGCGACGGGCATGGACAGGAGATAGCCGGCGATGCGCGTTTCGATCGCGTAGTCGACGCTCACGCGCTCGGGGCTCTGGGTGAGGATTTCGCCCAATGCCTGCAGATCGGCGCGGTAGTTGGCCAGCACCTGCGCCCGCTGCGCGGTCAGCGCAGCGCGAATGGTGTCGGCGCCGACGTTGGGGTTGCCGTCCATGTCGCCGCCGACCCAGGTGCCGAAGCGCAGCATCGGCGGCAGCGCGATGCGCTGATAATCCGGATCGCTGCCGTACACCGTTTCGACCGCTTCGGCGAATGCTTCGTAGTACACCGGCAGCGCGCGGTACAGCACGTTATTGAGATAGAAGCCGATGTGCTCGACCTCGTCGGCAACGGTGGGCTGCTGCGGCGGAGTGTCAGCGGTCTGCCAGCTTGCGGTCAGGGCCTGGCGGATGCGTGCGGTATCCGCGCCGCGTTCGGCCGGGGTGCGCTGGCGGTCGATGTCGGCAATCAGGCGCTCGACGATGGTGCGTTCTTTGAGCAGCAGCGCGCGGCGCACGGCTTCGGTGGGGTGCGCGGTGAACACCGGTTCGATCCGCAGCCGCGGCAGCAGCTCGCGCAATTCGTCGAGCGTCACGCCCTCGTCGCGCAGCGTGCGCAGCACGGCGCACAGGCCGCCGGGCTGCGGCGCTGCACTGTTGCGCTGGTA
>JAYVSK010000317.1:0-4720 GCA_043775395.1 Lysobacter sp. | reverse complement strand
GCCGGCAGCGGCGGCGTCGATGATGTTTTTGCTTTCCTTCTCCACGTGCACCGTGACCTTGCCGCCGGTGAGCGGCACGCCGGTTTCGGGGATCAGGATTTTGGCGATCAGCAGAGTAGCCGGTGCGGCCATGATCGACGCTGCAAGAAAATGCTTGGCGTACATCTGCTGCAGCACGGCATCGGTGCCGGCCAGCATGCCGATGTAGATCGCCATCACCCCGCCGGCGATGTGCGCCATGCCGCCGATCATCATCGTCAGCAGCTCGGATTCAGTCATTTTGTTGATGTATGGGCGCACCGTCAGCGGTGCTTCGGTCTGACCGATGAACACGCTGGCGCAGACGCTGGTAGTTTCTGCGCCGGAGACTTTCATCACCTTGGTGATGGCCATCGCCATGATCCGCACCACCCACTGCATGATGCCGAGGTGGTACAGCACCGCCATGAAGGATGCGAAAAAGATCACGGTCGGCAGCGCGTGGAAGATGAAGACGAAACCGTATTTGTCCTGGTCGGCCATGCCGCCGAGGATCATCTTCGAGCCTTCGTTGGTGAACCCGATCAGGGTCACGAACACCTTGCCCAGACCTTCGAAGATATTGCCGCCCCACGTCGTCATCAGCACGAACGCCGCGAAGGCGATCTGCAGCGCGACGCCGGTGCCTACCAGCTTCCAGTCGACAGCTTTCTTGTTGTTCGAGAACGTCCATGCGATGCCGATCAGCACCGCCAAGCCGAACAGGCCGAAGCCGATCCGTGTCAAAGCTTCCATTGTCTACTCCCCAGGCCATCGGCCGAACTGGGGCAGGGTAGGTCAGCAGGGTGGGGCGGGGCAACTGTTGGCGGACGGGTAGAGCGGCCTTCAGGCCGCTGGCTGCATTTGCGCGGGAACAGCGGAGTGAAGTCCGCTCTACCGAGGGATCGAACTCACACGTCCCGCGCCACCACTCGGTTGCAGCCTTCCTGCTTGGCCACCTGCAGCCGGCGGTCGGCGCTGCGCAGCATCGACGACACATCGTTGCCGTCGCTGGGATAGGCGGCAAGCCCACCGCTGAAAGTAATCTTCAGCGGGTCGCCGCCACGCTCCGGCACGAACGGGCGCTCGGCCATCAGATGCCGCAGCCTGTCCAGCCGTTCCCACGCGTTGCCGATCGGGCAGCGCAGCAGCAGGACGAATTCCTGACCGCCGATCCGCACCAGCCGTTCTTTCGGGTGCAGGATCTCGCGCATCGAGCCGGCGATATGACGGATGGCGCGGTCGCCGGCCAGATGGCCGAAGTCTGCGTTGATGCGCTTGAAATCGTCCAGATCCAGCAGCGCCATGGTCAGCGATTCGCCGTCCTCGCGCACCGATTCCAGAATCATCGGCATCCGCTGGATCAGCCACGCGCGGTTGGGCAACCCGGTCAGACCGTCGCTGCCGGAGGATTCGATGAGCCGCTGCATGCGGTAGACAATCGTCGTGGTCAGCAGGGTCATCAGCAGCATCAGCACGAGACGCTCGATCTGGCTGCCGACCGATACGGTGCCGTAGTCGATCGAGATCAATTCGTCCGGAACCTGCGCCCGCATAAACAGCACGCCGACCATTGCGCCGTACTGCAGCATCGCCATCGCACCCGCATACAGCGTCAGCCTGCCGTCGTTGCGCAACGCGGTCATACCGATCGAGAACAGATAGAAGCACCACACCACCATGCTGTTGAACGGCGCCACCGGGTCGCTGAAGTGCAGCAGCCCCACCACCAGCGTAGTGGTGGTGACGTCGTAAGTGGTGGTGGCATAGGGCAGCCAGCCGTGGCGACGGCGCTGACCGGCCAGCGCCAGCCAGATCTGCGCACAGAGATTGATGAAGATCGAAGCGCCCAGGCCGATCATCAGCTCGGTGGTGCTGCCTGCACCGAGGTTGCCGATCATGGCCACCAGCGGCAGCAGCAGTGTGAGCGCGGACAGCAGTGCGCGTACCCGGGCGACCAGCAATTCACCGCCGGCGCCCAGATCGAGCATGACTTCGTCCGGCCGCGAAAACAGCGTCCGCAGCAGATCCCGCTTCCAGTCGCCGGTGATGCTCATGAGGTTGCGCGCTTCTCCTGTCGGTCGGCGCACAGCATACCGGTGACGCCATCTGCGCAGGCCGTGTCGGCCGCGATGCGCTCGATCTGAACTCCGCGTACCGCAACCCATGCCGCCATTGCCAGAAACAGGGCGGCTGCCGTCATCCGCGCGGCCTTCAGCGGCAGCTTCGCGGCAAAGCGGCTGCCCAGCAGCACCACTGGCACATTCGCCAGCAGCATGCCGATGGTGGTGCCCATTACCACCGGCCACAGCAGCGGCGATCTGGCGGCCAGTACGATCGTGGCGATCTGGGTCTTGTCGCCGATCTCGGCAAGGAAGAATGCGATAACGGTGGCGACGAACGCACCGCGCGCAGGCAGACGTTCGCTGTCTTCGTCGATCGTGTCCGGCTTGAGTGTCCACAGGCCGATGGCGGCGAAGCTGCCGGCGACAACCCAGCGCAGGATATTCGGTGTGATGTGCGCGGCGACCAGCGCGCCTAGCCAGCCGGCCAGCGCATGGTTGAGCAGTGTCGAGACGAAGATCCCGGCGATGATTGGCCACGGCCGGCGGAAACGCGCGGCCAACAGCAGCGCCAGCAGCTGGGTTTTATCGCCGATCTCGGCGATGGCGACCACCAGCGTGGACATGCCAAGGGTGGAAAGCGGGGAAATATCCATCGGAACTCCGGGGCCGGGCTTTGCTGCGGACGCGAAGACAGAGACGCGCAGCCCGGCATGGGACGCGATCTCCGCCTTCGGTCTTGCCCGATGCCGTGTCGATGGCATCTCCTGCGCCATGGCCTGCCGGCCAAGTGTGTTGACGCAGATCCCGCCGAGGCCGATGGCCGCTGCGGAGGACTACTCCCCGGAGGACGAATTCCCCAAGATCGGGGCGCGCAGTGTAGCAGTGGATGATTGCAGTCCGCGGTTACACTCATGGTCCCGCCATGCCAACGGAATCGCCATGCATTATCGCCGCCTGGGCTCCACCGGCCTGCAGATATCAGCGCTGTCGTTCGGTGCGTGGATCACTTTCGGCAAGCAGATCGGCCGCAGCGTAGCCCGCGACCTCATCGCCGCCGCTTGGGATCACGGCATCAACTTCTTCGACAATGCCGAGGTCTACGCCAGCGGCGAGGCCGAGCGCGTGATGGGCGATGTGATCGCAGACCTGCGCCTGCCGCGCGATGGCTATGCGATCTCCAGCAAGGTGATGTTCGGTTCGGCGGACGACCCGCTTCCGATGCAGAAAGGCCTCTCGCGCAAGCACGTGCGCGATGCCTGCGACGGCGCGCTCAAGCGGCTGCGCGTGGACTATCTCGACCTGTACTTCTGCCATCGCCCCGACCCCGACACGTCGATCGAGGAAACGGTGTGGGCGATGGATGGCCTGATCCGTCAGGGCAAGGTGCTGTACTGGGGCACGTCGGAGTGGTCGGCCGCGCAGATCCGCGAGGCCGCCAAGATCGCCAAACAGCACGCGCTGCACGCCCCGTCGATGGAGCAGCCGCAGTACAACCTGTTGCACCGCGAGCGCGTCGAGCTGGAATACGCCCCGCTGTACGCTGAGCTTGGCATCGGCACCACCATCTGGTCGCCGCTGGGCTCGGGCCTGCTCACCGGCAAATACAACGACGCCATTCCCGGCGATGCGCGCCTCGGTCTGGAAGGTCAGGACTGGCTGCAGCGTCTGGTGATCGGCGACAGTCAGGCGACGCGCCTGCAGCGCGCGCGCAATTACACTGCGCTGGCTGCCGAGCTGGGCCTGCCGCCTGCCGCGTTGGCGATCGCTTGGTGCCTGCGCAATCCGCACGTGTCGAGCGTGATTCTGGGCGCCAGCCGGGTCGAACAGCTGCTGCAGAATCTGCAGGCGCTGACCCTTGCCGAGACCATCGACGATGCAGTGTGGCGTCGGGTGGAAGCGGTGACGACCTGAGCAGGCGGGGCGTAGGTGTCACCGACAAGCGCTAGCGAATATCATTTGACAATAATTCTCATTTGAGAGTTAATTGTGTTTAATGCCAATTCGTCGAGATACCCATGCTGCGCCTTCGATATTCCGCACTGCCCATGCTGTTTTGCCTGTCTGTGCTTGCGTTGCCGTTGACGGCCGTCGCGGGCGAGTCCGTCTTCGGCTACACCTACACAGCGGACACCATGCCCAAAGGCGAGCAGGAGCTTGAAGTCACCCTGACCCAGCGCTGGGATAAAGAGATCGGCACCTACAACGCGACGGATGCGCTGTTCGAGTACGAGCGGGGCCTGACAGACAGGCTGCAGCTGTCGGTGTACGCGCAGGGCATGCGAATCAAATCGCAGGATGCGTTTCCGCTTGATACGAACGGTGACGAGGTCTATCCGCTGGATATCGATCTGACCCGGATGGCCGGTTACAAGACCGCGTTGAAATACAACTTTTTGTCGGCTTACAAAGACCCGATCGGCCTGTCGTTCGTGTGGGAGGTTGCGTACTGGCGTTACTTCCCTAAAGTGGACGGCGCGAAAACCAAGCAATTCTCCTTCGAGCCTAAAGTGATCGTGCAGAAGAATTTCATGGACGATCAGCTGATCTGGTCGTACAACCTGGCGCTTGAATCGGAATATCGAAAATTCCCGGAAGGCGGCAGCGAGAACGAGTTCTCGATCAATCACAACATGGGC
>JAYVSK010000316.1:0-1736 GCA_043775395.1 Lysobacter sp. | reverse complement strand
AGCTGTCCCAACGAGGGCTGCAGTACATGGTGGGCGTACGCAGCAACACGAAGGTCTGGTGGGGGCCGCATCAACCCGCCCCCATGCCGCCGGCGGGAGGCAAAGCAATGCTCCGAACTTAAGCTATTTCCTTGCTTTTTCGGTCTTTCATCCGCATCATGTCAACACTGTAATTCATTGATTTAAATGGAAAATATGAACTCAAACACTCGATTTACCATCGCTGCTGTCTGAGTTCCGCCGCGCACTCTTCGATCCCGAGCTGATCGAACACAACCGCATCATCCCCACAGCTTTCACACGCAACCGCACGCTCACCGCGTCGCGGATGCTGGCCATGATGATCGCCGGCATGTGCGCCTCGGTGCAGAGTTCCATCGATCACATCTTCGGCCAGATCACAGGCCAGGACCTACCCACACGCGCCTGCACCGATCGCGCCTTCGCCAAAGCACGCCGAGGCTTATCTTGGCAGGCTTTTGTTTCCCTCAACCAAACCCTGCTGCGCACTGCGGCGCCGCTGATTGATGCCCATCAATGGCATGGCCTGCGCGTTGTCGCTGCCGATGGTTCGCGTTTGCGCGTGTCCACACGGCGCGGTGCCGATCTTGATGCCGATCACTACGCATTCGCCCTGTATCTGCCCGGCGCGGAGCTCACCTTGCATGCCGCGCTCGGTCCAGCGGACGCCTGTGAACGACAGATGCTGTTCGAGGCGCTGGACCAGACCGCACACGACGATCTGCTCGTCCTGGATCGCGGCCTGATCGGCAACACCATCGCCGCTGCCATCACCCAGCGGCAACGCCATTTCTGCATGCGTGTCGATGCGTCCGGATACGCATGCGTCAGGGAATTTCTCCACAGCGGCAATACCGAGGCGATTGTTGATCTCAACCCGCCGCGGCATGCCGACCGCATCGACTATGAACTGCAAGATCAACCGACCCGGGTCCGTCTGATCCGCGACCCCACACCCGGCGGCTCGGTCCGGGTGCTGATGACCTCCCTGCTCGACAGCAAACGCTATCCCGCCCGGACATTCGGCGATCTCTACCATCGCCGTTGGCGGATCGAAGAGGCGTTCAAACGAATCAAACATCGACTCCGGCTTGAGGCAGTCAGCGGCCTCACTCACTTGGCTCTTCAGCAGGACTTTTCAGCAAAAATCCTCGCCGACAACCTGCACACCCTGCTCGCAACCGCTCATGAGACAACGCGTGGCTAAGACAACGCGCCCGTTCAGAGCCGACCCAATCGCACCTACGCCTTCGGCGCGCTCAGGCCTATCCTGGGCGGTTGCCTGCTGGGTCTAAGCAACTGCATCGTCAGACTCGACAGGACACTCGAAATCATCATACGAACCCGATGCCGCATCCAGACCGGACGAAGCTATCCGCGAACGGCAAAGAACAAACCGCATGCACATTCCAATTACAAGCTTCAGTGCTAAGTTCGGAGCATTGGGAGGCAAAGGGGGCCGGCCCCGCACGCGACCGGTCCGGGATCAGGCGCATGCGCCGATATCGGTGCATGAGGTCGCGCAGCGTCTGCCGGCAACAGCGTTTCGGAAGATCAGCTGGCGCGAAGGCAGCGCGGCACGACTGAGTTCACGTTTCGCAGCCGTTCGCATTCGTGCGGCCCATGACCGTCAGCCGCATGACGAGCAGTGGATGCTGGTCGAGTGGCCGCTGGGGGATCCAGAACCGCGCCACTACTGGTTCTCGACGCTGCCG
>JAYVSK010000315.1:0-1956 GCA_043775395.1 Lysobacter sp. | reverse complement strand
GGCGGCGTGGAAGCGCTGACCCGTTCATTGGCTGCGGACTTTTCTGCGCTGGGCCTGCGCGTCAACACCATCGCGCCCGGGCTCATGGAAACCCCGGCTACCGCGAAGTTCGTGTCCAGCGAGCTGGCGCGCAGGGCGGTTTCTGCGCAATATCCGCTTGGACGCCACGGAGAGGCCGCCGATGCCGCTGAACTTGCGGCCTTCTTGATTTCCGAACGTGCCGCATGGGTCAGCGGGCAGGTAATCGCTGTGGACGGTGGCTTTCTTGGCGTAAGACCCACAGTGAAGGTGAGTTGATGGCGAATGCGATCGTCTGGTTCCGCAACGACCTGCGTCTGGACGACAATCCGGCGCTGCAGGCCGCGCTGGATGCGGGCTATGCGCCGATTCCGGTGTATATCCATGCGCCCGACGAGGAGGGCAATTGGGTGCCTGGCGCCGCTGCCGAAGCCTGGCGGCACCATTCCTTGGCGGCGCTGGACGCATCGCTGCGCAAACGCGGTTCGCGACTGCGGTTTTTTCATTCGCCCTCGCTGCAGACGCTGCAGACGCTTGCGGCTGCCTGCAATGCCGAGGCGGTGTTCTGGAACCGCCGCTACGAACCCGCCATTGAAAAGCGCGACACCGCGATCAAGGCTGCGCTGAAGCAGCAGGGCCTGCGCGCGGAGAGCCATAACGGCGCGCTGTTGTTCGAGCCCTGGCAGATCGCCACCAAACAAGGCGGTCCATACAAGGTCTTCACACCGTTCTGGCGCGCCGGCAGCGCGATGCTGCACCTGCCGATGCCGCACGACGCACCGGCAACGCTGCCGAAGGTCGACGATGGCCCGAACGGCCTGTCGCTTGAAGCGCTGAAACTGTTGCCGCCGTTGGCCTGGGACGCGGGTTTCTGGGAACACTGGCAGCCCGGCGAAGCCGGCGCACGCGCAGCCCTGGACGTATTTGCCGAAGGCGCGCTGCGCGACTACCGCAGCGACCGCGACCGCCCCGACCACGCCGGCACTTCGCAGTTGTCGCCGCATCTGCATTTCGGCGAGATCGCGCCCTGGCGTATCGCTGCGGTGCTGCTGTCGCTGCGCACGCCGCGGCTGGCCGAAGAAATCGATGGCTACATCCGCCAGCTCGGCTGGCGAGAGTTTGCCCATCATCTGCTGCACCACTTTCCGCAGACCACAGAACAGAACCTCAATCCGCGCTTCGCAGATTTTCCGTGGGCGAAAGTCGATCCGCAGATGCGCGATGCCTGGCACCACGGCCGCACCGGCGTGCCGATCGTCGACGCTGGCATGCGTCAGCTGTGGCAGACCGGCTGGATGCACAACCGCGTGCGCATGATCGTCGGCAGCTACCTGTGCAAGCACATGCGCTATCACTGGCGTGAAGGCGCGCGCTGGTTCTGGGACACCCTGGTCGACGCCGATCTGGCCAACAACACCCTCGGGTGGCAGTGGATCGGCGGCACTGGCGCCGACGCCGCGCCGTATTTCCGGATCTTCAATCCGGTGACCCAAGCCGAAAAATTCGACCCAGACGGCGCCTACATCACGCGCTGGCTGCCGGAACTGGCGCCGCTGCCGCCGGCATTGCGCTACGCGCCGTGGACCGACCCGATGACCTTGGCCCGATATGCGCCGCAGTATCCAAGGCAGCCCATCGTCGATCTGGCCCGTGGCCGTCTGGCTGCATTGGATGCTTATCGCAGGGTAGGCTGCAGCAGCGACTGAGTCTCTGCTGCTCGCGTTGACCGCGGCTGCCCCCCGTGATTCACTCGCCAAGCCCCGGGGAGAATGTCATGGCCGAAGAAACATCAGCGCACCAGCCTGCGCGCAAGCGCTCACGCCGCGAATCGATGTCGCGTGTGGATACCGCATGGCTGCGGATGGAGCGGCCGACCAACCCGATGATGATCACCGGCGTGCTGATGTTCGACGAGCCGATCTCGCTGCAGAAACTCAA
>JAYVSK010000314.1:0-5785 GCA_043775395.1 Lysobacter sp. | reverse complement strand
TTGCCGGCATCTTTCAAACGGCCAAGCTGCAGCGACAGCAGCTGCGCCATGGTGATGCGGCGGGCCATATCGGCAAGCTTGAGCTGCACGGCCTGATTGGCGGCCAGCGGGCGATCGAACAGGATCCGGTCCTTGCTGTACTTCAGCGCTTCGTCAAGGCAGGCGATGGCGGCGCCGATCGGCCCCCACGTGATGCCGTATCGGGCCTGGGTCAAGCAACCGAGCGGGCCCTTGAGGCCTTTCACGTTAGGCAGGCGGCTGCTGTCGGGTACGCGCACGTTGTCGAAGAACAGCGCGCTGGTGACCGAGGCGCGCAGACTCATTTTGTGCTTGATCTCCTGCGCGGTGAATCCAGGCATCTGTTTTTCGATAAGGAAGCCTTGGATACCCTCATCGGTCATCGCCCAGACGATCGCGACATCGGCAAGATTGCCGTTGGTGATCCACATTTTGGAGCCGTTGATGACCCAATCGCCGCCGTCGCGCTTGGCGTGGGTTTTCATGTTCGCCGGATCGGAGCCACCGTGGGGCTCGGTCAGGCCGAAGCAGCCGATCTTCTTGGCCGCCGCCATGTCCGGCAACCAGCGCTGACGCTGCTCTTCCGAACCGAACGCGTAAATCGGGTACATACACAGGGACGACTGCACGCTGACGAAACTGCGGATGCCCGAATCGCCGCGCTCCAGCTCCTGGCAGATCAAACCATAACTGACCGAATTAAGGCCGGCGCAGCCGTATTGTTCGGGCAACGATGAGCCCAGCAGACCCAGTTCGGCAATCTCGGCGACCAGTTCATGGGGGAAGCGGGCTTCGTCGAAAGCTTTGCCGATGATCGGCAGCACCCGTTCATCGGTGAAGCGCGCCACGGTGTCCTGCACGGCACGCTCTTCTTCGCTCAACAGGGAACGGATATCGTAGAGATCGTAAGGATGCAGGGCCATGTTGAAACCGGTAGGAAGGAATTAGTCCGTTATTGTATCGGGGCGGCTTGCCGGCCAACACCCCCGTGCCGGTCGCCGATCGAACAAAAGGCGGAGCTGAATCACTCCGGCCCCGCCTGGATCGCCCCCGCTGAGGGGACGGTCGCGAGCACTCACCATCTGATATCGCTCAAATCTTTCAACCGCGCCCGCTGTTGCTGGCGGAAGCCACCTGGGTCACCACGCGGCCGTCGATCACCGGCAAGCGCGGACCAGGCTTCTCGTCCATCCGCAGGTGTTGATCCTGGCCCTGATATCGATAGGTCACGTCGTAGCCGATGACAGTCTTTTCGGTGCCCAACGGAATGCGGCTGCCGGGCTTGCGGTCGGTGCGCATCGTATCGGTGGTGCCGTCTGGATTGCGGTAGGTCACGTTCCAGGCCACGGTCCGGCTGCTGCTGGTCGCTTGGGATACGGTATGGCACTGGCGTTCGGTGCGGGCCACCACTTTGCCGCCCACGTGCTTGCGGTCGACACGGTTGCCGATATAACCGCCGGCGGCGGCACCCGCCACGGTGGCGGCCTTGCGGCCATCGCCATTACCGACCTGATTGCCGACGAGGCCACCGATCAGCGCGCCTGCGACCGTACCGCCCACGTTACCGTCACGTTCCGGCAAACGATCCTGCACCACGACATCCTCGCAGACCTCGCGCGGCGAACTTCCGTTGACGGTCTCGCGCACAGGGTCAGTGCCGATCACGGTCGCGTATGTCTTTTCGCTTCTGGTCAGCGGTTCCACCGCAACCACATCGGCATATTCAACTCTGCCGCCGGCCGGGATGCTGGCATCGTCTGCGCGACGATCGTCTGCTGCCATTACCGATGACGATGGCTGCGCAAGATCCGACTCGAGGACGCTGGCATCTGCCGGCGTGGGGCGGCTGTTATTGATATACGCCGCGGTTGCAACGCCACCCACCAGCAGCGAAGCCAGCGCAATAGCCAAAGTGTTGTTGTTCATTGGAACCTCCGTCGGGCGAATCCCCGCTGTCGGGAGGGATTGCAGCACCGGCAAGCTGAACCAGCCCCCAGCCCGGCCGTTTCTGCATGACGAAACGCTGAACCACGACCCGCAACTCATCCACTGCGTGCTAGCGTTCTCACATTCTTCAACCGCTGGAATCTGTCCGTGGCCAACCCGCTCGTTACCCCGATCATCGGCTTTCTGGGCCGTCTGAGCTTTCCGCGTCTATTCTTGCTGGCCGGAGCCCTGTGGGCACTGGACATGGTGATCCCAGACTTCATCCCGCTCATCGATGAGCTGCTGCTGGGCATCGGCACTCTGCTGCTGGCGAGTTTGCGCAAACGTAAAGATCCCGCTGTACCGGATATGAAAAAGCCGCCGATCGAAGGCGAACGCGTCGGCTAATGCGCGGCGCGACACGGTGATCGACAGTCATTGCCATCTCGACGCATCCGAATTCGATATCGATCGCGACACGGTGATCGCGCGAGCCCGCGCAGCGGGCGTGAGCAGGCAGATCGTGCCCGCAGTCGGGGCCGCCGGCTGGGAGACATTGCGCGATATGTGCATCAAAGTTTCGGGGCTGTATCCGGCCTATGGTCTGCACCCGATGTATCTGGCGGAACACCGCCCAGAGCATCTGACGTTGCTGCGGGACTGGATCGAACGCGAGCGCCCGGTGGCGGTTGGCGAGTGCGGACTGGATTTTTTCGTCGAAGGTCTGGATCCAGCACAGCAGTCGCTGTATTTCGATGGCCAACTGCGGCTGGCCCGGGATTTCAAACTTCCGGTGATCGTGCATGCGCGGCGTGCGGTCGATCAGGTGATGGCCGCGATTCGCCGCTTCGGCCCATTGCGCGGGGTGGTTCACAGTTTTTCCGGCAGTGCCGATCAGGCCAAGCGTCTCTATGACCATGGCTTTCTAATCGGACTGGGCGGGCCAGTCACTTATCCGCGCGCGAATCGGCTGCGAACCCTCGCCGCAGAGCTGCCGATCGAATGTCTGTTGCTGGAAACCGACGCACCCGATCAGCCGGACAGCGCGCATCGCGGGCAGCGCAATGAACCGGCACGATTGACGATGGTGCGCGACACCATCGCGGCGTTACGCAACGTCGAGCCGGAAGTAGTTGCACGTGCGACCACAGACAACGCTGAGCGGTTGTTCGGTTTGACGACGGCATAAGCTGCGCCTTGGCGCATCGGACTCTTCAACCCCGCGAAATCAACAGCGGGCGCGCCAAGCCACGCCCTATGCAGGTTTCGGTTTGAGCAGCATCTCCAACGCTTTGCCTGCAGCCACAAACGCAAACGTGCCGGTAATATGCGTGGCAGCGCCAAGGCCAGCGCCACAGTCGAGTTTCAACGCGGCATCGGCGCCGAGTTTTGGACGCAGGCCGCACACCGTGCCATCGGCCTGCGGATACTGGACATTCTCCAGCGAGTAGATCGCCGGCACGCTGAAATAGCGTTTTGGACCCTTCGGAAAATTGAATTCGCTGCGCAGCTTTCTGCGGATCAGCGCGAGCATGGCGTCGTGTTCGGTGCGCGACAGATCGCGCACGCGCACGAGGGTCGGGTCGAGGCGTCCGCCCGCAGCGCCGACAGTGATGATCGGAATTTTTCGACGTCGACACCACACGATGGCTTCGACTTTCGTGCGGAAACTGTCGCAAGCGTCGATCACCAGATCGTAACCATGCCCCAGCAGCGCTTCCAGATTCGATGGGGTGAGAAAGCTCGCGACCGCCTCCACCACAATCGCCGGATTGATCGCCCGGCAGCGCTCCGCCATGACCTCCGCCTTGCCCCGGCCGTAATGCCCGGCCAGCGCAGGCAGTTGGCGATTGGTGTTGGACACACACAAATCGTCTGCATCGATGAGGGTCAGCCTGCCGACGCCGCTGCGGGCCAAGGCTTCGACCAGCCAGGATCCCACACCGCCCAGTCCAACCACTGTCACGTGGCTGCCAGCGAACCGGGCCAAGGCACCTCCGCCATAGAGGCGGTCGATCCCGCCAAATCGTTCAGTCCAGCGGTCGTCCAGCGTGATCGGTTCCATTGGTCGAGTTTAGCGGACCGCCCGTCCTTGAAGCTCCAGAGACCGCCTATCGTCCGGCATGCTATGTTTTCCGGAAACCGCTATGGAGTTGCCGCATGTCCACCACGCCCGACCAAGCCCGCCCGAAATCTTCCGCCTTCGGACGCTACTTCTTCGTTTTTCTGCTCGGTGGGGTGCTTGGCGCCATTGGCATTGTCCTGGCCTTGAATGCCTGGAATGCCAGAAAAGATCACTTCCCGGAGAGCGTGATGTACGTGCAGGAATGGCATCTCAAACAGTTGGGTCTGAAAGCGACCGAGAACCACTGCAACGCCACCGACATCATTCCGCATCTGAAAGGCCTGCGCACGATGTCCGATGATCTGGAGCGCGCGTTCCCGGACCTCAGCGACGATGAGCGCTTCGTCAAGCAGGCCAGCGGGATGCGCGCCACGCTCGACGAGGCGCTGTCGGCGCCGCCGATCAACTGCGAAGGCGTCAGCGCGGTCGCGGCGAAGATCGGCGAGAGCTGCAAGGGGTGCCATCAGGATTTCCGCTGAGGCATTGATGCAGCGGTAATCGCTGCTAGCCAGGCCGACCGCACGGCCCCGTCGAATGACGGGGCCGTGCGCGTTTGGCGACCCTGTCGCTCTGGATGGCAGGCGCTCTCACCCCTGCTGCACAGCAACGTGCGCTGAAGCCGCTTCGGCCCTTATGATCGGGGCCGCTCGCATCCGCGGGCACTCACATGACCCCCGGGGGCAACGGAATGAAATTCAAAGTTATCAGTACGCTCAGCGCCACGACAGTGCTCGCCGCGTCGATCGCCAGCGTGTTCGCAGGGGCCCAAGCCACTCCGAAAATCGAAAAAACCAATCCGCTGCGCATCGCCATGCTGGCGCGCGACAACGGCAACGTCGAAGTCACGGTGACCAATACCAGCCGCAAGACGGCCCGTATCCCCACGTGGCAACTGCCGTCCGCAGAAGCCCAGTCTGACCTGTTCGCAGTCAGCCGCAACGGCGAGGAAATTCGTTATGAAGGCCGCATGATCAAGCGCGGCACCCCGACAGCCGCCGATTTTGCGATCCTGCGCCCGGGCGAAAGCCGCCGCGTCACGTTGAACCTCGCCGAGGCCTACGACTTGTCGAAGGCGGGCGATTACACCGTCACCTTCGCGGCCCCGCTGCAGTACGCCTCGATGTCCGGCGGCGCACAGTTGAAGCAGGCTAGCGGTCAGCCGATGGTTGCCCAGAGCGCGCCGATGCGGATCTGGATCGAAGGCGGCGCAGCCACGCCGACCGAGCGTCTGAATCTGGCCGCCGCTGAAGCCAGGAAAGCCCGGCCAGCGCCCGGCGTAGTCACCAACGGCGTCAACTACACCGGCTGCACGGCTGCCCGCACCAGCTCGGCGGGGACGGCGGTCATTTCGGCCCGCACCTATGCCAGCAATGCGAAGGGGTATCTCAACGCCGGCATCACTGGCGCGCGTTACACGACCTGGTTCGGCGCCTACACCTCCAGCCGCTACGGCACCGCCAACCAGCATTTCAACAACATCAGCAGCGCGATCGATCAGAGTGCCGGCCAGATCACCATCAACTGTGGCTGTACGCAGAACTATTACGCGTATGTCTATCCGACCCAGCCGTACCAGATCTACGTCTGCAACGCATTCTGGAGTGCACCGAATACCGGCACAGACTCCAAAGCCGGCACTTTGATCCACGAAATGAGCCACTTCACTGTGGTCGCCGGCACGAACGACAACGCCTACGGGCAATCGGCCGCGAAGAG
>JAYVSK010000313.1:0-3415 GCA_043775395.1 Lysobacter sp. | reverse complement strand
GTCAGCGCCGCCGTCAGCGTCGTCTTGCCGTGGTCAACGTGACCAATCGTGCCCACGTTCACGTGCGGCTTGGTGCGCTCGAATTTACCCTTTGCCATGGCTGCTTCTCTGTATGAACTGAAGTGGAGAACTGGAATCTGAAGGAATGAAGCGCTAACTGCGGTATCGACTTGGACTTTGGATCGGCACTGGCTGGAAGTGGTGCTCACGAAAGGAATCGAACCTTCGACCTCCTCCTTACCAAGGAGGTGCTCTACCGACTGAGCTACGTGAGCAACGATGTGGTCCCGCACAGCGAGAAGTTCAAGATACCGCCGCCATGGAGCGGGAGACGGGAATCGAACCCGCACCATCAGCTTGGAAGGCTGAGGTTCTACCCTTGAACTACTCCCGCGGCTTGCGGAGCGGTACGTGACCTGGAGATATCGCCAAATTGGTGGAGGGAGGTGGATTCGAACCACCGAAGGCGTAAGCCAGCAGATTTACAGTCTGCCCCCGTTGGCCGCTTGGGTATCCCTCCAGTCGAAATCAACTGGTCAACAAACCGATAAAACAGTACATGCCTCAAACACCCGTAATTCTGACGGCAGTCGGTTTTACTGTCAACGCTTGCGTCTGTCTTCCGTCACAAGCCGCACCGGTTCAGGCGGACAGCGCGTGCGGCAGCGGCATTCCCGGTGCAGTCAAAAGTACGACCCAGAAGCGCAGTCAGACGTTGAAGCGGAAGTGCAGCACATCGCCTTCCTGC
The DNA here is from genome assembly GCA_043775395.1 of Lysobacter sp. Taxonomy (GTDB): domain Bacteria; phylum Pseudomonadota; class Gammaproteobacteria; order Xanthomonadales; family Xanthomonadaceae; genus Lysobacter_I. The sequence continues at coordinate 2,667 of JAYVSK010000313.1, read as the reverse complement.
ACGCGGTATTCCTTGCCTTCCAGGCGCAGGCGGCCGGCGTCGCGGGCGCCGGATTCGCCGCGATACTTGATGTAGTCGTCATAACCGATGGTTTCGGCGCGGATGAAGCCTTTCTCGAAATCGGTGTGGATCACCGCTGCGGCCTGCGGCGCGGTCGAGCCGGCCCTGACCGTCCAGGCGCGGACTTCCTTCACCCCGGCGGTGAAATAAGTCTGCAGACCCAGCAGTTTGTACGCGGCGCGGATCACCCGGTTCAAGCCCGGCTCGGCCAGACCCAGATCGGTCAGGAACGTATCGCGGTCCTCGTCCTCCAGCTGGCTGAGCTCTTCTTCGATTGCTGCCGATACCGGAACCACCTCGGCGCCTTCATTCACGGCCCGGGCGCGCACGGCGTCCAGATGCGCGTTGTTCTCGAACCCGTCCTCCAGCACGTTGGCGACGTACATCACCGGCTTGAGCGTCAGCAGGAACAGGTCGCGGACCGCCAGTTTGTCGTCGTCGGACAGGCCCAGCGCGCGCGCCGGCTTGCCCGAATCCAGCCCGGCGCGGACCCGGCCGAGGATTTCGGCGCGGACCTTGGCATCCTTGTCGCCGGTCTTGGCCGAACGCTCAGCACGCTGCAGGGCCTTTTCGACCGATTCAAGATCCGCCAGCGCCAGTTCGGTATCGATCGTCTCGATATCGGCGATCGGGTCGACCTTGTTGTTGACGTGGATCACGTCAGGGTTCTCGAAGCAGCGGACCACGTGGGTGATGGCGTCGACTTCGCGGATATGGGCGAGAAACTTGTTGCCCAGGCCCTCGCCGCTGGCCGCGCCTGCGACCAGACCGGCGATGTCGACGAACTCCACTGCGGTCGGAATGCATTTCTGCGGTTTGACGATCTCGGACAACGCGTTCAGGCGCGGGTCCGGCACCGGCACGATGCCGACATTGGGCTCAATCGTGCAGAACGGAAAGTTGGCCGCAGCGATGCCCGCCTTGGTCAGAGCGTTGAAAAGAGTCGATTTGCCGACGTTCGGCAGGCCGACGATGCCGCATTTGATGCCCATGGGGATCCGGGAAGTGGGAGACGGGGAACGGAAGACGTCGAATCAACGACGGCTTTCGTATCACGTCTCATAGCACACGGTGTCTATCCAGACGGTTCCAATGGCTCAACTGATTTTTTTTGCGTCTCGCTTCTCCCGCTTCCCGTCTTCGGGGCCCGTATGCAGCTTCGTCATCGCATCCATATGGTTGCCCGCGACCGCCAGAGACAGCGCTGCGAGCGCGTTATCAATGGCGCGATGGATCAGGATCTCATCATCCTGGCCGGGACGACCAAGCACCCACGGCGTGACTTTGTCCTTGTGCCCAGGGTGGCCGATGGCGACGCGTAGGCGGTGGAACTGACCGTGGCCCAGCAGCCGGACGATGTCGCGCAGCCCATTTTGGCCGCCATGGCCGCCGTCGAACTTGAATCGCGCGACGCCGGGCGGGAGATCCAGCTCGTCGTGGGCGACCAGCATTTCTTCAGGCTCGATCTTCCAGTAGCGCAACGCGGCGGTCACCGACTTGCCGCTGAGATTCATGAACGTGGCCGGCTTCAGCAGCCAGACCGTCTGGCCGGCGATCTCGACCTTGGCGGTTTCGCCGAACAGTTTGCTTTCCAGCCCGTATCGCGCGCCGGCCTGCTGCGCCAGTGCGTCAATGAACCATGACCCGGCATTGTGCCGGGTTCTGGCGTATTCGGCGCCCGGATTTCCGAGCCCCACAATGAGGCGTAGGCCTGTCATGCGTGTTGATCACATTGTTCCGATAGAGCGGCGGTAGAAGCGGCGGTAGAGCAGGCTTCAGCCAGCTGCGCCGCGTTTTGGGCGGCAACAGCGGGCCGAAGCCCGCTCTACCATCCGTTACCGGAGGAACAACCGTCGCGATGCGACGATTACTTCTGATCTTTCTTGGTGGCTTTGGCAGCCGGCGCTTCGGCCGCCACCGGGGCAACCGTTTCGACTTCTTCCTTGCCGTGCTTGGCGATGACCAGCGCCAGATCGTGTTCCTTGCCCAGCTTGAGTTCCGGAATCGAAACGCCGGCCGGCAGCTTCAGATCGGACATGTGCACGATGGCGCCGACGGTCAGCTCGGACAGATCGACCTCGAGGAACTCCGGGAGATCCCGCGGCAAGCACTCGATCACCACTTCGTTCAGCTCGTGGGTCACGACCACTTCTGCAGCCTTGCCGGCCGGAGAGGTTTCTTCGTTCAGGAAGTGCAGCGGCACCGAGGTGCGCAGCGGCTTGTTCTCGTCCACGCGCTGGAAGTCCAGGTGCATGATGATCTGCTTGTACGGATGGCGCTGCATATCGCGCAGCAGGGCCTTTTCCATCTTGCCATCGATCTCAAGGCTGAGAATCGACGAATAAAACCACTCGTTCTGGCTGTCCAGCCAGGTTTTCTCGTGGTTGAGCTGCAGGTTCTGGGGGGCGGATTCGCCACCGTAGATGACGGCCGGAATCAGTGCGGCATGACGCAGGCGGCGGCTCGCACCTTTCCCCTCGTCTTTGCGGCCTGCGGCCTTGATGATGTGTTCTGCCATTTGAATATCTCACTTTGTTGCGAATGGACCGCCTCGCGGCGGTGGTGTGACTTCTCCGCGACCAGAGAAGCCTTTGGAAGGGAGACGGG
>JAYVSK010000312.1:0-3820 GCA_043775395.1 Lysobacter sp. | reverse complement strand
ACACGCGACGAACGCGTACGAACCATCAGTTGCTGCGGCATTTCCCTGCTCCCCTGAAGATCGGCGCCCACCCAAGAGCGCCGACAAGCAATTCACGTGCTTTCAAACCCCAAACGCGGTGTTGGCCGGTTTGCGGCCATGCACGCTGTCGCTGCACGCGGTGTAGCGAACCATTGGATCAGGATCGCGGGCTGGGGGGAAGTCCCTGCGGATAGGTGGCGCACCCACATCCGCTCATGCAGGGTCTTGTGGGGGCGTGAATGGAGGTTCAGAGTAAGCCCGCGCGGCGCACGAGGCGCTTCGTCTACCATCCAAGGGGAGGATAATGCGATGAGCGAATTCTTCATCGGTCAGATCATGATGACCGGCTTCAATTTCGCGCCTAAATTCTGGGCGCAATGCAATGGCCAGCTGCTGCCAATCAATCAGAATCAAGCCCTGTTTTCGCTGTTGGGGACGCAGTACGGGGGCAATGGAACCACCAACTTCGCACTGCCCGACCTGCGCGGACGGGTACCTGTCAGTTATGCCAGCTCGGTCGACCCCAACTGGCAGCCGCCGTCCGTGCAGATCGGTCAAGCTGCTGGCGTCGAGAATGTCACCCTGCTGTCCATCCATCTGCCTACACACACGCACAACGTGAACGCATCGACCACTGCCGGCGACAACCGTATCCCCGGCAACCGGGTGTACGCGACCAATACTGTTTCGACACAGTCACTCTATGCTCCATCGACCGGGCCTCTGGTCGCGATGAACCCTGCGACAGTCGCTCCGGCTGGCAGCAATCAGCCGCACCCGAACATGCAGCCCTACAGTGTGATCAATTTCTGCGTCGCGCTGAGCGGCATCTTCCCGTCGCGCAACTAACAGACCGGCCTTCGGGCCACGACTGAATTCTTCGGAGCACATTCTCATGACGACACCTTATGTCGGCGAAATTCGTATGTTCGGATTCGGCAACCGCGGCGCGCCCCAAGGTTGGCAAGCCTGCGACGGAACCCTGTTACCCATTTCCCAATACGACGTTCTGTTCGCACTGATCGGTACCACTTATGGCGGCGATGGCCAGAACACCTTCGGCGTACCCGATCTGCGCGGCCGCCTGCCCGTGCATCAGGGCCAGGGCCCGGGCCTGACCAACCAGATCATCGGCGCGGTTTCCGGCACCGAGACCGTGACCGTGATATCGCCGCAGATGCCCGCGCATACCCATCTCCTGACCGCAACCACATCAGCGGCCACCGCAGCGACGCCTGCGAACAATCTGATGCCCGCGACGGTCAGCGGCGACACGTTCTATGTGAACACGCTGACCGGCAATACTGCCGCGCCGATGTCGGCGCAGATGATCAGCAGCAGCGGCGGCTCGCAGCCCCACGACAACACCATGCCTACGTTAACGGTGCAATTCTGCATTTCCTATCAGGGCATTTTCCCGCAGCAGTCCTGACCACTATGCGCATCCGCAACCTCATTCCACAGCGCCATGCCGGCGCAGCCGCAGCGCGATCGCAGATGCGAATCGGCGCGGCATCCCTCAACGGAGGAACCAACTCATGACCGAACCCTATATCGGCGAAATCCAGATGTTCGGCTTCAACTTCAATCCCCGCGGCTGGGCGTTCTGCAACGGCGCCACACTGCCGCTCCAGCAGAATACAGCGCTGTTCTCACTGATCGGCACCAGCTACGGCGGAAACGGCCAGACCACGTTTCAGTTGCCCAACTTCGCTGGCCGCAGCGCATGCGAACAGGGCCAGAGCCCAGGCAACAGCAGCCGCGTCCTGGGCGAGAGCTTCGGCACCAACGCCGTGACGCTCACCAGCGGCCAGATCCCCGCCCACAGTCACGGCGTCAATGCCTATTCGCAAACAGCAACGGGCAGTGGCTCAGCATCACCAGTCAACAACGGCGGGCTGTCGTTCCTCGCCGTCAGCACCGCGTCGAAGAACTTCATCGCCACACCGATCAACACCACGTTCGCACCAAACATGATCAGCCCCAGCCAAGGCGGCGGCCTACCGCATGAAAACCAACAGCCGTATCTGGGCGTGAATTTTTGCATTGCGCTGCAGGGTATCTTTCCCTCGTTCCCCTGACGTGGCGACGGCAATACCACAACGGTTGGCTCCGTTCCCACCAGAACGCGCCGACCGCATGCAAACCCCCGCGCTCCTCACCGGGCGCGGGTTTTCTTTGCGTAGCATTGTCGATGAAGACCTGACGTGGCTGCACGATCTTTACGCCACCACCCGCACTGAAGAAATGGCGCCGTTGCCGTGGCCCGAGATCGCGAAACGGAGTTTTCTCGACCAGCAGTTCGGACTGCAGCACAAGCATTACATGCTGCATTTCGGCGATGCCGACTTTCTTGCGCTCGAGCATTCCCAGCGCGGCCCGGTCGGCCGTTATTATCTGCAGCGCGTAGCGCCCGATCATCTGCTGGTCGATATCAGCCTGTTTCCCGACATGCGCGGACAAGGCATCGGGCATGCGCTGATCGAAGCCTCGCAGCGCGAAGCGCGCATGCTGGATCGCGGCATGCAGCTGCATGTGTCGCAGCATAATCAGGCCGCACAGCGACTGTACGAGCGCCTGGGATTCGCCATCACGCACAGCGCCCAATCGCACCGGCATATGCGCTGGTCTCCGATTCGAGATTGAACTACGTGCGCGACGCGGATCGACATGCATTGACCCTGCACTTGGATCGGCTTACTGTTTCGATCATCAATGCCCAAGACAGGCGCTGCGGCATTCGGATCGACATATCGTGATTGCAGGCCTTGACATGGGGAGCCCTCCGGATGCTCCAAGCCTCGAACAGAACGCAAGGGATCTGGTGATGCCGCAGCGCCAATCGCAGTCCGAAAGCATTTTCGGTTCCATTTTTCCGGCAGGTCGCAGGCAGCGATTTTGGCTGCGCTGGCTCAATACGGGGTTGCTGTTCATCTGCGCATCGCTCGCCGGTACTGGCTCGGTCTCTGCTCAGGCCCTAGACCCGACCCGATTCTGCTACATCCCACAAAGCACGACGGCCGCAATTTGCAGCGACACGCTGCAGGACGCGGAATCCACGATGCGTGCCGATCCGTACTTACAGTCGGTAGCGTCCTATCTGGAGCGGATGGAGCTGGACACATCGGTCGCCACGACGAACCGGAACAGCCCGCAGGCAAGCTTCTATTACCAGGCGAAAAATCGCGCGCCTGCCGCTCAATATACGATGTATGCCGCTCAGCTGAGCACGGCGGCCGGCAACGGCGGTTTCGGATGTGCGCCGGCAGCGCAGGACCCCCATGCGCCTTACACCGACTGGTGCGACAGCGAAGCAGGCCTGCTGGCGACAGCACAGCAACGGCTGCAGGCCACCGATCTGTCCGGCTGCAGAATCACCGGCACTACGCTCACGGTAGACAATGCCGCGCAGCAGGGCGGGCTGATCGAGCGCGACTCCGGCAATCCTGTTCGCGGCCTTGTCCGCCTGGGTCAGGGATACGACGTTTCGTACCGCACCTATCGTACCGATGCCAGTTGTCCAAACAGTACGCCGGTAGAACAGTCGATCACTTGGCGGGTCAAGCGGCACACGACTTTCCTGTGCGTGAACGGCTATTTGCCCAACCAGACGTATCTTTCATCGGCCAATGGTCTGTGGTGCGTGCCCAGCAACAACACTATCGCCACGATTCTTGGCCCGCTGAAGCAATGCGCCAGCTGCGCCGGCAGCCCCAATCCGATCTACCCGGCGACCGGGGAAAAAGCACGGCAGGAACCGGATTTCGATTTCGCCGGGCGCACCTTCACCCGGTACTAC
>JAYVSK010000311.1:0-2396 GCA_043775395.1 Lysobacter sp. | reverse complement strand
GCCAGCGTCGCCAGCGTCCCGCGCGGGCCGATTTCGATCAGCAGACGATTCGGATCGTCGAGCACCCGCGCGGCGGCGGGCGCGAAACGCACCGGGCGGCGCAGGTGATCGGCCCAGTACTGCGGGTCGCAGGCCTCAGCGTCGCTCAGCCATGCGCCGGTCACTGTGGACATGATCGGGATGCGCGGCGCGTGCAGCGTCATCGTCTGCAGCTGCGCCAGCACCGGTGCGATCACCGGCTGCATCATCGCCGAGTGGAAAGCATGCGAGGTCATCAGTCGCTTGGCTGCGACGCCATCGTTTGCAAGACGCGCTTCGAGGCGTTCGATGTCCGGCGTCGGGCCCGCGATCACGCACAGCATCGGCGCGTTTTCCGCCGCAAGTTCGACTGCATCGTCAAGATAATGTGCGATGGCCGCAGCCGACAGCCGCACCGACAGCATGCTGCCCGCCGGCTGCGCCTGCATCAGCCGCCCACGCAATGCGACCAGCGCCAACGCATCCGCCAGCGACATCACGCCGGACAGCGTCGCGCAGACGAATTCGCCGACGCTGTGACCGATCAGCGCGGCCGGTTCCACGCCCCACGATATCCACAGCTTCGCCAATGCGTATTCCAGCGCGAATACCGCAGGCTGAGTCAGGTGTGTCGCGACCAACACGTCCGGCGCATCGCTGAAGAACAGATCGCGTACGTCGTGCGCTCTCGCTGCGCCGATGTCCATCTGCGACACGAGCAGTGCGCAGCATGCGTCGTAGGCGTCGCGGAATGCGGGCTCGGAGGCGTACAGACCGCGGCCCATCGCCGGATACTGCGCGCCCTGCCCCGGGCACATGAAAGCGACTTCGGGCGCATCGCTGATTGCGGTCGAACCCGCGGCACTGGCCGCATTGAGCAAACGCATCGCTTCAGCATGATCCGCAGCGACGACACAGCGACGATAGGCGAACGCGCGCCGACCGATGCGCGCGGTGTGGGCGATATCGGCCAGCGACAGCGCTGCGCCGGCGCCTGCATCGCCAAGATGAGCGGCCATGCGCCGAGACAGTTCCGACAACGCCTCAGGCGTGCGCGCGGAAAGAGTCAGCAGCTGCTGCGTGCGCTGCGATGGCGCCGCCGCGTGCGCAAGCGGCGCTTCCTGCAGCACCACATGCGCGTTGGTGCCGCCGAAGCCGAACGCGCTGACGCCGGCGCGACGCGGCTGCGCGGTGCGCGGCCACGCCTGCAGCGCGGCCTGCGGCACGAACGGCGATGATTCGAAATCGATCTGCGGATTGGGGCGCGCGTAGCCGATGGTCGGCGGCAGGGTCTCGCGATGCAGCGCGAGTGCGGTCTTGATCAGGCCTGCAGCGCCGGCAGCGGTCACCAGATGACCGACGTTGCTCTTCAGCGAACCGATGCCGCAAAAACCGCGGTCGTCGGTATGACGGCGGAACGCGCGGGTCAGGCCGGCGACTTCGATCGGGTCGCCGATCGGCGTGGCGGTGCCGTGCGCTTCGACATAGGACATGCTGCGCGCATCGACGCCGGCGGCATCGTGCGCCATCGCGATCACAGCCGCCTGCCCGGCGGGATTGGGCGCGGTGAAACTGGCGCGCTCGGCGCCATCGTTGTTGACCGCGCCGCCCAGCAGCACGGCATAGACGGTGTCGCCATCGGCGATGGCATCGGACAGTCGACGCAGCGCCAGCATCGCAACGCCGTCGGAAAACACCGTGCCGGCGGCATCGGCATCGAAGGTACGGGTATGGCCGTCGACCGACGCCATCGCGCCTTCCTGGTAGAGATAGCCGCTGTTCGGCGGACAGGTCACTGCCACGCCGCCGGCCAGCGCCAGCGCGCATTGCCCGCTGCGCAAACTGTCCATCGCCATGATGGTGGCGACCAGCGAGGTCGAACACGCGGTGTGCACGCTGACCGCCGGACCGTCCAACCCGAGCTTGTAGGCGATGCGGCTGGTCAGATAGTCCTTCTCGTTCGCCAGCATGGTCGGCAATTCGCCGAGGCGCGCGACCAGATCCGGCCGCGACAGCACGTGATGCTGGTAATAGGTTGCGTTGTACATGCCGCCGAATACGCCAATGCGTCCCGGCGCGCTTTCCGGCACGTAGCCCGCGTGTTCGAGCGCATGCCATGCGGTTTCGAGGAACAGCCGGTGCTGCGGATCCATCAGCTGCGCTTCCAGCGGCGAGATGCCAAAGAACGCAGCGTCGAAACGATCGACGTGGTCTAGCACGCCGCGCGCACGCACGTAGGCGGGATCGTCGATCAGCGCGCGCGAAATCGATGGATCGAGTTCATCCGGTGCGAAGATCCGGATCGATTCCTGGCCGGCGCAGAGATTGCGCCAGAACGCTTCGATATCCTCGGCGCCGGGGAAGCGCCCGGCCATGCC
>JAYVSK010000310.1:0-3927 GCA_043775395.1 Lysobacter sp. | reverse complement strand
CATGGTGGTGGCGCCGTCGTCCACGGTCGATATGGCCACGGTCAGCGGCGGCAAGATCGACATCGAGGAACGCGACCCCGCCGAACTCTTGGGCATCGGCGGGGTGCGCACCGTGAGCGAGGGCGTTGGCGCATGGAATCCGGTCTTCGATGTCACGCCTTCCGAACTGATCGACGCCATCGTCACCGAACGCGGTGTCGTCGAGCGCCCGAACCGGGTGTCGATGCAGACCTTTTTCGGCCATTGAAATGGCGGTAATGCGGCGTCGGTAAAGCAGACTGATCAAGCATCCGGCTGTTGAAAACCAGTCCTCTATGGCCTTGAAACCGTGGGTTATTGATCGCGGAAGGCGGGCAGCGGACTGAAGCCCACTCTGCCGGGTCGCTGCTGGAAGTGCGGGGTTATCCCAAGCGGTTCTATGCGCTCCTTCCAGATGGCCCCTGGAAACGCGCAAGTTACTGTTTCTGCATGGGAAACAAGCATCCTGCGGCGGGGCGTTGAAGGCCTCCGCGTGCTACACTTCGCGCTTCGCGTACGGACCTGCGCGCGCCCTCCGGAACGACGCTTCGACAGTCTCCGCGCATGCAGCGGGACTCTCTTGGATCGCTCTGCGAAAGCGCCCGCACCACCGTGCCGCCACTCCAGCATAAGAAGTCGCAATGACCGATCTCGCGAAGGAAATCATTCCCGTCAATCTCGAAGACGAGATGCGCCGCAGCTACCTGGATTACGCCATGAGCGTGATCGTGGGCCGCGCGCTTCCGGACGTGAGGGACGGTCTGAAGCCGGTGCATCGCCGTGTGCTGTTCGCGATGAACGAGCTGGGCGCGCACAGCAATAAGCCTTATTACAAGTCGGCGCGTATCGTCGGCGACGTGATCGGTAAATACCACCCGCACGGCGACCAGTCGGTGTACGACACGCTGGTGCGCATGGCCCAGCCGTTCTCGCTGCGCTATCTGCTGGTGGACGGGCAGGGCAACTTCGGCTCGGTCGATGGCGACAACGCCGCAGCGATGCGTTACACCGAAGCGCGCATGTCCAAGCTCACCCATGAGCTGATGGCCGATATCGACAAGGACACGGTCAACTTCCAGCCCAACTACGATGAAAAGGAACTGGAGCCGACGGTGATGCCGGCGCGGTTTCCGAATCTGCTGGTCAACGGTTCGGCCGGCATCGCGGTGGGTATGGCCACCAATATTCCGCCGCACAATCTGTCTGAGGTGATCGACGCCACCGTCGCGCTGCTCGACAATCCCGAGATCGATGTCGAAGGGCTGATGGAACACATCCCGGGCCCGGATTTCCCCACTGCCGGCATCATCAACGGCGTCGGTGGCATCCATCTGGCCTACCGCACCGGCCGCGGACGGGTGCGGATGCGCGCGCGCGCCGAGGTCGAAGTGGCCGACAACGGCCGTGAGTCGATCATCGTCACCGAAATTCCGTACCAGGTGAACAAAGCGCGGTTGATCGAGAAGATCGCCGAGCTGGTGAAGGAAAAAAAGCTCGAAGGCATCAGCGAACTGCGCGACGAGTCCGACAAGGACGGCATGCGCATCTTTGTCGAGGTCAAGCGCGGCGACTCCGCCGAAGTGGTGCTCAATAATCTCTATCAGCAGACGCAGATGGAGTCGGTGTTCGGCATCAATATGGTGGCGCTGGTCGACGGCCGCCCGCAGTTGTTGAATCTCAAGCAGATTCTCGAAGCCTTCGTGCGCCACCGTCGTGAAGTCGTCACCCGCCGCACCATGTTCGAACTGCGCAAGGCCCGCGCCCGTGCGCATATTCTCGAAGGTCTGACGGTCGCGCTGGCGAACATCGACGAGATGATCGAGCTGATCAAAACCTCGGCGAATCCTAACGAAGCGCGCGAACGCCTGGTGGCCAAAACTTGGTATGCCGGGCTGGTCGCGTCGCTGCTCGCCGCTGCGGGCAGCGATGCCTCCAAGCCGGAAGATTTGCCGGCCGGTGTTGGTCTAATGGATGGCCTGAATGGCCAACACTTCTATCAGCTGACTGAAATCCAGGCCAGAGAAATCCTTGAAATGCGTCTGCACCGCCTGACGGGGCTGGAGCAGGACAAGCTGACCGAGGAATATAAAACGCTGCTCGGCGTGATTCGCAGTTTGATCGAGATTCTTGAAAATCCAGACCGGTTGCGCGAAGTCATCCGCGATGAACTGCTCGAAGTGAAAGAAGCCTTCGGCGACGAGCGCCGCAGCGAAATCCGCGCCAGCGAAGAAGATCTGGACATCCTCGATCTGATCGCGCCGGAAGACGTGGTGGTCACGCTCTCGCATGCGGGCTACGCCAAGCGCCAGCCGGTCACCGCGTATCGCGCGCAGAAGCGCGGCGGCCGTGGTCGCAACGCAGCCGCGACCAAAGACGAGGATTTCATCGATCAACTCTGGCTGGTGAATACGCACGACACGTTGCTCACCTTCACCAGCAGCGGTCGGGTGTTCTGGCTGCCTGTGTATCAGCTTCCCGACGCAGGCCCGAATGCCCGTGGCCGCCCGATCATCAACTGGATCGCGCTGGAGCCGGGTGAGCAGGTGCAGGCGATGGTGCCGGTGCGCGAGTACGACGAGAGTCGGTTCGTATTTTTCGCCACCCGCGACGGTACGGTGAAGAAGACCCCGCTGCCCGAGTTCGCCTACCGGCTGGCGCGCGGCAAGATCGCGATCAATCTTGATGAGGGCGACGCTTTGGTCGGCGTTGCGCTGACCGATGGCGATCGCGACGTGATGCTGTTCGCCAGCAATGGTAAAGCCGTGCGGTTCCACGAGTCTGAAGTTCGCGCGATGGGCCGCACCGCGACCGGCGTGCGCGGCATGCGTCTGGTGGCCGGTATCGAGCCTGGTGAAACAGTCGAAAGCGAAGAGAATGGCGACAGCGACGGCGAAATCGATGCGGCCCACGACGGCTCGTCGGTTGTGGTCAGTCTGGTCGTGGTGGAAGGCGACGGCGATATTCTCACCGCTAGCGCGCGCGGTTTCGGCAAGCGCACGCCGGTGGTCGATTACCCCCGCAAGGGCCGCGGCATCAAAGGCGTGATCGCAATGAAGACCAGCGAGCGCAACGGCAAGTTGATCGGTGCGATCCAGCTCAGCGATCATCACGAGGTGCTGTTGATCTCCGACGGCGGTACGTTGGTGCGCACGCGCGCCGCCGAGATTTCGCAGGTCGGCCGCAACACCCAGGGCGTGACCCTGATGCGTTTGGCGGACAATGAAACGCTGCAGGCGATTGAACGGCTGGATGCTTCACTAGACGAGGACGAAGCCTCTGACAGTCCTGCCGCCGTGCAGTCGCCTCCAGACCAGGAAGCGCTGCAGCCGGATGGCGGCGCGTAATTCTTAACGTTGCGAATGCATCAAAAGCAACAGGCCGCCCGAGGGCGGCCTGTTGCTTTTGATGTATCACTTGACCGCACGATGGCCTATCAGGGCATCACAAGGAAGTCCCAGGCGTAATCGCTGCCTGTCTGGTGCAACGCCGTCGATGTCTGCAGTACGAACGTCTGAAAGTTATTGGCGCCGTTGAGCGCATGCACTTCGGTGGTGTTGGAGGCGCCGAGCTTGCTGATCGAATACAGATCGACGCTGCCGTCGCGATTGTAATCGCCCAGCGAGAAATTCCATGCGCCATGGGTGCCTGTCTGTCCCAGTAAAGTGGCGATCTGCAGCAGGAAGTTCTGATAGCCATTGGCACCGTTCAACACATGCACTTCCGTCTTGCCAGAGCCGCCCATCCGGGCGATCCCGTAGACGTCTGCAAAGCCGTCTTTATTGTAATCGCCGACCTTGAAGACCCAGCTGCCGTCGCTGCCGCTCTGACCCAGTAGGGTCGCGTGATGGCCCAGAAAGCTCTGGAAATTGCCCGCGCCATTCAGAACATGCACTTCCGTCTTCCCGGAGG
>JAYVSK010000309.1:0-4472 GCA_043775395.1 Lysobacter sp. | reverse complement strand
TGAGCGGAGGAACAGACATGAACCGTATCAAGAAAGGCGACCGCGTAGTCGTCACCGCCGGCAAGGACAAGGGCAAGCAGGGTGATGTGGTGAGCGTTGTGGGCGATCGCGTGGTCGTCTCCAACATCAACATCATCAAGCGCCACACCAAGCCTAATCCGCAGGCGGGTCAGCCTGGTGGTGTGGTCGAGCGCGAAGCTTCGATCCATATTTCCAACGTCATGCTGTTCAATCTTGGCTCCGGCAAGGGCGAGCGCATCGGTATCAAAAAGCTGGAGGATGGGCGCAAACTGCGTGTGTTCCGCTCCAGCGGTGAGGCGGTTGACGCCTGAGGAATGCATAAATGACGACTCGTCTGGAACAGTTTTATAAGCAAGAAGTGGTGCCGAAGCTGATGAAGCAGTTCGGTTATACCAATACCATGCAGGTGCCGAAAGTCACCAAGATCACGCTGAATATGGGCGTAGGTGAGGCTGCGGCAAACAAGAAAGTGCTCGAGAACGCCGTTGCCGATATGGCTAAGATTTCCGGCCAGAAGCCGGTGATCACCAAGGCGCGCGTGTCGGTCGCGTCCTTCAAAATTCGTGATGGTTGGCCGATCGGCTGCAAGGTCACTTTGCGCCGTGCCAAGATGTTCGAGTTTCTCGATCGTCTGGTCAATGTTTCGCTGCCCCGCGTCCGCGACTTCCGCGGCGTCTCGGGTCGGGCGTTTGACGGCCGCGGTAATTACAACATGGGCGTTAAGGAACAGATCATCTTTCCGGAAATCGACTTCGACGCCGTCGACGCGGTTCGCGGCATGGATATCGCCATCACCACCACTGCGAAGACCGACGCTGAAGCGAAGGCTCTACTGGAAGCGTTCCGCTTCCCGTTTCGCAACTGATCTCAGGACAGGCATCCCATGGCAAAAACCTCAATGGTGAACCGCGAAGTCAAGCGGAAAAAGCTCGCGAAGAAGTTCGCTGTCAAGCGTGACGCGCTGAAGAAGATCATCAACAGCCACGACGGCGATTTCGAAGAGAAGATGGCAGCAGCGACTAAGCTTCAGAAACTGCCGCGTGATTCTTCGCCTTCACGCCAAACACTGCGTTGTGCCCTGACCGGGCGTCCGCGCGGTGTGTACCGCAAGTTCGGCCTTGGTCGTAATAAACTACGTGAAGCCACAATGCGCGGTGATGTGCCGGGCCTGCGCAAGGCCAGCTGGTAACCAAAGCTTCGGGGCTGTTAAACTAGTCAGTTGGGCAGGCTGGTTCATCCGGCCTGAACTTGTCCCCTGATGGCGTGCTTCACTAAATAGTTTCGCCCCGGATAATCCGGCTTCTTCGGCAGGCTCCAGCCAGTCGTTCAAACATACAGATTTCGCGAAAGCGGATATCGGTGCTACTCATAATGGTGAATTTACAATGAGCATGACTGATCCCATCGCCGACATGCTAGTCCGCATCAGAAATGCGGCAGCAGTCGGCAAACCGGCGGTGAAAATGCCGTCGTCCAAGACGAAGGTTGCGATCGCCAATGTCCTCAAGACGGAAGGTTATATCGGCGATATCTGTGTCATCCAGGAAGGTGCAAAAGCGACTCTGGAAATAGCGTTGAAGTATTACGAAGGCAAACCTGTGATCGAACGTCTTCATCGCGTGTCGCGTTCTGGCCTTCGTCAGTATCGCGGCAAAGATGCGCTGCCGAAAGTGCTCGGCGGCCTTGGCGTCGCCATCATTTCCACATCCAAAGGCATCATGACTGACACGCAGGCGCGCCAACACGGCGTCGGCGGTGAAGTCCTGTGCTTCGTGGCGTAAGGAGAGCTCGCCCATGTCTCGAGTCGCCAAAAAACCGATTGCTCTTCCGAAGGGCGTCGAATTCAACATCCATTCCGACAGTGTGAGCGTTAAAGGGCCCAAAGGTATTTTGTCGATAGCAAAGCCGGCAGGTATCGAAATCAAGATCGAAGATGGCAACGCACAGTTGTCGGCGAACGATGGCGCGCTAATTCCGTTGACAGGCACCTTGCGCGCCATTCTCGCCAACATGGTACATGGCGTAAGCGAAGGTTTTGTACGCAAGCTCGATCTTGTCGGCGTCGGCTACCGTGCATCGATGCAGGGCAATGACTTGACTCTCGCGCTTGGTTTCTCGCATCCGGTCGTGTTCTCTGCGCCTGAAGGCATCACGATCGCCACGCCGACCCAGACCGAAATCCTGGTGTCGGGCGCTGACAAGCAGCGCGTTGGTGAAGTCGCGGCCAAGATTCGCGCGTTCCGTCCGCCGGAACCTTATAAGGGTAAGGGCGTTAAGTATTCCGACGAAACCATCATTCGCAAGGAAGCCAAGAAGGCCTAATCGGCTTATCCGCTTTCTAAGGATCAAGATCATGACCAGCATCAAGAATACAGCCCGTCTGCGCCGAGCGAAATCCACACGTGCTCATATACGTGTACTCGGTGTCCCGCGTTTAACCGTGCTGCGCACGGGTCAACATCTCTATGCTCAAGTTTTCACCGCCGACGGCTCCAAAGTACTGGCTGCTGCCAACACCATGCAGACAGACGTCGGGGACGGTCTGAAGAGCAAGAAAAACAGTGAGGCGGCTGCGAAGGTTGGCCGCATCATCGCCGAAAAGGCGCGCGCTGCAGGGATCGAAAAGATTGCGTTCGATCGTTCAGGCTACCGCTATCACGGCCGTATCAAAGCACTTGCCGAAGCGGCCCGCGAAGGTGGATTGAAGTTC
Organism: Lysobacter sp.; assembly: GCA_043775395.1. Taxonomy (GTDB): domain Bacteria; phylum Pseudomonadota; class Gammaproteobacteria; order Xanthomonadales; family Xanthomonadaceae; genus Lysobacter_I. Next base: position 1,741 of record JAYVSK010000309.1, on the reverse strand, counting down.
TAAGTTGTTTGATAGCGGGACTTCGGTCCCGCCCATTGTGCGTCTCAGCTGCCGATACAGTGTGTATCGGGCGCGTCTTCCGGTTCCGGTCGGCGCGAAACACCCGAATCACATCACAATCATAAGCGGCCACGCCGCAACCCCCGTACAGCAACCGAGATATTCAAATGGCAGAACAACAGCGTGAATCGCGCGGCCGCGATCGCAATCGCGAAGAAGTCGATGATGGAATGATCGAAAAGCTGATTGCGGTCAATCGCGTCAGCAAGACAGTCAAAGGCGGTCGCCAGTTCACATTCACCGCGTTGACGGTGGTGGGTGATGGCTCCGGCAAGGTAGGTTTTGGTTACGGCAAGGCGCGTGAAGTGCCGGTCGCGATCCAGAAATCGATGGAGTACGCCCGCAAGAATATGAATAGCGTCGATCTCAATAACGGCACCTTATGGCACGCCGTCAAATCGGGCCACGGTGCGGCTCATGTGTATATGCAGCCTGCCTCGGAAGGTACTGGCGTTATTGCCGGCGGTGCGATGCGCGCCGTACTGGAAGCGGTTGGCGTGAAAAACGTGCTGGCCAAAGCGACCGGCTCGCGCAACCCGATTAACCTGGTGCGTGCAACGCTGAAGGGGCTTGAGGCGATGCAGTCGCCGACCCGTATCGCAGCCAAACGCGGCAAGAAGACCGAGGAGATTCAACATGGCTGATTCCAATAACGGCACTGTCATGGCTGATTCCAATAACGGCACTGTCAAGGTTCGTCTGGTCAAGGGCCTGCGCGGCACCCAAGCCCGTCATCGTCTTTCGGTGAAGGCATTGGGTCTGAATAAATTGAATGATGTCCGTGAACTCAAGGATAGTCCGCAGGTGCGTGGTCTGATCGCGCAGCTGCACTACCTCGTTCGCGTAGAGGAGTAATCGTATGCGCCTGAATACACTCAAGCCTGCTGACGGCGCCCGCAAGGAGCGTACTCGCGTTGGTCGCGGTATCGGTTCCGGCCTCGGTAAGACCGCTGGTCGCGGGCACAAGGGTTCGTTCGCTCGTGCGGGCAAGGGCAAGATCAAGGCTGGTTTTGAAGGCGGCCAGATGCCTATGCAGCGTCGTCTGCCCAAGATCGGTTTCCGCTCGAAAATGTCGAAAGACTCCGCCGAAGTGATGCTGTACCAGTTGGAAAAACTGGATGGCACCATTGATCTTGCCTCGTTGTTGGCCGCTAAATTGGTGCCTAACGGTACAAAAAAGGTCAAAGTGGTCAAGAAAGGCGAGCTGAACAAGAAGCTTGTGATCAAGGGTATTGCAGCGACGGCCGGCGCCAAGGCGGCGATTGAAGCCGCCGGCGGCAGTGTCGAGGAGTAATTCGAGCATGGCGCGAAGCGCGAATGCAATGAATAGCGTCGGTGGCGGGCTCGGTAAATTTACTGAGCTTCGTTCCCGTTTGTTGTTCGTGGTCGGAGCGTTGATTGTCTATCGCATCGGCTGCTATATCCCGGTGCCGGGCGTCAACCCTGAAGCGATGCTTCAATTGATGGAGTCCCAGAAGGGGACCATCGTCGACATGTTCAACATGTTTTCCGGCGGCGCGCTACAGCGCTTCAGTCTGTTCGCTTTGAACGTTGTGCCTTATATTTCGGCCTCGATCATCGTGCAGTTGTTGGTGCAGATCGTTCCCAGCTTCAAGGCGATCCAGAAAGAAGGTGAGTCCGGCCGTCGTCGCATCACTCAGTGGTCTCGCATCGGTGCTAT
>JAYVSK010000308.1:0-13839 GCA_043775395.1 Lysobacter sp. | reverse complement strand
CCCCTCATCCGGCCTTCGGCCACCTTCTCCCCGCAATGCGGGGAGAAGGAAATCAATATGCACCTCCTGCGATGTGGGAAGAACGAATACATTGTGCTTCCTGCGAGTCAGGCAGAGAAAAAGCAGGATGCGTTGGCTTGCCTCTCCTTCTCCCCGCATTGCGGGGAGAAGGTGGCCGAAGGCCGGATGAGGGGCGTTCTTCGCATCAATGCACCGGGCCGATGACGCATGAAAAAGGCGTGTCGAGCACACACCCTTGCTCAGCGCGGCAACGTCACAACGCGTAAGGCGGGCTTGAACCTGCCCTGCTTTTGCGGTCGTCAACACGCGCCGCCAAGCAGTTCAATGCGAATTTCTGGGTGTCGCGGTTGCTATTGCGAGCGTCTATCCCGAGTGTTTATGAAGTCTGATCTGCTTTGCCGCTATGCTCTGGACTCACGTTTGCCGGACACACCAATGCGCCCGCTGTTTCTCTTTCTTTTAGCGATGGCCACCATGACTGCTCAAGCACAGATTCAGGTCGAAGGCAGCCCCGAGCCGAACGGGGCGATGCCGTTGAAGGAGGCGAGCCCGACTGCCCTCGTCATCCACGGCGGCGCCGGCGTCATGGACCGTGCCAAACTCAGCGCCGGCGACGAAGCCGCGATCCGCGCCGCGCTCGATCGCGCGCTCGACGCCGGCAACGCTGTGCTGATGCGTCATGGCAGCGCGCTGGATGCGGTGGAAGCGGCGATCCTGATGCTTGAGGAATCGCCGCACTTCAATGCCGGCAAGGGCGCGGTGTTCGATGCCGACGGCGGACACCAGCTGGATGCCTTGGTGATGGAAGGTCATACGCGCCGCGCCGGCGCGGTCGCCGGGGTTAAGACCGTGCGCAATCCAATCCGGTTGGCGCGCGCGGTGATGGAACACAGCCCGCACGTGATGCTGGCGGGCGACGGCGCCGAAGCCTTCGCGGACACGCGCAAGGACATCGAGCGCGTGCCGAACGACTGGTTCGACACCGATCACCGCCGCCGCCAACTCGACGAGGCCAAGGCGCGCGAACAGGCCAATACGAGGCACAACCTGCGCGGCACGTATTTCGGCACCGTCGGCGCGGTTGCGCTGGATCGCGACGGACGGATCGCTGCCGGCACGTCGACCGGCGGCATGACCAACAAACGCTGGAACCGCGTTGGCGACTCGCCGATCATCGGCGCCGGCACTTGGGCCGACGACCGCTGCGGCGTGTCCGGCACTGGCTGGGGCGAGTTTTACATTCGCGCCGCAGTCGCGCATGACATCTGCGCGCGCGTAGCGTATCGCGGCGACACGCTGGCCGTTGCGGCAGAAGACGTGGTGAACCGGATCGTGCCCGCACTTGGCGGCGACGGTGGCGCGATCGCGCTGGATCGCGAGGGCAACATTGCGATGCCGTTCAACACCAGCGGTATGTATCGCGGCTGGATCAACCCGGATGGCAGTCGTGGGACCGCAGTGTTCCGCGACGACAACATCGACGAATAACCGCTGCTGCGCGCATGGATCTGGACGCCTATCGTCGCCTGCGTGCCGAAGCGCGGCGCCACGCGCGCAGAGCAGCCGATGCCGACGATCTGGTCCAGGACGCGCTGTTGATCGCGCTTGAGCAGGGGCGACAGCACGACACGGCATGGTTGGCCGGCGTCATCCGCAATCAAGCGACCATGCAGGCGCGCAGCGCGATCCGCCGCCGTCGGCGTGAAGCCGCGGTAGCTGCAGACGAGGTCACTCCGGCTGGCGAAGACTTGGCACCATCGGCCACTGCACTGCTTGTACGTCTGCCGCCTGCAGCGCGCCGCGTGGCCGTGTTGGCGCTGCACGGTTTGAATGCCGAAGAAATCCGCTGGGTTCTGGCGATCAACGCAACCGCGTTTCGTCAGCGCCTGACGTCGATCCGCAAAACGCTGGGCGTGCTGCCGCCAACCCAGCGCGCGGAAGCGATGGCGTTGGCCTATGTCCGCGATCCCGCACGCAGCGTCGAGCTGCAGTTCGGTTTGATCCGGCGGGCGCTGAAGGCTGCCCTGCGCGGCACCGATGGCATCGGCACCCACGATGCCGACGGTCATCTGATCGTGCTGCGCACAGTCGTGCGCGGAGATGCTCACACTTCGACAGGCACCGGCAACCCATAAGCTCATTCATCCGCAGGAGGTTTCCATGCTCGCCCATGCCAAAGTCGGTGCCATCGTGTTTTTCGTCAGCGTGCTGGATCGTTCGATCGCGTTCTACCGCGACACGCTGGGGTTCCCGGTCAACGAAATCGACGGCCACGACGGCCCGTTCGCACTCGCCGAACTCGGCGATCTCAGCCTGATCTTCATCCAGCGCCCCGCGACCGCGGGCGACAGCCCGGTGGTGGTCTTCAATCTGGGTGGTGGCATCGACGATTACGCCGAAGCGCTGGCCGCGAAGGGCGTCGAGATTGTGGTGCCGGTGAGCGAAGCCCCGGACGGGGGCCTCACTCTCGACTTTGTCGATCCCGATCGCAATGCGCTGAGCCTGTATCAGCCGCAGGGTGCGCCGCGGCGGAAGTAATCTGCGGCGGTGCGCGCACGCGATGGTTTGCTCGCGTAGGCGGGGCTTCAGTCCCGAGCGGTTTTCCTGCGGCGAAATGACGCATGGAAACCTGAAAAATCGGGCCCGAAGCCCTTTTGCGTTTGCGAGCGTTGCTCTACACAGCTTCGTAGTGTCTGAGCGACGAATAGAACTGCTCGAAACTGCTCCAACGCACGCAGTGAGCCTGCCAGTCGTCGTCTTCAAAATCCACGAAGCCAACGCTGGGCGTGTTGCCGGAGGCATCTGCCGTGCCGTAATCCAGAAACAAGGTGTGCCGATACCACTGGGCCAGAATGACCATCTTTGCGCAGCCGTCGGGGAACATGTCGGACTGGTCGGGCTGGTCTGGATCGGCATAGTCGGAGACCGATGCGAAGACTGTGCGTAAGGATTCGCAGGGCATTAGATCGTCATAGCCGCTGAACGGCATGACGATATCGTCGTACATCCGCGGCGTTTTGACGCCCGGTTTCGGGACGCACAGCGAATGGATGGAACCGCCGTTCTGGATGCGATAGACCGTGCGCAATCCTTGGGGCAACGCGACGCCCAGCCGCGCTTCAGCCGCCGCTATTTTCTCGTCGGATCCGGCAGAATCGACGTTTGGTGTACCGACGTAGGTATTTTCCGGACCTTCATAGCGACCGTGGGTGTAGTGGATGCCGGAAAAAAAGCTGTGCAGCGTGACCGGATCGGGCAACAACCTGATCTCATCCTGCTGCGATGATGCCGATGCCATGTTGTCCTGATGATTGTCCTCATGGGCGCTGTCGTCGAAGGACGCGAACGCCGCAGGCATCTGGTTGCGCTCGCGCCAGACCGCGATCGCGCCCAGCGTCAATCCGACGGTGGCGATCACCACGCAATAGACAATGTCCCACTGCGAGAAGGCACCGGCGCTTGGGCGACCGATGACCGCCGCGCCGCCGCGCCCGATCAGATACAGCATCGCAACCATCAGGGTCTGTATTACTAAAGTTGCCAACAATTCGCTCAGGATGCGCCTCGGCGAATGTGTCTTCAGCGCCAACCGCCATGACGGCCAGCGCCCGATGATGAATGCGATGGTGAAAGTCGCGGCTAACGGTGCAATTATCCACGGCGAACGCGCAAGCGCGCCTGCGGTCAGTACGCTGATGAGCAGAAACAAGCCGGTGGAAATACGTAGCAGCGGCACATTTTTCATTGCCGAAGTATGAATGCTCTTGCAGATCCGAACGACATCGCGTTTCTCTGCTCCTTCAAAGCAAGGACTGGCCTGTGAGTGGTGCGCGCAATCCCCCCTGAACAACGCCAGCCGGGACGGTAGCCGGAGGCTTGTGGCAAAATCGCCGGCCACCACTCTTCGTCAGCGCCCCGATGCCGGCTCCCGCCTCTCATATTCTTGCTTCCTGTCGCTGTGGCGCGCGCTGACATGGCCGACACCACCGGACATCTGCCCCGCGATCCGGGCCGTATTCTCAAGGCCGCTAAATGGTCGATACAGGGCTTGCGTGCGGCTTGGCTGCATGAATCCTCGTTCCGGCTCGAAGTTTATTTACTGGCGGTACTCGCGCCGCTGGCCTGTTGGTTGGGCGAGAGCGCGATCGAGCGTGCGCTGATGATCGGCAGCTGTCTGCTGGTGCTCAGCGCCGAACTGCTGAATTCCGCAGTCGAGGCGGTGATCGAGCGCTACGGGCCCGAGTTCCACGAATTGGCAGGTCGCGCCAAGGACATGGGCTCGGCAGCGGTGTTCGTGCTGATGATGAACGTGCTGCTGGTCTGGGGCCTGATTCTGGGCGACCGCTACCTTTGATTGATCTCGATTACCGGGGCGCCGCCTCGGCGCCTTCGCTACACACACTGGAACCGATCCAATGCTGGAATTGATGTCCGATCCACAGGCGTGGATCACCCTGCTCACCCTGAGCGCGATCGAGATCGTGCTGGGCATCGATAATCTGGTATTCATTTCGATCGCCGTCTCGAAGCTGCCGCACGCGCAGCGCGAAAAAGCGCGCAAGTTCGGCATTGCAGTAGCTTGCATCACCCGCATCGGCCTGCTGCTCACGCTGGCCTGGCTGGCCGGATTGACCAGCGATCTGTTCGCGGTATTCGGCATCGGTATTTCGATCCGCGATATGGTCCTGATCGTCGGCGGTGCCTTCCTGTTGGTGAAGGGAAGCGGCGAGATCCGCGACATTCTCAACGGTGAGGGCGAGTCCGAAGACATCGATACCAGCCCGATGAGTGCGTTCTGGAGCGTCATCGCGCAGATCGCGGTGATCGATATCGTGTTCTCGCTTGACTCGGTGATCGCCGCGGTGGGCATGGCCAATCAGAAGGCGGTCATGGTCGGCGCGATCTTGATGTCGGTGGCGGTGATGCTGTCGGCGGCCACGGTGATCGGCCGGTTTATCGAAAACAACCCCACCATCAAGATGCTGGCGCTGGCGTTCATCGTCCTGGTGGGCGTGTTCCTCATCGCGGAAGGCTTCGGTGCGCATATACCCAAGGGTTACATTTACTCCGCGATGGGCTTCTCCGCGCTGGTCGAAACCTTGAACCTGTGGGCGAAGAAACGCTCCCAGCAGCGGCTGGTGTCCGAGTAACCGTTTTCAACAGGGTGCGCCCAAGGCGCACCCTGTATGGATCCGGGCCGTCTGCATTGCGCCGCGACCCCGGGGGTGATGCAATGCGGACCGATTCCCCCACGGAGCGCAGCCATGCGTGTATTCGTCGTCCTGATGATGGCCCTGCTGCTGTCCGGCTGCGGCTACAACGACATCCAGCGCAAGGACGAGGCGGTCAAAGCCTCTTGGTCCCAGGTGCTGAACGTCTACAAGCGCCGTGCCGATCTCATCCCCAGTCTGGTCGCCACTGTGAAGGGATACGCCCAGCAGGAAGAAAAGATTTTGATCGGCGTGACCGAAGCGCGGTCGAAAGTCGGTCAGATCAACGTGAATCCCGACGACGCCGCCTCGCTGCAGCAGTTCCAGAAAGCCCAGGGTGAGCTGTCCAGCGCGCTCTCACGGCTGCTGGTGATCACCGAGAATTACCCGAATCTGAAATCCGATCAGGCGTTCCTCAATCTGCAGACGCAGCTGGAAGGCACCGAGAACCGGATTACGATCGAACGCGAGCGCTATATCCAGGCCGTGCGCGATTACAACGTGCATATCCGAGAATTCCCGGTGAATCTCACCGCGATGATGTTCGGCTATGAGCAGAAACCCGGCTTCACGGTCGACAACGAGCGTGAGATCCAAGAGGCGCCGGTCGTGGATTTCGGCGGACAGGCAGCCCCCGCACCGGTGATGGCGCCCGGGCTGACGCAGACCATCGCACCGGTGGCGCCGCTGTGGGGTCTGGCACCGACGCCGTCGATCGCGCCAGTACCTCAGCCGGTACCGGCCCCCGACAGCCAGAACATGAAGCCGGGACCGCAGCAGGCATCGTCGCTGTCGGGCGGCTGATCTGGACGTGGGCCGGAGCGTTGCCGTGATCCGTTCAATGCGGCTGGCGCTGGCGGTGGGCCTGCTTGCATCGACCTTGGCGGCGTTCACGGCGATGGCGCAAACGCTGGCGCCGGTTCCACCGCTGACCTCGCCGGTGGTCGATATCACCGGCACTTTGAACGCCGGCGAGATCGCACTGCTCGAACAGCAGGCGCGTGCGCTGCAGCAGCGCAAGGGCAGTCAGCTGCAGATCCTGATCGTACCGACCACCCGGCCCGAAGCGATCGAACCCTATGCGCAGCGGGTCTTCGATGAATGGAAACTCGGGCGCAGCAGCGTCGACGACGGCGTGCTGCTGCTGGTGGCGAAAGACGACCGCGAAGTCCGCATCCAGCCGGGATACGGGCTGGAAGGCGCGATTCCGGATATCACCGCTGGCAGAATCGTCCAGGAATATCTGGTGCCGAAATTCCGCGCCGGCGATTTTGCAGGCGGAATCGCCGACGCCAGCGCGCAGCTGGTGCGAGTGATCGATGGCGAAACGTTGCCAGAGCCGATGGCGCCCATGCCCGGCAGCGGCCCGTCCGGTGGTTTGCCCGGAGGATTGTTTTTCGCGCTGTTCGCCTCGATGTTCGGCCGCGCGCTGTTCGGCCGGTTGCCCATGCCGCTGCGGATGCTGCTGGTCGGCGCTGCCGCAGGCGGCGCGGTCTGGCTGTACGCAGGCCCGTGGTGGGCGATATCGCTGGCTGCGGCAATCGGCGCGGCGATCGGGTCGGCTGCGTCCTCGGCGCGCTATGCGAAACAGGGTGGCTGGGGCAATCTCGGTCTCCCCTCGTCTTCCGGAGGCAGCTCCGGCAGCCGGTGGCCGGGCAGCTCCGGCTCCAGCTCTGGCGGCTGGTCGGGTGGCGGCGGGCGCAGCGGAGGCGGCGGCGCCTCCGGACGCTGGTGATCACGCCGATGACCCGTTGGATTCGTCATGCGTTCGCGCCTTCGGCCCGCCGGATGTTCCCGCCGGCCTGTTTGGCGCGAATCACCGACGCCATCGCCCGTGATGAGGCCCGTCACCGCAGCGAAATCTGCTTCGCCGTCGAGTCCGCGCTGGATACCGCCGCTCTCTGGCGCGGCGAGGATGCGCGCGACCGCGCAGCCTCGGCCTTCGCGGCCTTGAATGTCTGGGATACGGCGGAGAACAGCGGCATCCTGATCTATCTGCTGCTCGCCGACCGGCGCATCGAAATCCTTGCCGATCGCGGCCTGGATGGGCGGGTCAGCGACGAACAGTGGCGCGGCGTTTGCCTGCTGATGGAGGAGCGCCTGCGCGCTGGCGATGCCGAAGATGCTGTGGTGCAGGGCGTCGCTGCCGCAGGCGATCTGTTGGCTGCGCACTTCCCGCGCATCGATGACGACAGCCGTATCGACGCCAGCCAAGACCGCAACGCGCTGCCGGACAGCCCGCAAATTCTGGACTGAAGCGCCGCGACCGCAGCGGCTCCGGCACAATAGCCGCACTTCCCCGCAACACCACGCCCGCCGATGACGTATCTGCACCAGATCGATCCGATCCTGTTCCAGTCGCCCGAGTTCTCTCTGTTCGGGATGAGTTTCCAGCCGGCGGTCCACTGGTACGGGTTGATGTACCTGCTGGGTTTCACGGTGGCCTGGTTCCTGGGCCGCAGCCGCGTCCGTGCGGGGCGCCTGCCGGGCGTCAGCGAGCAGGCTTACAGCGACCTGTTGTTCTACAGCATGCTCGGGGTGATCTTCGGGGCGCGCCTCGGCTACATTCTGATTTACGACCTGGATGCGTACATCGCCGATCCGGTGCAGATCTTCAAGATCTGGCAGGGCGGCATGAGTTTCCACGGCGGTCTGGTCGGCGTGCTGGTCGCTTCGCTGTGGTGGGCGCGCAGGCAGCGCATGCACTATTTCGACGTGGTCGATTTCGTCGCGCCGCTGGTGCCGCCGGGGCTGGGCTTCGGCCGCTTGGGCAATTTCATCAATGGCGAACTGTGGGGCAAATACACCCATGGCGGCTGGGGCGTGATCTTTCCGCGCGCCGAATCCGACCTCTACGGGATCGGCGCTGCGCAAATCGAAAGCATGCAGGCCAGCGGCATGCTGGATCGGCTCGCGCGGCATCCCTCGCAGCTGTATCAATGCGCGCTGGAAGGCGTGGTGCTGTTCTGCTTGGTCTGGTGGTTCTCGCGCACGCCACGCCCGCGTTATGCCGTGGCTGGACTCTTCGCGCTGCTGTACGGCTGTTTTCGTTTCCTGGTGGAATTTGTGCGCCTGCCGGACGAGCAGATCGGCTATCTCGCCTTCGACTGGCTGACCATGGGCCAGGTGCTGAGCATGCCGCTGATCGCGCTGGGTCTGACGCTGCTGTTGCTCTCGCGCAGGGCGCCGACGCTGCAGCCCGCCGCAGGAGCCGCCTGATGGACCCGTATCTGCAGCTGCTGCATCACGTTCTGGACGAGGGCACGGAGAAAGCCGACCGCACCGGTACCGGCACGCGCAGCGTGTTCGGCTGGCAGCTGCGCTTCGATCTGAATGCGGGCTTCCCGCTGGTTACCACCAAGAAACTGCATCTGCGCTCGATCGTGCACGAGCTGCTGTGGTTTCTCAAAGGCGAGACCAACATCGCTTACCTCAAGGACAACAAGGTCGGGATCTGGGACGAATGGGCCGACGAACACGGCGAGCTCGGCCCGGTGTATGGCAAGCAGTGGCGACGCTGGGCCACCGCCGACGGCGGCGAGATCGACCAGATCCGCTGGGTGGTCGACGAGATCAAGCGCAACCCGGATTCGCGGCGTTTGATCGTGAGCGCATGGAACGTCGCGGATCTGTCGAAGATGGCGCTGATGCCCTGCCACACCATGTTCCAGTTCTACGTGGCGGACGGCAAACTCAGCTGCCAGCTCTATCAACGCAGCGGCGATATTTTTCTCGGCGTGCCGTTCAATATTGCCAGTTACGCCCTGCTGACGCACATGGTTGCGCAGGTCTGCGGGCTGGGCGTCGGCGATTTTGTGCACACGCTGGGCGACGCGCATCTGTATTCGAATCACTACGATCAGGCACGCGAACAGCTGTCGCGCGAACCGCGCGCGCTGCCGACGCTGACGCTCAATCCGGACGTGAAAGACATCTTCGGTTTCGTTTGCAAGGACATCACGATTGAAGGCTACGACCCGCATCCGGCGATCAAGGCGCCGGTGGCGGTGTGAGCGTTGAGCTGGTGCTGATTGCCGCACTCGACCGCAACCGCGCCATCGGCCGCAGCAATGCGCTGCCATGGCATCTGCCGGACGATCTGAAGCGCTTCAAAGCGCTGACGCTGGGCAAGCCAGTGCTGATGGGCCGCAAGACTGCAGAATCGCTGGGTCGCGCGCTGCCGAAGCGACGCAATCTGGTGCTGACGCGCAGTGGGTGTGTGCCGTTCGATGGCATGGAAGCGGTGGCGACGTTGGATGAAGCGCGCGCGCGGGTCGACGCGGATGCAGCGGGTCAGCTGTGCGTGATCGGCGGTGCGGAGATCTATGCGTTGACGCTGCCCTTTGCAGCGCGTCTGCAGCTTACTCATGTCGATACCGCCGTTGGCGATGCGGATACGTTTTTTCCGATGTTCGATTCCGCACAGTGGCGTGAAGTGGTACGTGAAGCGCATGCGGCTGACGACAGACATCCGTTCGCATTCGAGTTCGCTGATTACGCTCGGCTGTAAACCGCGTTCGGTCAGGGCGGATTTCAGTCCGCTGAAATGCATTGGCAGTCAAAAAAACCAGAGGACCGAAGTCTGTTCTACCGGCGCGGTTTTGGCCGGTAATGTCCGGTGATCCGGTGATCGAAAAGAATGTCGTTTTCCTGCGTGCCGCGACCGATATTGTGGATGATCAGCGGCACGCCGCGCAGCGTCGTGCTGCGATCGCTGACGATGCCGATATGCGGCAGGTTTCCCGGCAGCATCCAGGTGACGATGTCGTCTGCGCGATAGTTTTCGGCGCGCTCCGTGACGGCGATGGGCCAGCCCTGTCGCGAGAACCAGGTCTGCAGATTCGGCACGCGGCGGTGATCGATATTGCGGTCCGGCCCGCGCAGGCGCCACCTCTGCGGATACGTCGCGAAATGTGCGCGCATGTCTTCGTGCACGCGTTGCTGCAGGTCGATATTCTGGATGCGCAACGCGCGGATCACGACATCGGTACAGATGCCGCGCGATGCGGGCACGTCGCCGTTGGGATAGGGGATGCGCGTATACGCAGGATCGTAACTGACGGTGATGCCGATCTGTCTGCGTGCGGCGGCGACCAGCGCGGTTGCACGCGGCGTGACCGGGTGCGTCGCATTGTTTTTGTCAATGCGCTGTCGAGATGCCGGCTGCGCGGTCGAGTCCCGGCAGCCACTTGTCGGCAGTATCAGCGCACACAAAAGCGTACCCAACAACAGTCGCCATGACCCACCGCGCGGAGACGCGGCGCGGCGCATCAGTCCTGCGCACCCGGAACGGCAACCTCGCGGCCCGGTACTTGGACCAGACGCAGCTCGTCGGTATCGAGCTGGAGTGCGGTGAGTTTGCCGCCCCAAACCGCGCCGGTGTCGATCGCATGCACGCCGTGGCCGATGAACAGACCGAGCGTGGACCAGTGGCCGCAGACGATCTTCAGATCGCGTTCGGCGCGCCCCGGCACTTCGTACCACGGATAAAGCCCCGGCACCTGCGTACCCGGTGCGCCTTTCTCATTGAAGGCGATGCGTCCGCGCGTGGAGCAATAGCGCAGCCGGGTGAAGATGTTGATGATCGCGCGTTCGCGCTCGACGCCGCGCAGTGCCGACGACCATGGCGGAAAATCGCCGTACATGTTGCGCAGCAGTTTGCGGCGGCCGTCGCCGTGCAGCCGGTGTTCGACTTCGCGCGCATGTTTCTCGGCATGCGTCGTGGTCCACTTCGGCGACAGTCCGGCGTGGATCATCATCCAGCCCAGCGTGCGGTCGCTGTGCTGCAGAGGCCGCAGCCGCAGCCAGTCGATCAGCGTGTCGCGATCTTCGGCGAACAGAATGCGCTGCAGATCCTGATTGACCCTGCGCTGGTCGTCGATGCTGCGTTCGGAAATCGCCAGCAGCGAAAGATCGTGATTGCCCAGCACCACGACGCTGTGTTCGCGCAGCGAATGCACCAGGCGCAGGGTTTCCAGCGATTCGCCGCCGCGGTTGACCAGATCGCCGCAGAACCACAGACGGTCCTGCGCGGGGTCGAAACGGATCTTCTCCAGCAGCCGCTGGGTGACGCCGTAGCACCCCTGCAGATCGCCGATCGCCCAGACCGCCACCTCAGCAATGGTCCGTGCGTGCGGTGCGGGTACGCACGCGGGACATGATCAATGCAGCATCCGCGGAATGCACAGCACGAACTGCGGAATCGGCGCTTCGAATTCGGCGCCGTCATCGGCGCGCATCATGTAGGCGCCCTCCATCGTGCCGTAAGGCGTCTTGAAAAAGGTGCTGGACGTGTACTCGAAGCGCTCGCCCGGACGCAGCCGCGGCTGTTCGCCTACTACGCCATCGCCGGCGACTTCGCGCGGAAAACCGGCCGCATCAATGATCAGCCATCTCCGGCTGATCAACTGTGCAGGCACGCTGCCGGTGTTGCGGATGCCGATGGTGTAGGCGAAGCAGTACAGCTCCTCGTCGGGCTTGGATTGCTCGTCGAGATAGCGCGTGGCGATATCGATCACGATAGTGTGGTCGGTAGCGTAGTCGGTGATGTCGTCGTCCATTCGGGCAGTTTAGCAGGCTGTTGAAAAAGAGCCTGCCAACGTGGGCCAAGCTAGCCGCACCGATGAAGCCATCGCGCGAACGCGGTGTTGCGCGCGATCAATCAGCGCTGCCAGCACCTGCCGGCACGGCGGAGAGATTGGCGAGGCGCACGAAATCGGCGACTTCCAGCTGTTCGGCGCGATGCTGCGGGTCGATGCCGGCGGCGATGATCTGCTCCACAGTGCAGACGCTGGAGACGGCGTTGCGCAGGGTCTTGCGGCGCTGGCCGAAAGACGCGCGCACCACGTCGGCAAAGCGGCGCGGGTCGTCGATGCCGATCTGCTCCGGCGGTCGCGGCACCAGCCGTACCACGGCGGAATCGACCTTCGGTGGCGGTCGAAATGCGCCCGGAGACACGTTGAACAGTGCGGTCACTGTGCAGTAGGCCTGCAGCATCACGCTGAGCCGGCCATAGACCTTGCTGCCCGGCCCCGCAGCCATACGGTCGACCACTTCCTTCTGCAGCATGAAATGCATGTCGCGCACAGCACTCGCGTGATCGAGCGCGTGGAACAGGATCGGCGAGGACAGGTTGTAGGGCAGGTTGCCGACCAGCCGGATGCGTCTGTCGTCAGCCGGCGAATCGCCGGCCAGTGCGCTGAAGTCGATATTCATGACATCGGCATGGATCAGCGTCAGTACGCCGTGCGCTTTCGCCGCAGCGGTGAGTGGTTCCAGCAGATCGCGATCGAATTCGATGGCGGTCAGCGCGCCGTGACGGTCCAGCAGCGGGAACGTCAGCGCGCCCTGGCCCGGCCCGATCTCGACGATGCGGTCGCCCGGGCGCGGGTCGATCGCCAGCACCAGTTTGTCGACGATGCCGCGCTCGTGCAGGAAGTGCTGGCCCAGCGATTTTTTTGCCGCTTTGCCGAAGGTGGCGTCGTTGTGCGCGAAGTCGCGGCTCATGCGGGTTCCGCGCGCGCGATGCGGGTACGTGCGAGCCGGGTGCAGGTTTCGATCGCGGCGAACAGGCTCGATGGGTCGGCGATGCCGCGCCCCGCGAGTTCGAGCGCGGTGCCGTGATCCACTGCGACGCGCGGGTAGGGCAGGCCAAGGGTGATGTTGACGGCATGCGCGAAGTCGCTGTATTTCAGCACCGGCAGGCCCTGGTCGTGATACATCGCCAGCACCGCGTCGTAATCGGCAAGCTTGGCAGGCAGAAAGGCGGTGTCGGCCGGCAGCGGTCCGATCAGGTTCCAGTGCTCGCCACGCAGGCGTTCTAGCAGCGGAATGATCAGGTCGCGCTCTTCGTGGCCGAGATGGCCGTCTTCGCCGGCATGCGGATTAAGGCCGAGGACCGCGATGCGGGGCGCCGCGATGTCGAAGTCGTTCTGCAGCGCAGTTCGGACGATGCGCAGCGTGCGTTCGAGCCCCTCGACGGTGATCGCATCGGCGACCGCGCGCAGCGGCAGATGCGTGGTGGCCAGCGCGACGCGGACGATCGCATTGGCCAGCATCATCACCACATCGCAGCGCGCGTGTGCGGCCAGCAGTTCGGTGGTGCCGGTGTAGGGGATGCCGCCGTCGTTGATTGCGGCCTTGTTGACCGGCCCGGTGACCAGACCGTCGCACAGACCCTGCAGGCAGGCGTTGGCGGCGGTTTCCAGCGCACCGATGGTGGTGCGTGCGTTGCGTGGCTCGGGATAGCCAAAACGAGTCGGCAGAATCGTCGGAATTTCGACGTGGGCGAGACGGCCTGGACCGACCGCGCTGGGATCGTTTGGCGAGATCAGGCGCAGCGACAGGCCTATGGCCTCAGCTGCGCGCAGCAGCGTATCGCGATCGCCGTAACACACCAGCTGCGCGTCCCAGTCGCGCTGGGCCGCGCGGACAACCAGTTCTGGACCGATGCCGGCCGGCTCGCCCGGAACCAGCGCGAGACGGGGGCGCCGCGACATTGAAGGCTTAACCGGCGCCAGCAGCGGCGGCAGGCGTGCCGACGCGGATATCGATAAACGCTTCGCCGCGCATTTCGCGCAGGAAGCGGTTCCACTCGTCTTCCAGCTTG
>JAYVSK010000307.1:0-2191 GCA_043775395.1 Lysobacter sp. | reverse complement strand
GCGTTCCTGCTCGATGCCGGCCTCACCTTGTTCACGCGGATGATGCGCGGTGAACGCTGGTGGACGCCGCACGTCGAACACGCTTATCAGCGCTGGGCTAGACGCGCCGGTCGGCATGTGCCGATCACTGCGGCATATGCCTTTTGGACGTTACTGGCGTGTGTAGGCATGGTGCTATTCAGTGTTAAAGACCATAGAGAGATGGCGATGATGGTTGCGGCATGTCTGGCAACGGGGTGCGGATTTTGGTATTGGTTGCGTCGCGACCCGGGCGCATATGGCGTGGATAAGGAGACGGGCGCATGAGCAACATGAAAGATCGTCTGGCTGGCGCATGGCCGCGGACCGCGATCGTTCTGCATGACCTGTGCATGGTCGCACTGTGCTGGACCGGCCTGGTGCAGTTCCGTTACGCGATGCTCGATGTCGCTGCGTTACCCCCGGTTTGGTCGACCGAAGTGTTGCTTGTCCTGGTAGCGCAGGGTCTGGTGTTTTGGCAAGTCGGTCTTTATCGCGGGGTGTGGCGCTTCGCCAGCGTTCCCGATCTTGTGAATATTCTGAAGGCCAGCATGTTCGGCCTGCTGGCCATCCTGCTGGTGCTCTTTATCTACAACCGGATGGGACAGGCGCCGCGCTCGGTGCTGGTGATGTACCCCTTCGTATTGACCTTGATGCTTGGGGCGCCGCGATTGCTGTAC
The DNA here is from genome assembly GCA_043775395.1 of Lysobacter sp. GTDB lineage: Bacteria > Pseudomonadota > Gammaproteobacteria > Xanthomonadales > Xanthomonadaceae > Lysobacter_I. The sequence continues at coordinate 1,493 of JAYVSK010000307.1, read as the reverse complement.
CGCTCCTGGAAGGATCACGGACGGATCAACAGCGACAAGGCCGCCATCCGGGTGCTGATCCTCGGCGCTGGGCAGGCGGGAGAAGCTCTGGTCCGCGATCTCCGTCGCACCGGCGCCTACCAGCCGGTGGGCTTTCTCGACGATGCGGGCAAACTGCGCGGCAGCCATTTGCACGGCGTGCCGGTGCTTGGCCGGGTCGACGATGTGATCCGGATCGCTCCGGAAACCGCGGCAAAGCTGCTGGTGATCGCGATGCCTTCGGTGGATGCGGAGCGCATGCGTCGGGTCATCGAAGCCTGCGAACGCACCGGTTTGCCGTTCCGCATGGTGCCTCGCCTCAACGATATTCTTGAAGGCCGCTCGCTGCCCGGCGAACTGAAGGAAGTGGCGATCGAAGATCTGCTCGGCCGCGAGCCGGTGGTACCCGACTGGAAAGCGATGCGCGATTGGCTCGGTGGGCGCAGCGTATTGGTAACCGGTGCCGGTGGTTCGATCGGTTCGGAACTCTGCCGCCAGTGCGCCCGTCACGGCGCCAGCAAGATCGCGCTGGTCGAGATCGATGAGCTGGCGTTGACCACGACCCAGATGCGCTTGCGGCGCGATTTTCCGGGGATCGAACTGGCCCAAGTGCTGGGCGACTGCGGCGACCCGGCAGTGATGCGTCACGCGCTGGCGTTGGTGAAGCCCGATGCGGTCTTTCATGCCGCCGCCTACAAGCAGGTGCCCCTGCTGGAAGCCCAGCTGCGCGAAGCAGTGCGCAACAACGTGCTGGCCACCGAAACCGTTGCCCGCGAAAGTGCGGCTGCCGGCGTCGGTACGTTCGTCTTGATTTCCACCGACAAGGCGGTCGATCCGGTCAATGTGCTTGGTGCGACCAAGCGTCTTGCCGAGATGCTGTGCCAGTCGCTGGCCGATCCCCGGTCAACGCGATTCGTGACCGTGCGATTCGGCAACGTCCTGGATTCGGCAGGCAGCGTCGTACCGCTGTTCCGCGAGCAGATCCGCAGCGGCGGGCCGGTGACGGTGACGGATTCGGAGGTCACGCGGTTTTTCATGACTATTCCCGAAGCCTGCCAATTGATCCTGCAGGCTTCTGCGATCGGTTCGCAGCAGGCGATCTATACGCTCGACATGGGCGAACCGGTGTCGATCCGGCTGCTGGCCGAACAGATGATCCGCTTGGCCGGCAAGCAGCCAGGGCGCGACATCGCTATCGTCTACACCGGTTTGCGCCCAGGCGAAAAACTGCACGAAACCCTGTTCCATGCGGACGAGCGCTATCGCCCGACTTCGCATCCGAAGATACTCCAGGCGGCGCCACGTCAAGTTTCTGTGGACGCGCTTGCCAATGCCCTGACCCGCATGCGCGATGCCAGCATCCGCTACGATCTGGACGCGCTGGCGATCATGTTGCGCGAGGCAGTGCCTGATTTCATGCCGATGTCGACCGGCAGCGATTCCCATGCGCATGCGGCGACGGTGGTAGCATTTCC
>JAYVSK010000306.1:0-3785 GCA_043775395.1 Lysobacter sp. | reverse complement strand
GTCAGATGCGGGAAGCACTACGTGCTGTCGGTACACCGCAGGCGCTGGCTGATCTTGAGCAGCTGCAGCAACTGCAGCTTGGATCAGAACAATTGCAGCTTGGAGCCGATGCTTACCAATCAGCTGAAGGCCAAGGCAAGCCCCCGACTGGTTGGATTCGAGGTAGCGAGAATCTGGACGAACTCCGGAGGCAAATTCCAGGTTTGGCTGAAATGAACGACAAGTTGCTAATGAGCTATTTGAAGCCTGACTCCAAAATTTCAGGTTTTCGTGCCGAAATTTATCTGCCCGATCCAGCCATCCTTGGCCCCGGTTACAGGCCAACAGTGGCGTTTAAGGGTTCGTCAGGCCCGATTATGATGGCCGACGGTAAGACACGAGAGACTGTTGCCGAAGACTTTGGTGGCACCAATGGGCCGCAGACGATTGGTTTGAAGACAGACTTCTACGATCGAGCAATGGACTTGGCAAAAATCCTCAAAGACAGCGGAGCACGAGTCGACTACACCGGCCACTCGCTAGGCGGCGGTATGGCTTCCGCAGCGGCTGCAGTCAGCGGAGAGCGCGCAATCACACTGAATGCCGCCCCGCTTCACCCTGAAACAGCACTCCGATTTAAGCGTGACAACCCCGGCGTGCAGATCTACAACACCGACACCCTCATCACCGCCTACCAAGTGCAGGGCGAGATTCTCAGCAACGGCGTGGTGCACAACATCGACCGGCTGGATACGTTTCAGAACAAGCAGCTGGCCGATGTGTTCCGGCATGGCTCGACCATTCTGCAGAATGTGCCCGAGGAAGTGCGCGAGGAGCTGAAGGAGCGTATGGGCCAGACCATGCCGGCGCATGCGCGTGCATCGTTCGGCGCGTTTGTCGACCGTCTGGCGACGGGCGATACCGACGCGCTGCTGCGCGATATGCCGCCGGTGGCGGGCCGCGTGGTGCCGATACCGGCGATGCGGCGCAGCGACCCGAATGACCCTAACAGTCCGTTCGAGCCCCGGCCGAATATTCCCAGTTTGGCGGGCGCGTCCAATTTTGCCGGCCCGCTGCTGGAGCTGGCGCAGCGCGAGGCGCGCGCCGCGCGGGCAGGCAGTGAGGTTGGCCAGTGGGTCGAAGCGGGCGGCAAACTGCAGGCCCGATCCATCAATGCTTCCGGCGATGCCGTGCGCGCGGCTGCGGACATCGCCGCAGATCTACAGCGTGACACCACACAGGTCATCGGCAGCACCGCTGCGGGCGGTCTGCGGGCCAGCGGCGAGGTGTCTGCCGACATGCGCACGATAGCCGGCGTGATCGGAGTAACGGTGGATCTGGCCCAAGGGGAATTGCAGGCGCGCAGCGCATCGGCTGGCGCGGGGCTGCTGCGCAATCTCGGTGACATGGATCTGCTGCCCGACGGTGTGCAGCGATGGGCACACCGTGGGGCCGAAACATTGCAGCAGGCGGGCCAAACCGCACGTCAGTACACGGTCGAGCAGGCCGGGGAAGCGCTGCAAGATGCGGGCCGGCAGTCCGCAGCGATGCGCGAGCACGCACAGACCGCCGCGCAGACGCTGGAGACCGTGACGGTAACGGGCAGCCGCAACCAGCACGATGCGATTGCGTATGCGGGCAAGTCGGTGGATGAGGTGCTGGATATCGCAAGCAAGAAGCTTGCGCAGGCCAGCGACTATGCGCCGGCGGCAGGTGCGGTGGTGTTTGCGGCAGGCACGCTGAAAACCAATGCGCTGCAGTCGCACGACAATGCGAATGAAATGGCGAAGACGGCGGTCGCCAGCGGGCTGTTGGCGCCTGCAGGTGTAGAAGGCTTTCAGCGACATCTCAACGACACCGGCGTGCCCAGCATCGAGGCGAAGCTGGAGACATTCGAGACCGAACTTCGGCAAAAATATCCGTCGATGAGCAGCCCAGGAAAAGCGCGTCAAGACGAAGAAGCACAGCGCGCGCCGCAGGCCCAGCCGGACGCCAAGGCGCAGACCACGCAGCTCAACGACCCGGTGCACCCGAATCATGCGATGTACGCCAGCGCGCTCAAGGGACTGCATGAGGAGGATGAGAAACGTGGCCGCGAACCGCACCCGTTGAGCGCACAAACGGCCGGCGGTTTGGTCTGCACCGCCCGAGAAAAGGAACTGAGCTGCATAAGATTTTTTGAACTGAACAAAGACGGCAGCAAAGCCTACATGACCGACACCAAAGACCCGTCTGCGGAGTGGGCGCGCACTGCGGTAGGTGATATGGCCCGTGCATCGCAGCAGGTGATGCCCGACAGCAGCGAGCGCGTGGCACAGATCAATCAATCGCTCGCGTTGGCCGCGCAGCTCAATGCACCGCAGCCGACGCTGGACCCCAGCCCGAATGATCCGGGACGCGGCCCTAAAATGGTGTGAGTGTGCACCGATGCAGGGCGTTCGGCCCCCCGCAGCGTTTCAATACGTGGTTTCGGCGTCCTCCGTGCGCTGCCGCTGCCAGCGCGGAAACGGGTCTTGGTAGTGCTGCCACGCCATCGGGCCGGTCGCCATTTCCGCATCATTGAGCAGACACGCGTCCAGGCGTGCGCGCAGTGCGGCTTCATCTAGGCCCACGCCGATGATCGCCAGTTCCTGACGCCGGTCGCCCCACAGCGGGTTCCACATCTTTTTCATCGCCGCGAATTCGACCGGATCGTCGACCTCGTCACTCGCCGGCAGCGGTGCGTTCCATAAGCGCGACAGGACCAGCAGCCAGCTGCGTTCCGTCAGCGGCGGCGGTGGATTCATCGGCCATTCGGGCAACGGCGATTCAGTCTGCCCAGCGTCCACGCGATGTCGCGCCGCAAACCAGAAGCCCGCAGCTTTGTGCGCCACCGAACCGCCAACGGTGGACAGTTCACCCACCCAATCCATCCGCGATGCCAGCCAGAAAAAGCCTTTGCTGCGGATCACGCCCTGTAGCCCGCCGCGTTCGATCAATGCATGGAAGCGCTGCGGATGGAACGGACGCCGCTGTCGATACGCGAAACTGGTAATGCCGTATTCCTCTGTTTCAGGCGTGTGCTCGCCGCGCAGCTCCTTCATCCAGCCCGGCGCCAACTGCGCGCGCGTGTAATCGAAGCGCCCGGTGTCCAGCAGCGCAGCCAGCGGCACCGCGCCGTGATCCGCTTCAATGATCGTGGCGTCTCGATTCAGCCCTCGAATCACTTTGCGGGTCTCATCAAGCGCCCGGCTGCTGGCGCGATCGCGTTTGCTGAGCACGATGACATCCGCGAACTCAACCTGTTCGGCCAATAGATTCACCAGTCCGCGATCGTCGTCCGGGCCGGCAGCTTCGCCTCGGTCGCGCAGTCGGTCGGATGAGCAGAAATCGCGCACGAAGGTTTCGCTGTCCACCACCGTCACCATCGTGTCCAGTCGCGCGATATCCGACAGCGAAAATCCATCGTCGTCGCGCACCGAAAACGTCGCCGCGACCGGCATCGGTTCGGAGATGCCGGTCGATTCGATCAGCAGATAATCGAAACGATTTTCGTCGGCTAATCGCTTCACTTCTTTACGCAGATCGTCGCGCAGGGTGCAGCAGATGCAGCCGTTGCTGAATTCGATCAATTGTTCTTCCGTTCGCGACAGCTCAGCGCCGCCGTCGCGGATCAGCGCGTTGTCGATATTGATCTCGCTCATGTCGTTGACGATCACCGCGACGCGTTTGCCCTCGCGGTTGCGCAGGACATGGTTGAGCAGCGTGGTTTTGCCGGCACCCAGAAAACCGGAAAGAACGGTGACGGGCAAGCGCGTGCGGCTGGG
>JAYVSK010000305.1:0-10043 GCA_043775395.1 Lysobacter sp. | reverse complement strand
CGAGGCCTTCACCAGACCTTCGGCCTGCCCCCTCAATCTGTCCGCAGAGCTCTGCGGATCAGAGCCTCGAAGGCCACCTGGTCGTATGCCATCAGGATGTCGGCACTGTCCGGACGGCCGCTGCGGTGGTTCCAGTCGACGACCGTTGCGCCGCGGGTTTCCGTCCCGGTCAGCTCCACCCGCAACGGCCGGAGGGCACGCTTATGGCGATGCTCCGGCGCGACCACCAGCGCCATGGCCAGCGCATCGGCCGCATGCCAACGCTCACCGCGCAGCCCTGCGGACCATTCGCGGGTCTTGCGGGAAATCGCCTCGTAGAACCGGGCGCGCGGATGGTCCGCCTGCAGCCAGCGCTCGACTTCGGTATGCAGGAAGCCATGCCGGATCACCGCTTCCCAATCCGCGACCTCGACGACGTTGCCGGCAAGCGCGAACGCGTTGAAAACCAGATGCGCGGCCTCCGGATCGAAGCCGATATTGAACTCGGCCGTCGGCGTGGTGTTGCCCTGCCCCGTCACCGCGCCGCCCATCACCACCATCCGACCGACGCGCTGCGGCAGTGTGGGATCGAGCTTCAGCGCCACCGCCAGATTGGTCAGCGGCCCGAGCATGCACACCACGAGCTTGCCCGCATGCGCATGCGACAGCCGGATCATCGCCAGCGCCGCATGTTCGGTCTCAGCCTGTTTCGTCGCCGGCGCATAGCCAATATCGCCAAAACCATCGCGTCCATGCACGTACGAGGCATCCGGCGCCGGATGCAGCAGCGGCGCATCGCAGCCGGCATACACAGGCACGTTCATGTCCGCGACTTCGCACAGTTTCAGCGCATTGGCGACGGTGTGCGCCAAGCCGACATTACCGGCCGCAATGGTCAACGCGACCACGTCGTGATGCGGCGAGTCGAAAGCCATCAGGAGGGCCAGCGCGTCGTCCACGCCCGGGTCAGTGTCGATCAGCAGGGGAAGTTTTTTCGTCATCCGTCGAGTATGCCGATTGCGGCATCCGCACGCATCGTTTTGCGGCGCTGGCCACTGGCCTGGTTGACGCTGCTGTGCAGCACCTCGCCGCTGCCGTCGTGCACCTGCACCACAATCTCGATTCCGCTGCGCATGCTTTCGGTGACCACGCAGAAATTCTCGAACTGCTGCAGGATAGGTTGGAACTGGTCGTAGCATGCGGCAGCGTCGGGCAGATGCAGATCGACATCGACGCGCTGGACGCGCGTCCGCCCTTCGGCGTTTCGGCCCAGCGTGCCACGCACTTCGGCCCGGATCGTACCCGGCGTGTTCTTGTATTTGCGCATTGCGAACAACAGGCTTGCCGACAGGCCGTTGGCGATCGCTGCCAACAGCATAAGGCTTGGATTGGGTCCGTGATTTCCGCCCAGCGGCGGCTGCGTGTCGACGTGCCGGATCACGCGCTGGCGTATCGGGCGGCCCCGCCGATCCAGCGCCCGGTGAGGCGTTCGGCCAGATCCGGCGAGGCGGACATCAGCGCTTCGCCAAGACGCTGCACGGTCGGCAGCAATGCGGCGTCGCGGCCCAGATCGGCGATGCGGAACGCGGCGATTCCGGTTTGACGCGTGCCCAGCAGTTCGCCCGGCCCGCGCAGCTGCAGATCTTTTTCCGCAATCAAAAAACCATCGTTGGTTTCGCGCATCGTCGCCAACCGCTGCCGCGCCATCTGCGACAGCGGCGCCTGATAAAGCAACACGCAGTTCGACGCGGTGCTGCCACGACCCACGCGCCCGCGCAGCTGGTGCAGCTGCGCAAGGCCCAGACGCTCGGCGTTCTCGATAATCATCAGCGACGCATTCGGCACGTCCACGCCAACTTCGATCACCGTGGTCGCGACCAGCAGCTGCACCTCGCCTGCCTTGAATGCAGCCATCGTTTTCTGTTTTTCGCCGGACTTCATCCGTCCGTGCACCAGCGCGATCCGCAGTTCCGGAATCTGCTGGTTCAGCGCCTCGAACGTAGTCTGCGCGGCCTGCGCAATAACTTCATCGCTCTCGTCGATCAGCGTGCACACCCAGTACGCCTGGCGGCCCTCGGCGCATGCGCCGCGGATGCGTTCGATCAGTTCCGGCCTGCGCTCCGCGCTCAGCACCACGGTCTGCACCGGTGTGCGTCCCGGCGGCAGTTCATCGATTGCGGAGACATCCAGATCGGCGTATGCGGCCATCGCCAGCGTGCGTGGAATGGGCGTAGCCGTCATCACCAGCTGGTGCGGTACGCTGGTCCCCGCGCTGCCCTTGTCGCGCAGCGCAAGCCGCTGATGCACGCCGAAGCGATGCTGTTCGTCCACGATGGCCAGCGCAAGGTCGCGGAACGCAACGCCTTCCTGCATCAATGCGTGCGTACCGACCACCAGCTGCGCAGCTCCGCTGGCGATCTCGGCAAGCGCGGCCTCACGGGCCTTGCCGGTGACTTTGCCGGCCAACCACACCACACGCACGCCCAGCGGTTCCAGCCAGCCGCGCAGATTGGTCAGATGCTGCTCGGCCAGCAGTTCGGTCGGTGCCATCAGGGCCGCCTGCCGACCTTCGTCGATGGCCAGCATCGCCGCCATCGCCGCGACTACCGTCTTGCCGCTGCCGACATCGCCCTGCACCAGCCGCAGCATCGGCATTGGTTTGGCAAGGTCGTCGCGGATCTCGGCATAGACGCGCTGCTGGGCCTTGGTCAGCGCGAACGGCAGCGCTTTGCGCAGCGCCGCTACGCGCTTGCCGCTGCGCAGTGCGGGCGCGGTGTAGGCCTGCATCGCAATGCGCTGACGGCGCAGGCTGAGGTGATGCGCCAGCAACTCTTCCAGTGCCAGCCTGCGCTGCGCCGGATGCGCGCCAGCCATCAGCGCCTGCAGGTCGCTGCCCTGCGGCGGGCGGTGCAAGGTCAATAATGCTTCGCGCAGCGACGGCAATCCCGCGCACAGCGATTCGAGGGCGAGCATGTCCGCAGGCAGCAACTCGAGCGCGCCTTCATCAGGCAGGCGCAGCAGTGCCTGTGCAATGAGTTTGCGCAGCACCGCCGGACCAATGCCTTCGATGGCGGGATAGATTGGATCCAGACGGTCGCTGAGCGCGGGATCGCCTGCATCGGCCGCATCGCCAAGAATACGGTAGCTGGGATGGACGATTTCGAGGCCCTGCTGGCCCGGTCGCGGCGTGCCGTACACGCGAAGACGCGTGCCCGGTGCGAACTGCGCCAACTGCTGCGAACGAAAATGGAAAAAGCGCAACACGAGCGTCGAATACGCGCCGTCGCCGATCGCGACGCGCAGCATCGGCCGGCCGCGAAAACTGCGCTCGGCCGCCTCAACCGTACCTTCCACCTGTGCCGGCAGACCGGATTGAAGCGCGCGGATCGGCGTGAGCGCCGTGCGGTCTTCATATTGGCGCGGAAGATGAAACCAGAGATCCTGCAGCGTCAACAGACCGCGCGCGGCGAGCTTTTCGGCAACGACATCACCGACGCCGTTCAGCCGGATCAGCGGCTGCGCGGCGATGTCATCGGCATTCGGATGTGCGGTCATGCCCTGCGACGCAGCTCAAACGGATGCGGTCAGCGCAGCACCATGATCGCGTCGACCTCGAATCTCGCGCCGCGCGGCAGCGCCGACACTTCGATGGTCGAACGCGCGGGATACGGCGCATCGAACGCAGCCTGCATCACTGCGTTGACCGCTGCGAATTCCGAAAGGTCGGTGAGATACAGGCCGACGCGGACGATATCGTCGAACGAACCGCCGGCGGCATCGCAGACCGCGCGCAGATTCGCGAACGCCTGCCGCGCCTGTTCGGAGATATCGCCTTCGACGATCAGGCCCGAGCTCGGGTCCAACGGAATCTGCCCTGAGAAAAACACCATGTCGCCGACGCGCGTAGCCTGCGAGTAAGGACCGATGGCAGCGGGGGCATTGGCGGAATGGATGGATTCGCGGGGCATGGTGTTCGCTCGGAAAATGAAGACTTCGATAGTCTAACGTTGTAGGTGTGACCCCGCCCCCTCACCCGCCCTGTCGGGCACACTCTCTCGCATGCGGGAGAGGGGAGAGCTTGCGTATGCGAGCGAGGCTGAGGAGGTTCACATCTTTGCGGTGTTATATGGGCAGTCACATCCGCTGCACACCATGCACCACGCCGAGGCGGCGCACGCGGCGGATCACTTCGGCCAGATGCACGCGATCGCTGACCTCGATGCCGAAACGGATCACCGCGACGTTGTTGTCGCGATCCAGATATTCCACCGAATCGATATTGGAATCAGCCTGGGCGATGGCGGCAGCGACCTGCGCCAGCACGCCGGGGCGATTCTCGACTTCCACCCGCAGCGAAACGTTGAAATCGCCGCTGACCTGGCGGTCCCAGCCGATGGCGACCCAGCGTTCGGGCGATTTTCGGTATTCAGCGACATTGGCGCAGTCCATGCGATGCACCACGATGCCGCGGCCGGCGCTGTGGTAGCCCATCACATCATCGCCGGGAATCGGCATGCAGCAGTTGGCGAACGTCACCACGCCGCGTTCGGCCCCTGTGATCAGAATCTTCTCGCCCTGATGCGCGCCGCCGATCGCGATATCGACGATATCGCGTTTGTCGGGCACACGATGCGCCAACACCTGCGCAACCTGGGTCGGCATGCGGTTGCCCAGCGCGATGTCGGCGAGCAGCGCCTCAAGCCGCGGATAACGATGATCGGCAAGAAACGCCTCCAGACGCGCTGGGGGCAGCCGGTCCAGCGATGTATCCAGCGCTTCCAGCGCACGGTCGATCATGCGGTGGCCCAGCTGCACTGCGTCCTCGTGTTCGAGATGTTTGAGCTGGTGACGGATCGCGGTGCGCGCTTTCCCGGTAACTACGAATTCCAGCCATTCCGGTTTGGGGGCCGCCGATTTCGCGGTGATGATCTCCACGCTCTGCCCGCTGGCGAGCTTGGTGCGCAACGGCACCAGCTTCTTGTCGACGCGTGAGGCCACTGCGTGGTTGCCCACGTCGGTATGCACGCCATAGGCGAAGTCCAGCGTCGTTGCGTTGCGCGGCAGGGCCATGATGTCGCCCTTCGGCGTGAACAGATACACCTCGTCGGGAAACAGGTCGATCTTGACGTTTTCGAGGAACTCCAGCGAGGAGCCTGTGGCGCGCTGCGACTCGATCAGATTCGCGACCCATGATTGCGCACGGTGCTGCGCGCCGCTCGCCTCGCCGCCGTGCTTGTAGGACCAGTGCGCGGCGATGCCGCGTTCGGCGATGAGATCCATTTCCTCGGTACGGATCTGCACTTCGATCGGCGAACCGTACGGGCCGAACAACACCGTATGCAGCGACTGGTAGCCGTTGGCCTTGGGGATCGCGACGAAGTCGCGGAAGCGGCCATCGACCGGTTTGAAGACCGAATGCACCACGCCCAAGGCGTGATAGCACTCCGGCACCGACCGCACGACCAACCGGAAACCGAACATATCCATCACCTGGACGAAGCTTTTACCCTCGGCGCGAAGCTTGGTGTAGATGCTCCATGGCGACTTGATCCGACCGATCAGCCGGAACTGGAAACCTTCCTTGCTCAACCGCTGCGCCAGCTGCGCCTCGATCTTCGCCAGCGCCTCGCGGCGTACCACCGGCTGGGTACGGATGCGACGGGCCAGCACCGCGTGCCGCCATGGATGCATGGCGCGAAAGCCAAGATCCTGCAGCTCGGCCTTCATCAGGTTCATGCCCAGCCGCTGCGCGATGGGCGCATAGATTTCCAGGGTTTCGCGCGCGATGCGGATACGCGCTTCGGGACTCTGCGCGCCCAGCGTACGCATATTGTGCAGGCGGTCGGCGAGCTTGATCAGGATCACGCGCAAATCGCGCGCCATCGCCAGCATCATTTTGCGGAAGCTTTCCGCGGCGGCTTCTTGGCGGTCCTGAAATTCCAGTTTGTCCAGCTTGGTGACGCCTTCCACCAGCTCGGCCACGGTCTGCCCAAAATCGGCCGCGATCTCGTCGCGGGTCAGCGGCGTATCCTCGATGGTGTCGTGCAGGATCGCAGCAATCAGGGTTTCGATATCCACGCCCTGCTCTGCGAGCACTGTCGCTGCGGCGACCGGATGGGTGATGTACGGTTCGCCCGATTTCCGCGTCTGCCCGGCATGCGCGGCTGCGCCGACGCGCCAGGCTCGGATCAACGTTTCGCGCTGATTTTCGGGCAGATAGCTCGCCGCCGCTTCCAGCGCACGCACGTAGTCCGGCAGCACCGCGTCGAGCGCGGGAGTGGGGCCGGCAAGGATCGGTTCAAGTTGACTCATGTCCGAAGACTAAGGGTAAAACCGGCGCAATGGGAATGGGGCGTTGAGCGCATCGAGGCCTGTGATCCCTCATGACAGATATCGGAGCGGCTATCGACCTTGAATCGACCTTGCAATCATTCGGGCTGCCCGGCTTCGCGCAGGGCTGAAGCGCAAATTTTCATGACCCCAAAACGATGAAACCCCGCCAAAGCGGGGTTCTTGGTGCAGACGCATCGTTTAGAGTGTTGACGACAATCTATTTACATCAACAATGCCGACCACCTAGATATCGTCGCCCTTCGACAGGTCATCGTCGCCAACCACTTCGGCGGCGGCCCATTCAAGCGCTTCGCGCTCTCTGCGCTCACGTTCAGACTTCTCGACAGCGTCAATATAAGTGTTGTTGATGCGGCCAGCGGCGATTTCGCGCAGCGCAAGCACGGTCGGCTTGTCGTTGGCTTCGCTGTTGTCGATCTGCGGTTCTACGCCATTGGCGAGCTGGCGGGCGCGCTTGGCGGCCATCATGACAAGCTCGAAACGGTTGTCGACAACTTCCAGACAATCTTCCACGGTAATACGGGCCATAGCGCTCCCGGCGGCTGAGAGCCGTCCGACTGATGTGTGTGAACCGGAGATTGTAGCGATTCCAGGGGTTTGGGCACAAGCATGAGGATCTTAGACGCGCTTGAGACGCAGCGTTCATTAATTCAAAATACTGTCACAAATCAAAAGCTTGAAACGCATTAAAACGTATCTGCCAGCAATAGTTGCCGAAACGTCAGATTGATCCGTTCACCAACCGGCCGCACAGTACTCGGCAAAGCGTGCCGATAAGCGGTCTGGGTTTCCCCACGCATCACCAGCAGACTGCCGTGCATAAGATCAAACGTCAGTCGTCCGTCGTTCTGGCCACGCGATTTCAGAGCGAAGCGCCTGGTCGCACCCAAGCTGATCGAAGCGATCACCGGCTGCGCGCCCAGTTCGGGCTCGTCATCGCTGTGCCAGCCCATGGCGTCCCGGCCGTGTCGATAACGGTTCGCCAGTACGCTGTTGAAATCGATATCCAGCGTGCTGCGAAGACGTTCGCGGATCGGCCGCAGTGACAGCGGCCAAGGCTTAGGCTCAAAGCGGGTCCGCGAATAGGTGTACGAAGTGCCCGGGTCGCCGATCCAACTGCTCAGCCGCGGGGAGTCGATCACCCGGCCGAACATACGGATCCGATGTACTTCCCAATCGATATTGGCCAGCACTGCAGCGAATAACGCATCTGCATCCGCGCAAGACAGCCAAGCGGGATCAAGCCAAAGCTCGGCACCAGCAAGAACGACGGGTTGCAGTCCGGACGATGTAAACATCATCGCATCCTGCCGATTTGCCCCGGCCGCCGCAAACGCCGAAAATAACATCACCTTTACTGGAGTCACGGCCATGACCGAAACCGCACATGCCGCTATCGAGCGCGACGTGATGGAGTACGACGTGGTTGCCGTCGGCGCCGGTCCCGCTGGGCTGGCGTTCGCGATCAGACTCAAACAGTTGAATCCCGGAATTACCGTCTGCGTCATCGAAAAAGCGTCGACCATCGGCGCTCAGATCCTGTCCGGCGCTGTGATCGAAACCGGTCCGCTCGACAAGTTACTGCCGAACTGGCGCAACAACCCACCTCCCATCTGCGTGCCCGCCACCCATGACGAGTTCTGGCTGCTTAGCAAAACCGGCGGACGCAAGCTGCCGGTGCCGCCGGGCATGAACAACCACGGCAATGTGATTGTCTCGCTCGGCGCGATGTGTGCATGGATGGCGCCGCAGGCTGAAGCCCTCGGTGTCGAAATTTATCCCGGCTTCGCCGCTGCAGAAACACTGCATGACGACGATGGCAAGGTAATCGGCGTGCGTATCGGCGACATGGGGGTGGCAAAAAATGGTTCGCACAAGCCAGGGTTCGCTGCGGGCATCGACATCCACGCAAAAGTCACCGTTCTCGCTGAAGGCGCGCGCGGTCATTTGACGAAGCGACTCATTGAGCGCTTCAAGCTTGATGCGAACAGGGACCCGCAGGGCTATTCGATCGGTATCAAGGAACTCTGGCAGGTGCCGGAGGATCGCGTCAGCCCCGGCAAGATCGTGCACAGCTTCGGTTGGCCCGCCGACAACAACACGTACGGCGGCAGTTTTCTGTATCACCTTGACAAGGGCAGGATCGCACTGGGTTACGTCAGCGGGCTGGATTACGCCGACCCCGAATACAAACCCTGGGAAGCCTTCCAGCAATGGAAAAATCATCCGATGATCAAACCGCTTCTCGACGGAGGCAATCTGGTCTCCGCTGGCGCACGCGCAATCGTCACCGGTGGCTGGCAGTCGCTGCCGAAAGTGGAGATGCCCGGTGCGTTGTTGATCGGCGATACCGCCGGCTTACTTAATGTTCCGAAGATCAAAGGCACCCACCAGGCGATCCGCTCCGGCATGCTTGCGGCGGAACATCTGGCAGTATCGTCGCTTGCGCCGGAAGGCTTCGACATGAAGCTGCGCGCTTCGGATGCGATGGCCGAACTGAAAAAAGTCCGCAACATCAAACCGGGTTTCAAGCGCGGGCTTTGGTTCGGCATGCTTAACGCCGCATGGGAAACCCTCACTAGGGGCGCATCGCCATGGACCCTTAAAAACAAGGCGGATTGGTCTTCGCTGGACAAGCTTGGCACACACGAACAACCGAAACGCGATTATATCGACCGTACGATGGCACCGCGCGATCGACTGGCTTCAGTTTATTTCGCAGCGACCGAGCACGATGAAGATCAACCCGTGCATCTGCGCGTTCGCGACACCTCGCTATGCGTGACCCGATGCACTGAAGAATATGGAAACCCTTGCATACGGTTTTGCCCGGCAGGCGTGTACGAGATCGTCGACGATGTCGCTGGCAAACGACTGCAGATCAATGCAGCCAACTGCGTGCACTGCAAAACCTGCGATATCAAGGACCCGTACCAGATCATCGACTGGGTCACGCCTGAAGGCGGCTCGGGACCGAACTACCAGAATCTGTAAAGCCGCAACGTGTTTTGCTTTCCATTCGTTCTAGCTTTTCTGCAACTTACATACCGCTGAAACCAAAAAAACCCCGCAGCGTGAGCTGCGGGGTTTCGGGTGGAGAACTTGGCGATAGTTTTTCTGAAACTTACATACCGCTGAAGCTAAAAAAACCCCGCAGTTTGAACTGCGGGGTTTCGGATAAAGACCCTGGCGATGACCTACTCTCGCATGCTGAGTGCACACTACCATCGGCGCATGCGCGTTTCACTTCCGAGTTCGGTATGGGATCGGGTGGTTCCACGCAGCTATTATCACCAGGGAGAGGGTGGAGGGTCGCCAACTTCGAAGTAGAAGTAGCGCTCACGCTCTCATTTGGTCTTGTGACGTAACGAGGTTTGTTGCGAACATCGACGTGTCGTCGAGGTTAAGGCAACTTGAGGTTATATGGTCAAGCCACACGGATCATTAGTACAGGTTAGCTCAACGCATTACTACGCTTACACACCCTGCCTATCAACCACCTAGTCTTGATGGTTCCTTTAGGGGGCTTGTGCCCCGGGAGATCTCATCTTGAGGCGCGCTTCCCGCTTAGATGCTTTCAGCGGTTATCGCTTCCGAACGTAGCTACCCGGCAGTGCCACTGGCGTGACAACCGGAACACCAGAGGTTCGTCCACTCCGGTCCTCTCGTACTAGGAGCAGCCCCTCTCAAATCTCCAACGCCCACGACAGATA
>JAYVSK010000304.1:0-9839 GCA_043775395.1 Lysobacter sp. | reverse complement strand
TCGGGCCCGGACATGCTGGCGAGTTCGCGGTAGCTGGTGACCTGGATCTGTTCGTAGCGCGAGAAATTGACTGCGGTCATCGGCTTTTCTTCGCGCACTTTGGGATCGACCATGGTCCAGGCGCCCTCGAAGTCGCCCCAGCGGACCGCCGCCGAAAACGCATACTGGTTCCGGTCCAGATCGCCGCGCTTCCTGGCCGCAAGCGCGGTGCCGGCCATTGAAACCAGCAGGACCGCAATCAGCAGTCTGGCCAAGAAACGCGCGGGCAGGGAGGTGGTCGGCATCTGCAATCCAAAGCTCTAGTGCGAAACAGTACCTATGCTAGCCCCTCCGCTTGGCCACGTAACGCGACAGGCTCTCGGTGGCCACCCCGCCTTCAGGCAGACCCACCACGGCGCGCACAGAAAGCCGGGCGCGGCCCCGGTTGCGCAGCGTGGCGATGAACATGTCCCAAGACTCGCCCTGGGCCAGCTCCGCAGTCGCTTCGAGATCGGCGTAGAGCGGCGCCCGGTAGCGGATCTCGCTGTCGGCGACGAATACATCGGCATCCACTCCGGCCTCGGCCAGCCGCAATACGATCAAGCCCCAGCCGGCCAGGGTCATCACCGAAGAAAGACTGCCGCCGAAGGCGCAGCCCTTGTCGTTGACGTTCGGCGCCAGCGGCGCGTGAAGGCGAAGATGCACGTCGCTGGCCTCGACGATGCGCAGGCCCAGCGCCGCCGCCGGCGGCATTGCCAGCAGTTCGGCTTCCAGCCTGCGCTGCGCCGAAAGGCGGATTGTCACGTCGACGGCGGCAGGGACGGATGGCGACATTTCAATCATCTCAATCATCAATACGTGCTCGGCGGTGGATGGGGCAGGACGATGAGGAACCGGCGGCTTGCGGGCGCCGGTACGAATAGCCAAGCTGGAAACATGTCCGGAACACATCCAACGTCGCGCCCCAGGCCTCGCGAAAACCGCACAGCAGCGCTGGTGCTTTCGCTGCGGCCGGCGAACGCCCACGCAGCGATGCGGCGCGCCGCAGCCGCGCACGGGCTGCGCGTGCTTGCGCTGTCGCCATGGCGGATCGCAGTGCGCGAGGACATCGCCACCCGCGACGCACTGCAGGTGGCGCTGGCGGCGGATATTGTGATCGTCACCAGTCCGGCGGCGGCCCGCGCCGCAGCCGCGCTGACATCCCTGCAGACACGGCACGGGCAGGTGTTTTACGCGATCGGCACCACCACCGCTACTACACTGCGGCGTATGGATGTTGTCGACGTGTTGTCGCCTGCGCGCATGGATAGCGAAGGTCTGCTGGCATTGCCGACACTGCGCAATATCCGCGCCAGCGATATCGGTCTGCTCACTGCGCCCGGTGGCCGCGACATGATCGCGCCTACGCTGCACGAACGCGGCGCGCGGGTGCATCGCGTCGATGTCTATGTGCGCGAACTCATGCCGCTGTCGCAAGCGTCGCTGGCGAGGCTGCGCGCGTTCGACGGACCGCTGCTGTTGCCGGTGAGCAGCGGCGAGGCGCTGCAGCATGTGTGCAGCCAAGCACCGGCCGACATCGCCGCACGGCTGCGCGGCGCACGCGTGATCGCCGCCAGCGCGCGTCTGGCCGCGCTGGCGCACGCACTGGGCTGCAGCGACGTGCAAATTGCGGCAGGACCGCAGCCAGCGCAATTGCTCGCTGCCGCGATGGCGCGATCCGGCTAACATGCCGCCAGCGCTGCAGCCAATGCAGCCGGCGAGCCCCCATGACCGAAAGCGCCACGCCTCCTGCCGTCACTGCATCCAGCACGCCTGCCGTAACGCACACCCCGCGTCGCGGCGGTGGCGCGCTGCTGCTGCTGTTGCTCGCGCTTGTCGCCGTGGGCGGCGGATTCTGGTACGGCGATCAGCAGCGTGCGAAACGCGAACGCGCGTCGACAATAGAAGCCGCACAGCGGCTGGAGGCACTGGAATCGCGACTGAACCGTCTGCGCGGTGACGTGCGCGGCCACAGCCAGCGGCTGCAGCAGGCCGATGCCACCAACCGCGTGCTGCGCGACGAACTGTTGGGAATGAATCAACGCGCTGCGTTGATCGAAGGCAACCTCGCCAAGCTTGCCGATGCCAACCGCCAGGGGGCGCAGGCACTGCGTCTGGACGAAGCCGAACTGCTGCTCACCCTCGGCCAACAGCGCCTGCAGCTGGCCGCGGATCTGGACGGCGCACGCCGCGCCTACGCACTCGCCGCCGGTGTGCTGGACGGCGTCGACAGCCCCGGTTTTTTGAATCTTCGCCAAACTCTGACGCAGGAGCGCGCAGCGCTGGATGCGGTGAACGCCGACCCGCGCCGCATCGCGCTGCAGCGGCTCGATGCGCTGGCCGCGACACTGCCCGACCCCGCCGTGCTGCCGCGCGCGCCGGGGCCGTCGGCGAACGCGCCTTGGTGGGATCGGGTGCTGGCGCGGCTGGTCAGCGTGCGCCGCACCGATGCGCCGACCGTACTGGCCAGCGACGACCGCAGCGCCGGCGATATCGCGCTGCAGCTGGAACTCAGCCTTGCACGCACCGCGATCGAACGTCGCGACCCTACCGCGCTGCGCGCCGCGCTGGAACGCGCCGATGCCTGGCTGCTGCGGCTGTGGCCTGCCTCACCGCAGCGCCGCGCACTGCAGAACGAACTGAACATACTGCGCGATGCGCCGCTGGTGCTGGACATTCCCACTCTAGGCAGCACGCTCGAACAGATGCGTGCGCAGCGGGTGCCGTGATGCAACGCTCTGATTCAACATTGTTACCTGGAATCGCTGGCACGTACGCTCGATACGGTGCCCGGAATGCTTGCCCCCTCCCTTTCGCCGTAGGCGAAGGGGAGGATCGGGCAGGGGTGTCGTCGATCTACCCGATCCACCCCCTCCCGACCTCCCCCTGCGCGATGCGCAAGAGGAGGGGAAGAGCCTTGATTGCACACCTATGAATCTTTTCCGCCACCTGCTGTTCTGGATCCTGCTCGCGCTGGCGGGCGCGCTGATTGCGCAGGCGCTGATCCAGGATCCCGGCTTCGTGCTGGTGCGTTATCTTGGCATCAGCATTGAAGCGACGCTGGTCGGCGGGCTGCTGATGCTCGGCGCCGCGCTGTTGGCGCTGTGGCTGCTGTGGAAACTGTTGAGCCTGCCGTTCCAGCTGTGGCGGCGGCGGCGCGAACGCATCGCAAGAGCCCGCCTGGGCGACGGCATTGACGCGCTGCATCAGGGCCGCTACGCACAGGCAGAAACGCTGTTGACGCAGGCGGCGCGGGATCCGCAATTCGAAGCGCCGGCCCGGGTGGCCGCAGCGCACGCGGCGATCGCGCGCGGCGACGATGCGGCCGCGACCGCGCATCTCGATGCGTTGCCTGCGAAGTACGCGGCATCGCGTGCGGTGGTGCTGGCGGAAACCGCGCTGGCCGATGACCGCAACGCCGATGCGCTCGCTGCGCTGGACAGCATCATCGATCAGGCGTTGCCGCCGCGCGGGCTTGCGCTGCGCGCGGACGCGTTGGCTGCCAGCGGCCAAAGCGCGGAGGCCTACGGCATGCTGGGCGCGCTGCGCCAACAGCAGGCGCTGTCCACAACGCAGCTCGCCGGACGCGAACGTCTGTGGGCCGAGCACGCGCTGCGCGAGGCTGCCGATGTCAACGCGCTGGCCGATCATTGGGATGCATTGCCCGCAAGCCTGCGCAATACGCCCGCAGTGGTGCGCGCCTACGCCGACCGCGCCGCTGCGCTGCGCTGGGACGACGCTGCTGCGGGCAGCCTTGAGCACGCGATCGACGCGCAGTGGGACGAGTCGCTGGCCGCGCATTACGGCACGCTGCCCGCCGAACGCCTCGACAGCGCCGCGCTGGACCGCCGCAGCGCCCACGCCGAACGCTGGCTGCAGGCGCATCCCGCCAGTCCCGGCGCGCTGCTGGGCGTCGCCCGGATTGCGCGTGCGCGGGGCCAGTGGTCATTGGCCGATCAAACGCTGCATCGCGCCATCGCCCAAGGCGGCGGCTACGAGGCATGGGAAGCGCTGGGCGACGGCTTCACCCAGGCCGGCGACGATGCCCGCGCACGGCTGTGCTATCGCAATGCGCTGCGCGCCGCGCGCGGCGAAATACCAGAATCGCTGCCCGGTCGCGGCCTGAAACAGCAGCTCCTCGCCGAAGCGGTAATCGAAGCGCGCGACGCCCATGGCCTGCCGCGATGACGCGGCTAAGGCCCTGCGCGTGATGTCATCCCGCTCGACTATGCTGCGCGCTATGTGCACGCCCACACAACGATGACGGCACCCCTTTGCACCGTTCCCAGCATCCAGATCGATCCGCACGACGCGGCCAGCGTGCGGCTGTCGGGGGAATGGACGCTGCAGCATGCGCAGGCCGTTGGCGATGCCCTGCGCGGAGTGCCTGAACACGTGCATCGCTTCGACGCATCGGCCATTACGCGCCTCGATTCGCTGGGTGTGCTGCAGCTGTTGCGCCACGTCGCGCGTCGCGGCCTGAACGACGATGCGCTGCATTTCCGCGAGGATCACCGCGCACTGGTGCAGGTGATCGAAGACGTTCAGGACGGACGGCCTAAAGCCAAAAAACCTTACGGCTTCGCCGCCGCGCTGGAGCGCTTGGGCTATGCGGTGCACGACAATGCGCGCGAAGTAGTTGCCCTGGTGAGTTTCCTCGGCGAAACCCTGACCAAGCTGGTGCGCACCGCCCTGCAGCCGCGCAGGCTGCGGGTCATCGCTACCGTTTATCACATGGAACAGGTCGGTCTGGACGCGGTCCCGCTGGTGGCGCTGCTGTCGTTTCTGGTCGGCGCGGTCATCGCGTTTCTCGGCTCCAATATCCTCGCCGACTTCGGCGCTTCGATCTATGTGGTCGAGCTGGTCAGCATCGCCTTTCTGCGCGAGTTCGCGGTGCTGCTGACCGCGATCATTCTTGCCGGCCGCACCGCCAGCGCGTTCACCGCGCAAATCGGCTCGATGGTCAGCCGCGAGGAAGTCGATGCGATCCGCACGCTGGGTCTGGACCCGGTCGATCTGCTGGTGATTCCGCGCGTGCTCGCGCTAGTCGTGATGCTGCCGCTGCTGACCTTTATCGCGATGCTCGCCGGCCTGCTTGGCGGCATGTTCGTCTGCTCGACCAGCCTGGGTATCCCGCCGCAGGCGTTCCTCGGACGGCTGCACGAAACCATGGAAGTGCGGCATTTCTTGGTCGGCATGGCGAAGGCGCCGATCTTCGCGCTGGCGATCGGTCTGATCGGCTGTCTGGAAGGTCTGCAGGTTACCGGCAGCGCGCAGTCGGTGGGCGAGCGCACCACCTCCAGCGTGGTCCAGACCATTTCGCTGGTGATCGTATTCGATGCGATCGCCGCGATCTGGTTCATGCATATGGGGTGGTGAGACGTGCCAATGATTTCGATGACGAATATGCCGATAGGGTGCGCCTTGGCGCCCCGTTCTTCTGCAGATACGCCAACTGCGTACCCCACCCGTTGCGCTTGTTTAGCTGGGGATCTCTGCTTCCAAAGACGATGCGCCAAGGCGCACCTCATGAAAAGCTTCACGGCTGAAGCTGCTCCTGCGAAAGCAAACGTTTCCTCTCAATGACTGCAAGTACCACCACCGACGAACCCATCATCAAAGTCCGCGGGCTGCGCAACCAGTTCGGCGAACAGGTGGTGCACGCCGATCTGGATCTTGACGTCCGTCGCGGCGAGATCATCGGCGTGGTCGGCGGATCGGGCAGCGGCAAGTCGGTGCTGATGCGTTCGATCATCGGTCTGCGCGAACCCGACGAAGGCGCCATCGAAATACTCGGCGTCGACGGCCGCTCGCGCAACAGCGAAGAGCGTCTGCATATCGAACGCAGCACCGGCGTGCTGTTTCAGGACGGGGCGTTGTTTTCGTCGCTGACCGTCGGCGAAAACGTACAGGTGCCGCTGAAGGAGCATCATCCGGATTTGCCCGAATCGCTGCTGTACGAACTGGCGCTGCTGAAAGTCAAACTGGCCGGCCTGCCGCCGGATGCGCTGGACAAATTACCGTCGCAGCTGTCGGGCGGTATGCGCAAACGTGCGGGGCTTGCGCGTGCGCTGGCGCTCGACCCGCCGCTGCTGTTTCTGGACGAACCCACCGCCGGCCTCGATCCGATCGGCGCCGCGGCGTTCGACCATCTCACCCGCACGTTGCAGCAAGCGCTGGGCCTCACCGTATTTCTGATCACCCACGATCTCGACACGCTGTATGCGATCTGCGACCGTGTTGCGGTGCTGGCCGAAAAACGCGTGATCGCAGTAGCGCCGTTGGCAGAGATCGAACGTTTCGACCACCCCTGGGTGCAGGACTATTTCAACGGCCCGCGCGGTCGCGCCGCGCGCGACAGCCAACGCAGTTTCGCCAAGAGCATCTGATATGGAAACCCGCGCCAACTACGTGCTGATCGGTGCATTCACATTGTTGACAGCCATATGTCTGCTGCTGTTCGGCCTATGGGCGGCCAAATACACGTCCGACAAGGACTGGCAGTACTACAACATCGTCTTCAGCGAAGCCGTGACCGGCCTGACCGAAGGCGGCAGCGTGCAGTACAACGGCATCAGCGTCGGCACGGTGGATACGTTGAGTCTGGCGCCGGACGATCCGCGCAAAGTCATCGCGCACGTCAAACTGCGCGCCACCGCCCCCGTGAAAGTGGATACGCGCGCGAAGCTGTCGTTCACCGGCCTGACCGGCACCGCGTTCATCCAGCTCACCGGGGGCAGCCCCAAGGCAGCGCTGCTGCTGGGCAAGGGCGATGAGGTTCCGGTGATCCTGACTGAAGCCTCGGCATTGCAGAACATCGCCGAAACCGCGAACAAAGTGGTCGAGCGCATGAACAAGCTGCTGAGCGAGGAGAACATCGCCAATATCACCCGAACCCTTTCCAACATCGAGAATGCCAGCAGCGTGCTCTCCGTGCAGCGCGAAGACTTGGCGGCCATGATCACCAATGCCCGCGCAGCCAGCGAAAAACTCGCGGCGACGCTGGACACCACCAACGGCGCAGTCGCGGATATCGACCGCGAACTGGTGCAGAAGCTGCCGCAGCTGATCGCCAAGCTGGACAGCACGCTCAGCCGTCTGAATACCGCCGCAGGCAGTGCGGATTCGCTGCTCAGCGAGAATCGCGGCGCCATCAACAGTTTCACCCAGGACGGTCTGAGCCAGCTCGGCCCAACGATGGAAGAACTGCGCGCGCTGGTGCACGATCTGCGCAAAATTTCCTCCCGCCTCGAAGACAACCCGGCCGGCTATGTCCTTGGCCGACAGAAACCCAAGGAGTTCGAGCCCTGATGAATCGACATCTTTCCGTGCGCGCTGTTGCCGGCATCCGCATCGCTGCGCTGCTGTTGGCGACCGCATTGATGGCCGGCTGCGGCATCCTGCCCAAACACGAAACACTGACGCTGTATCGGCCCGAGCCCACGATCACCACCGATGCCGGGTGGCCGCAAGTGCGTTGGCAGCTGCAGATCGTCCTGCCATACGCCGATGACATGCACGACTCCGCGCGCATCCTCGTGCGCCCGCAAGCGGGCGAACTGCAGGTCTACAAGGGCGCGGCGTGGACGCAGCCGGCACCGGACCTGGTGCTGGACACGCTGATGCGCGCATTCGCCGACAGCGGTCGCTTGGCCGGCGTGGCGCGGCGCGGCGAAGGCGTCAGCGCGCAGTACGAACTGCTGTTGGATCTGCGCCGCTTCGAGTCCGAATACAACGAAGGCGCGACGCCCAGTGCACGGATCGAACTCGGTGCCCGCCTCGTCCACAACGCCGACAACCGCGTCGTCGCCAGCCGCGTGTTCGACGCGACCACGCCCGCCGACGGCACCGCTGTCGTGGCCATCAACCGCGCGTTCAAGCAAGGGCTCAGCGAAACGACGATGCAGCTGATCGGCTGGACCCTGAGCGAAGGCCAGCAGGATTCACTGCGCAAGCGTTGATGTGCGTCGAACAATCCAGTCGCCTACCGGATCAAGCACGTCCGGTAAGATCGTCTCTTCGATCTGTGCGTACCCCGAGGGCGATCCGGTGGTCGCTGCTTGCAGTGCATGATTGATGCCTGGAAGCTCCAGGATGGTGAAATCGCGATTTGCAGTGCTGGCTTGGGTCTGTCTTGCAGCCGCGAGATTTTCGGGTGCTTTGACCTGAAGATCCTTGCTGCCGATCAGATAGAGCGCCGGGCATTTCACCGCCGCAAGCGCAGGCGCCGGATCGTAATCATCATCTCCAGCTCAAGCCCGAATCAACAGTGTCGACAACAATCGCCGCTGCAAATTCGAAGCCGATGGTTTGACTTCGATTGCGTGTCTTGATCGCGGCAACGGGCGATATGCTGACCGTGTGCTCACGCGAAACAGGCGCCGCGCCAGCCGGCGCCGTGCACAGCCTTACAGCCTCTGAAGCGAACAAGACTGTCGGTTCGTGGGCTTCGGCCGCTGCCATTGAATTGGGGCCAGTCGATTGGTCCGCCATGACCGCACACCACTCGGTTTCACTCAGAATGCGGTCGTAGATACGGATCTCATCCTGATCGCCCATCCATGTGGAGTCCCCGCCCAAATATGCACCGCGCCCCAGATCGTGAACCGTGGATCTCGAATCTTGAGGCCCCGTCTGGCTGCTTCATCTGAGCACGCCATCCACCCCGATCTTGATCGTATTGTTCGACCCGCGAGTGATGGCCAGGTGATGCCATTGGCCATCGACCACAGAATTCGTGCTGTAAACAGACCCCATATTGCCGACTTTGATCCCGATCTTGTCATCGTCGCCGACAATGCCGTACTGGTAATCAAGCGCCAAGCACCGACATTCGCCGGTAAAGTGCAGTCAAAGCGTCTCTACCGCAAAGTCATCGACGTGCTGCAGCGCCCTTCAACGCGCCCGATCAAGCCCAGGCGCGGCGTTTGCTTGAGCAGGCCATCGAACTCTTGCGCAAGAACGCCCCTCGGGTAGCGGAGTGGGCCGAGCGAAGCCTGCCCGATGGCTTCGCAGTGTTCGACTATTCCTAGACGCATCGCGTGCGCTTGCGCACAACCAATGGACTGGAACGGATCAATCGAGAACTCAAGCGCCGTACCCGCGTCGCTTCGATCTTCCCCAACAGCGCTTCATGCCTGCGGCTGGTGTCAGCCCTGCTGGCCGAGTTCGACGAGGAGTGGATGACCGAAAAAATCCACCTGACCATCAAACCGTAAAACCTCGTTATCCGTGCGGAGCTGCATTGCAGCGTTTTACAGAAAAGATGTTGCACAACCGTTTTAAACGCCATCCTCCGTTTTTACCCCACGGTTTGCAAAATGCTGACACGAATATCGCGGTATTCCATGCTGTACGAGCGATGGAATTTCGCACGAACCGACCGTGCAGAGCGCCCGGAATCAGCATCAACGATTTGCTGGTCGAGTTACGAAAGCCGCTTCGACAGCGTGCGCGTAGAGCAACCGGCGTGGCGCCGGCGCTATGAAAATAACGCTTCAAACATGATCAAGCGCGGGAAAAAGTTAAGGTCTGATCTGGCTTTGCGCGAAGATGATGAGATTGGCACGAGCTTTGCGTGGATTGTGCGAAGAAAGATAACCCTCCTATCGCGAGATTGAAGCCAATGCATCAGATTGCCCCCAACGAAATCCCGTTGCAGCCTGATATCGGTCCCCCAACGGAACAGCCGGGTCGGCCCGGTCCTGATCCTGTCCGCAATCCTTACAATCCCAGCGATCCGGACCAGCCCAGCTTTCCCAGCCCGGCGATAGGCGATCCACAGGGGGACCCGCCAAAAACGATTTGTTGAATCTGAAGCG
>JAYVSK010000303.1:0-9206 GCA_043775395.1 Lysobacter sp. | reverse complement strand
GTCCGGCGGACACCGCTGCCGCCGCGTCACGATCCGCGGGAGATGTACGGCATCGTCGAGGCCGACCGCCGCAAACCCTTCGAGGTCCGCGAGATCATCGCCCGCATCGTCGATGACAGCGCGTTCGATGAGTTCAAGCGGCTGTATGGCGCCACCCTCGTCACCGGCTTCGCGCATGTCTGGGGAATCCCTGTCGGCATCGTCGCCAATAACGGCATCCTGTTCAGCGAGAGCGCGCAGAAGGGCGCCCATTTCATCGAGCTTTGCGCGCAACGCGGCATCCCTCTGGTGTTCCTGCAAAACATCACCGGCTTCATGGTGGGCCGCAAATACGAAAACGCCGGCATCGCGAAGGACGGCGCAAAGATGGTGACTGCGGTCGCCTGTTCCAGCGTACCGAAATTCACCGTGGTGATCGGCGGCAGTTTCGGCGCCGGCAACTACGCGATGTGCGGACGCGCGTACGGCGCAAGATTTCTGTGGATGTGGCCGAACGCACGCATCAGCGTCATGGGAGGCGAGCAGGCCGCAAGCGTGCTGGCTACCGTCCGTCGCGATGGCATCGAAGCCGCCGGCAAGGTATGGACCTCCGATGAGGAAGAAGCATTCAAAGCGCCGATTCGCGACCAGTACGAAAGCCAGGGCAATCCCTACTACGCCACGGCGCGGCTGTGGGACGACGGCGTGATCGATCCCGCTGACACCCGCCGGGTGCTGGGGCTGGGGATCTCCGCCGCGTTGAATGCACCTATCGAGCCGGCACGCTTCGGCGTGTTCCGGATGTAATCCATTCCAACACAGACTCTCGCATGATCGTCGGCATCGACCTTGGCACCACGCATTCCCTGATTGGCGCCTACACCGAAGAAGGCAGCACACTCTTTCCCAATGCGCTTGGCGATCTGCTGACGCCGTCGGTGGTCAGCGTCGACGGCGACACCGTGTTGGTAGGCCAAGCCGCGCGCGATCGTCTAATCAGCCATCCGCAATCCACCGTCGCTTCGTTCAAGCGCTGGATGGGTTCATCGCGCGAAACCCGGCTGGGCGATCGCAGCTTCCGGCCCGAGGAACTGTCGGCACTGGTATTGCGTTCGCTGTTGGCGGATGCCCAAGCTGCACTGGGGGAGACCATCACCGAGGCGGTGATCAGCGTGCCCGCCTATTTTTCCGACGCGCAGCGCAAGGCCACGCGCAGCGCGGGCGAATTGGCCGGCGTGCGCGTGGAACGGCTGATCAACGAACCGACTGCAGCCGCATTGGCGTATGGCCTGCAGAACCGCGAGCAGGAAAGCCGCTTTCTGGTCTTCGACCTCGGCGGCGGCACCTTCGATGTCTCGATCCTCGAATCCTTCGACAGCGTCTTCGAAGTGCATGCCAGCGCCGGCGATAATTTTCTGGGCGGCGAAGATTTTCTCGATGTGCTGGTCGACGCTTTCCTGCAGGATCACGCACTGCGTCCGCAGTCGATGAGCGCGCAGGAATCGGGGCAGCTTCGCCGGCGTATGGAGCTGCTGAAACGCGAACTGGGCAGCACTGCAGCCACGCCGCTGCAGATCACACTCGGTGAGCAGAGTTACGCGTGGACGATCGACGAAGAACGTTTCTCCCGTCTGTGCGAACCGCTGGTGCAGCGCATGCGCACGCCGATCGAGCGCGCGATGCGCGACGCCAAGCTGCAATCCGCGCAGTTGGACGAAATCGTACTGGTCGGCGGCGCCAGCCGGATGCCGCTGGTCGCACGTCTGGTGTCGCGGATGTTCGGCCGCCTGCCGCTGCGCCACGTCAATCCGGACCAGGCGATCGCGCTGGGCGCCAGCGTCGCGGCGGGTCTTAAATCGCGCGACGCAAAGCTGGAAGAAATCATTCTTACCGACGTCTGCCCGTACACGCTGGGCACGCAGATCGCCCATCGCGACCCGAACGGACAGGTCCACAACGGTTATTTTCACCCCATCATTCTGCGCAACAGCACAGTGCCGATCAGCCGCGAGGATGTGTTCTACCCGATGCACGATCATCAGCATCAGCTCACCATCGATATCTTCCAGGGCGAGAACCCGCTGGTGGCGAACAACATCAAGCTCGGCGAGATCACGCTGGATCTCGACAAGCGCCGCCGCAACGACGAAAACGGCGTGAGCGTGCGCTTCACCTACGACATCAACGGGCTGCTGCAGGTGGAAGTGACCGAGCAAGCCACCCAGCGCCGCCATGAACTGCTGCTGGAACAGAACCCCGGGCTGCTGACGCCCGATGAGATCCGCGCCCGCTTCGCCGCGTTGGCCGCGCTGAAGATCCACCCCCGGGACCAGCAGGAGAACATCGCGGTGCTGGCGCGTGCGGAGCGGCTGTACGAGGAGTTCCTGCACGAACGCAACCAACTGCAGGGATGGATCGTGCAGTTTCGCGCGCTGCTGGACAGTCAGGACGTGGCGCAGATCGCAGATTATCGCGGGCAGCTTGCGGAGGCGCTCGACGCGTTGGAAACCCACGCATGAGCCACGCGCTGAGCGAGCTCGGTCTGGGGCCGGATGCCGACGAGCGCGCAGTCAAACGCGCTTACGCCGCACGTCTGAAGACCACCCGCCCCGACCGCGACCCGGAAGGCTTTCAGGCCTTGAATGCGACGTATCAGGAAGCGATGGCTTGGGTACTGTCTCGATCGGACATCGCCACAGGTCCGATATCGATCACTGCGGATGCGAATACGGATATAGATACGGATACGGCGTGCGACGCGCGAGAGTACGAACCGCCGCCCGGCGCCATCACCCATGTCCTGTCCGAGCAGGCGCTGTTCGACATGCTGGACGCGCAGCCCGTCGACGTAACCGATGACGACCCGCCGGCCATTGTGGGCAGCAGCGCGGTCGACCCTGGTCGATCTTCGGAGCGCTTCACGGTAGAAACCGTCCACTTCGATCTGGAAACGCTTCTCGACGACTGCATTGCCGCAGCGGTGCACGGCCGCGACGGCGAACTGCCGGACTGGCTGAACGCGCAGCCGGTCCTGTGGTCGCTGCCGCACAAAGCACAGATCGCGCAGTGGCTATTGAGACATCTGCATGCGCAATGTCCGCCGATCGAAGCGCGCCGTTTCGACGTGCTTGCCGATTTTTTCGCGCTGTTCGACCTGCATTCCGGCTACGACGCTTACGTCATCCAGCGTCTGCGTCATCGCATGCATTTAGCGTGGGAAGTGAAAAACGAACAATACGCCGCACTGGCGAAGCGCTGCATGCCGGACGGCGGCAGTTTTGCAGCCGATCTGCGCCAGACCCGCAGGATCATGGTCCAACTGCGCCGCCCGCTGAAGACGATACAGGCGCTTTTCGCCGGGCTGTTGCCCATGTATCCGACAGCGGTGCGACGATTCCTGCATCGCCTCGATTTCGGCAATCTCGAAGACCTGCCGCAGCCGATCGATCCGGCGCAGATCGCATTCTGGGATGCCGCCGGAGACCGTTCGCGTTTCTCGAAACCGCGCTGGGCGGTATCTGCGGCGCGGGTGGTGGTTTACACGCTCGCCTTGACGTTGGCATACGTGCTGTCCGATGCGCTACGCGAACCGTCCAGTGTCGGCAGTGGGCTGTTCGCAATGGATGGGACGACCGTTGCGTCCATGACATTCGCGACCCTGTCGGCGCTTTGGCTGGGGTATCTCGCGCACAGCGCATTCAATCAATGGCAAGCGCTGCCGGAATCCGAACCGGTGCGCATGCCGTGGCTGCGAGCGCTGTCGATTCCGCTGCTGGGCCTGGGCATTCTTGTCGCCGACCAGATCGTCCAACTCGACGCGGGCGGAGTGATCCTGGCAGCAGTCCTTTTCATGTCTGCGCTGTACCGGTACCGGCGACGCAGCGGTTTTGTCTTTGCTGGCAAAATCCAACTGAAGATCTGGCAGCTCTCGGTGCTGCTGTGCGCACTGGTGCTGCTGGGCACGCTTCTGGATGGCGTGCTTGGTTTTCTGACCTTGGCCATCGTCGGAACAGCGTTAATGCTGTGGGCCGTCGATATGCGCAAACAGCGCAGCGCATCGGAAAGCTGAATACCAAAAGTCGGTGCGATGAACGACTTCGATTCTGCTGCCGGTGTCACACCCCGCTGCCAGCGGCGGCGATATGGTGAGAAGCTCTGCCGTCGCCACCTCGGCGCACCCGGAGTTTCCCCAGCATGGCCATCTTCAATCAATCCAATCCCGGCAAGAAAGACGCCGCACCCGCTGCGGCGGATACGCCCAGTTTCGCTGCGCGCGACGTCTCCGTGCCGCCCGCCAATACCGATTTCGCACCGGCCACCTTCCCGCGCACGAATGCTGCGCCGGAACCGGCCGCCGCGCCAGCAGCGAAAGAATCGCTGATCGCCGCCGACCTCACCATCGAAGGCAAGATCGAAGGCTCAGGTCATGTCCGCATCGCCGGCAAGTTCAAGGGCGATGTCAACGTGCAGGGCGATCTGTCGCTGGAACGCGGCGCCAAGATCACCGGCAGCGTTCGTGCGAAGAAAGTCACGGTGGCCGGCGAGCTGGAAGGCAACGTGGAAGCCGCTTCGCGGGTCGAGCTGCTGGATACGGCGGTGGTGATCGGCGACCTCAAAGCCGGCACGCTGACCGTCGCCGCCGGCTCCAAGATCCGCGGCCACATCGACTGCGGTTGGGAAAACAGCGGCGCCCTGAAGTCGGGCGGCAAAGCGGAACCGAAGCCTGAGGCATGAACAATCGCCCGGGCACTGCGGGCGCCACCCGCGAGTGCCCGCACTGCAAGGCGAAAATTCTCGAAAGCGCGGTAATTTGCCCCGCGTGCAAGCACTACCTGCGCTACGACTCCGACGCGCGGCCGGCCAAACCGGCGCAGGTGCCGCTGCAAGTCGAAGGCACCATCCGCCACCCGACAGGTGGCGACCCCTGGGAATATTCGGTCGTGCTGGTGATCCGCGACGACCGCGGGAATGAGATCTCCCGTCAGGTCGTCGGCGTCGGCGCGATGCATGCCGGCGATGAACGCAGCTTCACGCTGTCGGTAGAAGTATTCGAAGCCAAAGGCGCGAAGCCGCGCAAACATTGAATACCGATCAACGCGGCCGGTAAAGCTCCGGCAACAACGTCTTCAGAGCCACCACCTTGGGCGCATCGTTGATGACGATGTAAGGCTGATTCGGATTCAAGCGGGCATAGTCCTGATGGTAATCCTCCGCAGGATAGAACGCTTTCAGCGGTTCAACCTTGGTGACGATCGGCTGGGCAAAGCGTTTCGCGGCATTGAGCTGCGCTATGTACGCCGCTGCGATCTTCCGCTGCATGTCACTGGTCGTGAACACTTCCGATCGATACTGCGTGCCGCTGTCGGGACCTTGACGATTGAGCTGGGTGGGATCATGCGCGACCGAGAAGAACACTTTCAGCAGCTGACCGTAACTCACCTGGGCCGGATCGTAGACGATCCGCACCGATTCGGCGTGACCCGTGCGTCCGCTGCCGACCAGTTCGTACTGTGCGGTCGACGCGCTGCCTCCGACGTAGCCGGAATCGACGCGCTTCACGCCTTTGGTATGTTCGAAGACTGCTTCGATGCCCCAGAAACAGCCGCCTGCGAATACTGCAGTCTGTTCTTTGCCCGCAGCGCGCGGCGTATCGATCTTCGGATCGGGCAATCCGACAGGCTTGCTGCTGGCGACGCACGCCGACGTCGCGACGACGCCCGCGAGCAGCAAAAAAGTATGAGCGGCTTGACGCAGGGAGAGCTTGGATTTCATAGCGGGTTTCCCGAAAAAATGAGGGCTGAACATTCAAGCGAAGCCGTCAGGTGGACGATTCAAGCAGTAGACGCTGGCGCGAACGAAAGCGACACCGAGTTCATGCAGTAACGCAGCCCTGTCGGCTTGGGGCCATCGTCGAACACATGCCCCAGATGCGCGTCGCAGCGCGCGCACAGCACTTCGGTGCGCGCCATACCGAGCGAAATATCCTGATGCTCGATCACGTTTTCGCTCGCGATCGGCTGCCAGAAACTGGGCCACCCGGTGCCTGATTCGAACTTGGTTCTGGCATCGAACAACGCGGTGGCGCAGCAGATGCAGCGATACACGCCAGCTGCGTGATTGTCGACATATTTGCCGCTGTAGGGCCGTTCGGTGCCCGCTTGACGGGCGACCTGAAAAGCCGCAGGCGACAGCTGTTGTCGCCACTGTTGTTCGGTCTTGATCAATTTGGGAAACGTCGCGACCTGCAGCCGTTTGCCGCCATTGGAGAATTCGGCGATGCGGATATTTTTCGCAACCGTCGTGGACTTGGCGGCAGCCTCGGTCTGGCGCGTACAGCCCAAAGCAACGGCGGCGCAGGCGAGCGTGGAGGACAGCAAGAACCCGCGCCGCGCCGGATGGGCAGGTGCGTCGGCATGGGGCTTGGGCTTCATGATGGGCATGGCGATATTCACCGATGTTGGATAGCTGAGCTACGCATAACGACCTGCAGCGGATGCAGGGCCTGCCGGGCCAAGCGGTCGATAACGACGCACCGGCTCAATCATCTACAAGAGTGCGCTTGAAGAAGAAACGGTGCGCGGCACGCAATCGTCGATTCGCAAGCGCCTGCAGGCACGGCGAAGCCGGAGACATACCGCTGCAATGATATTAATCGCCGCAGACGAATCGCTTCGACAGTGAATGCATCGAAGCAATGCTGACGTTCGTCGATCTGCCGGCATTTGCCGCATCGACAACGCCCGCGCCTCCAGCATCAGGGCGATGTGCCGGTATCGCAGCTGTTGCAGCCTCCGCAGGCTGCTGCGCCGGCCTTCGGCGCCGGAGCGATCCAACGCCCCACCGCGCGCAACCACGCCGGCCGGCCTTCGCGCACCAGCGGCCATGCGAGTGCGACGCGTAAACGCCGCGCAGCATTCGGAAACTGTTTGTTCAGCACCGCCCAGGCGCTGACCGTCACCGCCATCGCGATGACGACATACTGCAGCGTCAACGAGAGCTGCGGCGACATGTCAACCGGCGCCCAACACGACGGCGAGCTGGTAGGTAATCAGCGAAGCGACATAGGCCAACGCGAACAGATAGACGGTGGCGATGCCCATCTGCTTCCACGAATTGGTTTCGCGCTTGATCGTGGCCAATGTCGACATGCACATCGGCGCGTAGATGTACCAGACCAGCAGCGACAGCGCGGTCGCCAGCGACCAGTCCTGCGCGATCAGCGGCGACAGCGCCTGCGCGGCGGCAGTGTCGTCGGTTGCGGACACCGCGTACACCGTGGCCAGCGACGACACCGCGACTTCGCGCGCGGCAAGGCCGGGAATCAGCGCGATGCAGATCTGCCAGCCAAAGCCCAGCGGCGCGAATACCGTGGTCATCGCATGGCCGATGCGGCCGGCGAAACTGTAGTCGATGGCCGGGCCGACGGCGTCGGCGGGCGCACCGGGAAACGACAGCAGGAACCACAGCAGGACGGTCAACGCGAGGATGATGCCGCCCACCCGCTTGAGAAAGATCATGGCGCGTTCCCACAGGCCGATCAGCAGGTCGCGCAGATTCGGCATGCGATACGAAGGCAGCTCCAGCATCAGCGGGTGTTCGCCCTTGTCGCGGCGCCAGCGCTTCATCACCGATGCCACCAATAGCGCACTGATTATCGCGGCCGCGTACAGACCGAACAGCACCAGCCCCTGCAGATTCAGCACGCCCCACACCTCGCGACGCGGAATGAACGCGCCGATCAGCAGCGCGTACACCGGCAGCCGCGCCGAGCAGGTCATCAGCGGCGCGACCAGAATCGTGGCAAGACGGTCGCGCGGATCCTGGATGCTGCGCGTCGCCATGATGCCGGGCACAGCGCAGGCGAAGCTGGACAACAGCGGAATGAAGCTGCGCCCGGACAGGCCGGCCTTCGACATCAGCCGGTCCAGCAGAAACGCCGCGCGCGGGAGATAGCCGGATTCCTCCAGCGCCAGAATGAAGGCGAACAGGATCAGGATCTGTGGCAGAAAAATCACGACGCCGCCCAGACCGGCCACGATGCCGTCGACCAACAGACTCCGCAGCGGCCCCTCCGGCATCCGCGCGCCGATGGCCTCGCCCAGCCACACCGTTGCCGCATCGATGCCGTTCATCAGCGGCGCGGCCCAGGCATACACCGCCTGAAACATCAGAAACATCACCACCGCAAGCGTCAGCAGCCCAACAACGGGGTGCAGCAGCCAGCGGTCGAGCGCATCGTCCATGCGCGCCGTGCGCGTGGGCATGCGTACCGTCAGCGCGAGCAGACGCCGGGTTTCCTCATGCAATGCCTGCTCGGGATTCGATCCCGGGTCGAACGCTTCGGACGCAAGACGCGCAGGCGGATGCAGCTTGTCGGCCATCGCATCCAGCTGCGCCAGCAGGGCTTTGCCGCCGTGGCGATGAACGGCAATGGTCTCGACGACCGGTACGCCCAGCTCGCGCTGCAGCGCAGCCATGTCGATCTCGATACCGCGGCGCTTGGCGGCATCCATCATGTTGAGGGCGACCACGACAGGCTTGCCCAGCGCGCGCACTTCCAGCACGAAGCGCAGATGCAGGCGCAGATTGGTGGCATCGACCACGCACACCAGCAGATCCGGTGTGGGCTCGCCGGGATAGAAGCCACGGCAGACATCGCGGGTGACCGCTTCATCCAGGCTTGCAGCGTGGAAGCTATAGGCGCCCGGCAGGTCCAACAGCACGCAGGCGCGACCGGCGGGCGTCTG
Source organism: Lysobacter sp. (assembly GCA_043775395.1). GTDB lineage: Bacteria > Pseudomonadota > Gammaproteobacteria > Xanthomonadales > Xanthomonadaceae > Lysobacter_I. The sequence goes on along the minus strand of JAYVSK010000303.1, from coordinate 480 downwards.
CATCCGCCCTTCCTTGCGCTCAACGGTCACACCGGCGTAATTCGCCACTTTCTGGCGGCTGCCAGTCAGCAAGTTGAACAATGCGGTCTTTCCGCAGTTGGGGTTGCCAACCAGCGCCAGCCGCAGCGGTACGACAGCGGCGGCGTTCACGACGACGCCACTTCGCGCAGGATCACCCGCGCAGCCTCACTGCGGCGCAGGGCAAACCGGGTGAAACCGATCTGTACCAGCAGCGGTTCGGCGCCGAAAGGGCCGCTTGCGACCACTTCCACCCGTTCACCGGCGACGAAACCCAGCTCGCGCAGGCGTCGGGCAATCGTGTCGTTCGGCGCCAGCTCGTGCACGGCTTCGACCTGAGCTGCGACGCGCGGGGGCAATTCGGTCAGTTTCAAGAACCGCTCCAAGCGGGAGATCTCAAATAAGAACTGTTCTCATTCTATACCATGACTTGGGCCACAGCATCGATCCGGATCAAATTCC
>JAYVSK010000302.1:0-3985 GCA_043775395.1 Lysobacter sp. | reverse complement strand
GGGCTCTTGTCGACGAACACCGCCTCTTCCCAACCGCCCTGCTGCCACTGCGGCGGAAGCTCGCGCACGATGGTATCGACCACGCAGCGTACATATGCCGACTGTTTGCCATCCTGGGTTAGCGGTTTCTCGCCCTTGACCTGGTCGAACGCCTGCGTGCCCAACTGATTCAGCTGCTGCTGCGACACCGCGCCGACGTACTGTTTGCGGCCGGTCGATGAGGTGGTCGTGGCACAGGCGCTGAGGAGAAGCGTGCAGGCGAAACCCAAGGCGACCGCAGCACCGGAAGGTATGGTCAGTCGGTTGGTCATCGCGGCAACTCCGGTCGGCGGGTTGAGTGTTGTAATCCGATGGGGATTAAGGTTTCGTCAATTGCGTGGATTCGTGACATCCGTTGGCCTGACGATCCCGATTATCCACGTCGACCGGGTTCATCGGAAGTCATACCGGTCCTTCAAAACAACCGCAGGACGCTCAAGACGTCCTGCGGTCTATACCGAAGTTCAAGTGCGCGTTTGAAAAAGCGCGTCAAACCACTTGGTTTCGTACGGGGCCGTAAATGTATTCATACCCGGAAACGACTGTCGACTGCCAGCAAGTCGAACCGATGCAAATCTGCACCGTGGTGTAGATGGGCCTGAAGCCGGTGACACCCACACCGCCAAAACTGTTATCGCCAAGGCGATTGGTGTAGCCAATTCCGCCGCCTGACGGTTGAGATTGCTTTCCCGCAATGGGAACAATCCCCCACAGTAGATATTATGTTGACCACATTTGCTTTTTCAGAACTGCTGTCTTGTCATTTGAAAGTGATAATGTCTTCGTTCTTTATCTAATTGTTCTGGCGGATAACCGTATTGTGACGGCCAACCAATGCATACCTGGCTGCTTGCTTCTCGGTGACCTCACTGATTACGCCTACACCCTGTGCATTTCCGAAGGTGCTGTAGGTAGAACTGCTGGTATCCATCGTGAAGCTTGCCGCCATTGCGGAGAATGAAGAAAAAAGCAAAAGCATACACAGGGTAAAAATCTGAAAGATTTTATAACTCTCCTTGGTGTTTGGTGCATTCCTACTTCAAAAAATATTCCTGAATAATTGTCTGAGTTTTGCCGTTAAGTTTCCTTGCTTTGCGCTTTGCCCAAACCACAAAGTGACTGCTTCTGTCGGAATAGGCCTCCCATCATCGACGGTTGAACAACGGGCTTGCAGTTCTTTCATGATCTTCTTGCTACGAATCTTGCACGCTGGTTGCAATTTTCCAAGCTCTTCAAGCTGAGCTTTTACAGACTGTGGTTTTGAGTTGTACAGAAAGCAATAGTTATGCATTAAAGAGAGCTGCCATTGCGCCTCTGGATCACCTTGCATTGCCAAAGACTTGATGAGCGGGAAGGACAAGTCTTGCCATGGTTTTTTTGGCTGCCGATAAGAAACGGGTTGCGCAAAGTGCTTTCGCCAGATTTAGAAAAAATCCTGTCTTGCTCTGTCTTCTTGTCAACTTTTGACGCTTCGATAGAACGCGTATGTTCCACGTTGTTATGGCGGATATTCCATAAAAAAACTGCTGTGCCGAGCCCAAAGAAAATAATGAGCAGGATCGGAGCGTATTTTTTCATTTCATTCGACTACTTTTTTTCCACTTTCTGTTCCTGCAGGCAATCGTATCAAGTGAGCGTTTCACACATCGAGATTCGCCACCTTCAGCGCATTGTCTTCGATGAAAATACGGCGCGGTTCGACCACATCGCCCATCAGCGTGCTGAACACCTGATCGGCGGCAACGGCGTCTTCGATCCGCACCTGCAGCAGGCGGCGGCTGTCGGGGTTTACGGTGGTTTCCCACAGCTGCTCCGGATTCATTTCGCCGAGGCCCTTGAAGCGCTGGATCTGGCGGCCTTTCTTCGCTTCTTCCAGCAGCCAGGTATGGGCCTGGGCGAAGGTGGCGACAGGCTCTTCGCGGTTGCCGCGGACGATTTTCGCGCCCTCGCGCAGCAGGCCATGCAGCATGGCCGCAGCGTCGCGCAGCGGGCGGAGTTCGCCGTGCTCGAAGCTGGACAGCGGCAACACCTGCACCTGCGATTCGCCCATGTGTGTGCGGGTGACCAGCAGCGCGCCGGGTTGTGCATCGTTCGCTGCCTGTACGTTTATCCGATAACGCGGACGTCCCAAACCGGTGCGGTTGAGCCGCGCTTCCAGCGCGTCGAGTTCTGAGCGCTCATCGGTGTTGCGCGCGAGCGAGGCGGCGTCCAAGGGCGTGAAGTCGATCAGCGCTTCCAGCAGCGCGGGATCGTAACGATAGGCGTTGCGGGCGATCGCGTCGCGTGCGCCGGCGTACACCAGCAGCAGCTTTTCGAGGTTGGCGCCTTCGATCGCCGGTTCGCCTTCGGCCGGTACCAGTCCGGCGTTCTCGACCGCGTTGTTGGCGAGATACGCGTCCAGCGCCGCATCGTCCTTCAGATACAGCTCGTTCCTGCCCTGCTTGATCTTGTACAGCGGCGGCAGGCCGATGTAGATGTATCCGCGCTCGATCAGCTCCGGCATTTGCCGGTAGAAGAACGTCAACAGCAGCGTGCGGATATGCGAGCCGTCGACGTCGGCGTCGGTCATGATGATGATGCGGTGGTAGCGCAGCTTGTCTGGGTTGTATTCGTCCCTGCCGATGCCGGTGCCCAGCGCGGTGATCAGCGTGCCAACCTCGGCGCTGGCCAGCATCCGGTCGAAGCGCGCGCGTTCCACGTTGAGGATCTTTCCCCTCAAAGGCAGCACCGCCTGATTCTTGCGGTTGCGGCCCTGCTTCGCGGAGCCGCCCGCTGAATCGCCCTCGACGATGAATAGCTCCGACAGCGCCGGATCTTTTTCCTGGCAGTCGGCAAGCTTGCCGGGCAGGCCGGCGATGTCCAGCGCGCCCTTGCGGCGGGTGAGGTCGCGGGCCTTGCGCGCAGCCTCGCGGGCGCGAGCGGCATCGACGATTTTGCCGGTGATGGCACGGGCTTCGTTAGGGTGTTCCTGCAAAAATTCCTGAAGCCGCGCACCGAACGTGGTTTCGACCACCGGCCTGACTTCGGAGCTGACCAGTTTTTCCTTGGTCTGGCTGGAAAAGCTGGGATCCGGCACCTTCACCGACAGCACCGCGATCAAGCCTTCGCGCATGTCGTCGCCGGTCAACGTGACTTTGGCCTGCTTGGCGATGCCGTTCTGCTCGATGTAATTGGTCAACGTGCGGGTCAACGCCGCTCGGAACCCGATCAGGTGGGTGCCGCCGTCTTTCTGCGGAATATTATTGGTGAAGCAAAACATGGTTTCCTGGTACGCATCGGTCCACTGCAGGGCCACGTCGACCACGATGCCGTTCATTTCACCGCTGACCGAGATCACGTTCGCATGCAGCGGTGTCTTCAGCTGCGCCAGATGCTCGACGAACGAACGGATGCCGCCTTCGTACTGGAACACGTCCTGACGCGCGTCGCCACGTTCATTGAGGCGTTCGTCGGTAAGCGTGATCTTCACGCCGGAATTGAGGAACGAGAGCTCGCGCAGACGCTTGGCGAGGATGTCGTAATGGAATTCCACGTCGGTGAAGATCTCCACCGCCGGCTTGAAGCGCAGCAGCGTGCCGCGTTTGGCGGAAACTTCAAGCTGTTTCAGCGGAAACAGCGGCTCGCCCAGCGCGTATTCCTGCAGGTAATGATGTCCATCGCGCCAGATGTTCAGCCACAGATGTTCGGACAGCGCATTCACCACCGACACGCCCACACCATGCAGACCGCCGGACACTTTGTAGCTGTTGTCGTCGAATTTACCGCCGGCGTGCAGCACAGTCATGATGACTTCGGCTGCCGATACGCCCTCTTCCTTGTGGATATCGACCGGGATACCGCGGCCGTTGTCAGAGACCGACACGGAACCGTCTTCGTGGATGGTCACGAACACATCGTCGGCGTGGCCGGCCAGCGCTTCGTCGATCGCGTTGTCCACCACTTCGAA
>JAYVSK010000301.1:0-6027 GCA_043775395.1 Lysobacter sp. | reverse complement strand
ATCGACTATATCGATACCGGATCGATATCGGTCATACACAAAGCCACGCTTTCGCGTGACTCTGGTCTGTTTTCTTGAAGGCTTGCCTTCACAACAGCTTGTTTCAATTTGTCGCTGCCAGAAACTCGTCTGGCGTGGTGCCGAAGGAGGGAATCGAACCCTCACGAGTGATTAGCTCGGCGGATTTTGAGTCCGCTGCGTCTACCGTTCCGCCACTTCGGCGCGGGGCGGCAGTATAGCCGAGGTGGCCATAGGTCGCGACAGGGGCCGTTGGCTCAAGCCGCGTGGTCCAGCTGCAGCTGCTTGTTGGCATACACATGCCAGCCGTCGCCGATGGCATCGAAGATGCCGCAGCACGTCATCGGCCGCTGATAGATGTGCAATGACACGGCAATATCGGTGTCGCTGGCGTTTTGGATAGTGTGGTACTCGTGCGGCGGGATCAGGCTGCCGGCGGAACCGGTGCCGGCGATGAGGGTGCCGACTTCGGTAAAGCGATAGCGTCCGCCCTGCTGTTCGCTGAGATCGTACTGGGTGATTTCCAGCTGCCCGTGCCAAACGCCTTCGACGCACCACAAACCGGAGTGATCGTGGATGGGTGTGCCCTGGCAGGGCCCCCAAGTCATTGCGATCACCCCATACCCGTGCATGGGACTGACATAGAGCTCGCGGCGGGCATAGTGACCTTCGACCCGGTCCAGCACGCAGGCGGGCAGTTCCACGCGCTTCTCGCGCATCATCTTGCACAGGGCGCTGCGCAGGGATTGCACGACTGCGGCGGTGCCGCCCAAGGCGACGGCGGCGTCGATGGCATCGATCAGATGGGCGCGACCCGCAAAGTCGTTCAAGGACATGACGAAACACCATGACGGCATGCTGCCGGGTTATGAGCGGGAGTCTAGCAGTGCTGGGGCAGAGATCGCGAAGTGCCTGCTTTTGTAGGAGCGGCGGGAGCCGCGAAGCCCTCAGAGTGTCGGCCATCTCGCGAACTGCAATCCCGGAACGATTCAGGATTGCGATTATCGATGCGACTGAAGCGCTAACGGCTTCGCAGCTCCCGCCGCTCCTACAAAAGCAGGGCTTCGCAGCTCCCGCCGCTCCTACAAAAGCAGGGCTTCGCGGCTTGACCAGCCTTGGGCTGTTGAAAGCCGCCGCTCCTACAGAAGCGGGCTCTATAGCGAATCCAGGAATTCGCGGACGGCTGGCCCGAAGCGGGCGATATCGACCAGAAACGCATCATGGCCCTGCGGCGACGGCAAAGGCAGGCAGCGGGCGTCGACTCCGCCGGCCAGCAGGCCGTCGGCGATGTCCTGCTGCTGCTGCAGCGGGAACAGGATGTCGGTATGCACGCCAATCGCAAGGGCGCGTTCCAGTCGCAGTCCAGCCAGACCCTGTTCGCAGGTGCCATGGCCCTGTTCGGTCGAACAGGCTTCGCCCAGGTCGAACCAGTCCATGGAGCGGCTGAGATAGAGGTAACCGTTGGGGTCGAAGCGGCGCACGAAGCGCCGTGCGTGACCTTCGAGGTAGCTTTCGACCTCGAATTCCAGACCGAACGGGTCTTCGCCGAGGCGGCGGTCGGAGTCCAGACGGACGCGGCCGAAGCGGCCGTCCCACTCCAGCGCCGAGCGATAGGTGATGACGCCAAGCTTGCGGGCCATACGCATCCCGGCTTCGGGATAAACCGCGTCGCTGTAATCGCCGTGGTTCCAATTCGGGTCGAGCCGTATCGCCTCGCGCTGCAGCGAGCGGATAGCGATCGAGAACGGCAGCGCGCGGGCGGCGCCGGAGATATTGATATGGCCGTGGGCAATGCCCGGAAAGCGCTGCAGCAGCGACAGCGCGACCATGCCGCCCATCGAATTGCCGATCACGCAGGCGAGGCGTTCGATGCCCAGGCTGCGGACGACGTGCATCGCGGCATCGGCGCCGTCTTCCACCGACAGATCGGGAAAGCCCAGCCGATAAGTCTGGCCCGTGGCGGGATCGATTGATGCTGGCCCGGTCGAGCCCTTGCAGCTGCCCAGCGAGTTCGCGCACACCACATACCAGCGATCGGTATCGATGGGCTTGCCGGGCCCCAGCATGGCTTCCCACCAACCGGGCTCGGCGTTATCGGCATGGCTGGCCACGTGCGCATCGGGCGATAGCCCGGTGAGAATGAGGATGGCGTTGTCGCCGGTTGCGTTGAGCGCCCCCCAGGTTTCGTAGGCCATGCGCGCGCCGTGCAGGGCGTCGCCGCGTTTCATGGGAAAGACCGGCGGCAGGTCGACGAATCGGGTGCCTGGGGGAATGAATTCTGTCATCCGTGAAGTCTAGCGGGCAGTGGGTAGAGCGCGGAGCGTACGCGATGGGCCGCGGCTTTCCGAGCGTGGGATGCAGCGCTCAGTCGTGGCCGTCTGCCCAATGCAGGGCGACGCGCACTGGATAGTGGTCCGAGCCGATATCGGGGCTGCGCGCCGATCCCCCGCTCCGGAAATGCGCGGAAGCCAGCACGTGATCGATTGGAATGCCCAAAGCACCACGGCCCCATCGTGGCCATGTCGGCGCGAGCGACGTAGTGCGCAGCAGGCCCCCCTGCGCTGCGCCGATCAGCGCGGTGGACCACGGCGTCGCGTTGAGATCACCAGCCAGGATGACCGGTGTGCCGGTGGTTGCGGAAACGATCCGCAGCAGGGCATCCCGTTCGCCATGCCATTGCGGTGCGAGCGGCGGCATCGGGTGGGCTGCGATGAGGCGTACGGTGTATTTTCCGGCGCGCACCTGGACTGTCAGCACTTGGGCAGGATCGCTATCCTCTCGACGTACTTTGTAGAGCATGCGTCGCGAGAAGATACCGATACCGAACGGCGAATCTTTCGGGAACAGTGAGCGGTACGGATAGTCATCGCCGAGTTGCCGCTGCAGTGCGCTCGCATATGCGGGCGTGAGTTCGGAAACCACCACGACATCGGCGGGCTGCGCGCGCAGCCACGCGACCAGCGGCGTGGGGTCGCGGTTGCCGACGTGCACGTTCGTAGCGACGACGACCAGTGCAGGGCTTCCCCCAGCCGCATCCGGCAGCGGCCCGCTGGCGGTGAACAAGGGCAGCAGTGCCAGCGGTGCGAACAGCACCCAGCGCCAAGTGCGCAGGGCGCACAGCAGGCAAAGCGCAAGCCAGCCAAGCGCATAGAGCGGCTGCCAGTGCGCGGCGAGATCGAGCAGCCATGCGAATGTGTTCGCGGTAGACGGCAGGGCGCGATTCAACAGCGGCGCAGCCAGGCCCAGCAGGCAGACCAACGATGCAGGCGCCAGCGCGAATGCAATCGCCGACCGCCGCCATTGCGATGAAGGCACCGTATTCGACGCTGCGATGCGCTTCGGCCGGAACATGCGTCAGTGCGCGCGCGCGGCCGCCCGCTGCGGAATCAGCCAGACCAGCAGCACGATCATGACCAGCAAGGCCACGGTCGCCGAATAGCGGCTCAGTTCCAGCCCGCCGTGGCTGACGGGTTTGTCCAGAAAATCGCCGACCACCGCGCCCAACGGACGGGTCAGCACGAACGCGGCCCAGAACAGCGCCGTGCGCGAGATGCGCGTGACCGCATAGGCAAGCGCGATCAACGCAAGCGCGCCCCCGAAGATCAACGCGCTGCCGAGATAGCCCAGGCCTGCGGTGTCCGCAGTCCAGTCGCCCAGCGCCGTACCGAGTGTCTGCGAAAACATGATCGTGAGCCAGTAGTAGAACTCCGACTTCGGCGTGTGCACGCTGGAGACATCAATGGAGCCCATCGACCGGTACCAGACGAAAAGCGAAATCGCCAGTAATCCCGACAGGATCGCGACGCCGCCGGTATAGCCGATGCCGAGCGAGCGGTCCGCGTAATCCGCCAGCGTCGTGCCGACCGTGGTGGAAGCGATGATCGTGGCCCAGTACAGCGCCGGCCGAAAGCGATCCGCGCGGATCTGTGCCGACGCTGCGATCAGGAACACCACCATGAAAATCGCGGTGCCGACCAGGTAGCCCAGATTCATCGACATCGAGACTGCGTCGCCGCCGGTTTCGCCCAGCGTGGTGGCGAGGATCTTCACGACCCAGAACAAGAGCGTGACCTGCGGAACCTTGGCTAGTGCGCTGTCTTGATTCATCGTATCGACCTGCTGCGGTAGGGTTTGTTTCACTGTACGCCAAGCACGAGCTTCACCGGCTGGGTGGCGGGCAACCTCATCCGCACCGGTTTGGATTCGATATCGTCGTTCTGGCGGATCGCGTTGCCGCTTGCGGACAGACGCGCGACGATTTCCACTTCCTGCAGCGCCGACAGCTTGGCGGTCGGCATCGGACCGTCGCCATCGTCGAGCGTCACCGTCAGCGGCAGATCGGCAACCGTGTGTTTCTCCACCGCGACCGGCATCGGCGGGCCGTCGGGCGCGCGTGCGATCACGAATACGGTGGTCTCGCCGCGCAAGCGCACGCGCGCTGCGAATGCGGGATCAAGCGAAACCTGCACAACAAGTCCCTTCGATGCGGGTGAAGATGCAGGTAATGGCAACGGCGGCAGTCCAGCGTCCCTGCGCGCGGCGTCGACTTCGGCGCGCAGCGTCGCCACGTTAGCCGTATCGACCTGGGCCAGCAACGGCTCCCACATCGTGGCGGCATCGGCGGGCCTGTTCTGCTGGCGCAGCGCGATACCCATGAACAGACGCGCGCGCTGATGCTGCGGATTGCGTTTGAGCGCCCGTTGCAGATAGTCGACTGCGGGCGCATCGAAGCGTCGCTCGGCATCGGCCTGCGCGCGGGATTCGGCTGCGGCGGCCAGAAAGTCCGGCTCAGCGGGCGCGCGCTTCAGAACTTCTTCCCATGCGTCGCGGGCCTGTTGGAATTTGCCGACGCGGGCATACGTGCTGGCCAGCATCACCCAACCCTCATGATCCGGAAAAGTATGCTGACTGCGTTCGAGCTGCATCAGCGCCTGCTCGATGGTCTTGGGACGTTCGACCATCGTGGCATCGAGTGCGACCGGATTGCCGATAGTGCGATAGATACCGACGGACGCCAGCGTGAGCCCGACGATCAACAGCATCGCGGACATCCGTTTCGCGCGCCACAGCGGGCGCAGGACGATGCCGAACACCAACAAAGCTGCGAGTGCGGTGAACAGCGCAAAGACCGGAAAAGAAGCCATTACCACTCCTGGGCGTCGTCGACCGGCGGCGGTGCGCTGCCGTCACGGCGCAGTAGGCGCCAAACCATCACGCCGCCGCCGATCGCGAACAGCAGCGGGCCGAACCAGAGCAGCCAGGTGGTGCCGCCGACGCGCGGACGGTACAGCACGAATTCGCCGTAGCGGGCGACCAGGAAATCGCGGATGTCCGCGTCGCTGCGGCCTTCGCGCATCAGCGCAAGCACTTCACGACGCAGATCGACCGCGATCTGCGCGTTGGAATCGGCCAGCGACTGGTTCTGGCACATCACGCAGCGCAGTTCCGCGACCATATTGTGGAAACGTTGTTCCTCCAAAGTGCCGCTGAACTGCAGCGGCGCGGGGTCGGAGATTTTCTGCGCGAATGCCGCAGTGGCGGAAAACATCAGCGCCAGAGCGATTGCAACACGATGCAACATCGCGGTCATGGCTGGCGCTCCATTGTTGCGATGGCGGGCAGCAGCTCTTCACGAATCATCGTATCGTCCATGATCGCGCTGCGCTTCCATCGAACGATACCTTTGGCATCGACAAGCAGATGGTGCGGCGAGGTGAAAATTTCCATGCGGTTGGCGGTGCGGCCGGTGCCGTCGACAAGCGTGAACGCATATGGATCGCCGTAGCGTTTCAGCCATGCGTTCGCGTCTGCGGTTTCGTCCTGGATGTTGAAACCGATCACCAGGATCCGTTTGCTTTCGGCGAAGTTCGCGACCGCAGCGTGTTCTTCCTTGCAGCCATAACACCAGCTCGACCATGTGCTGAGCAGGTAGGGTGTACCCAGCAGACTTCCCCGGGTGATCCTGCGCGTACGATCGCCCAGTGTGGACAGGGTGAAATCCGGAAGCGG
>JAYVSK010000300.1:0-10926 GCA_043775395.1 Lysobacter sp. | reverse complement strand
TCAAGCCCCAGCGCGCCGGTGCCGGCGAACAGATCGAGTACGCGTGCGCCGGGCAGCATCGGCTGCAGCCAGTTGAACAGGGTTTCGCGGACGCGGTCGGCGCTGGGCCGCAGGCCATCGCGATCCAATACCGGCAGCCGGGTGCCGCGCCACTCGCCGCCGATGATGCGGACCGCACCCGCTGGCCGGCCCGATGCTGGTTTCACCGCGCTGCGGTTCATCGGGAGTGCCGGAAGTCGAGTGATAACATGCGGCCCATTGTCCGCGATTCGCATCGCCTTTTCTCCGACTCTCGATGATTCCATTTTTTCGCCGCAAAAAATCCCCTGCCGCCACCGCTGACACGACGCACGTCGTCGATGTACCGCAGCCCGATGGTGTCGTCGATACAGCCACTATGCCGACGGATATCGCGCAGGCTCCCGTAGAAGCACTCGTGGAACCGATCGCGCCTGCCGCTTTGGACATCACCGCCCTCGCGCAGGATGAAATCGCCGCAGCCCCGCCGGGCAAATCCGGCTGGCGTGACCGCCTGCGCAACAGCAGCTTCGCGCGCAGTTTCGGCGGCCTGTTCTCGCGCAACCCGAAGCTCGACGATGATCTGCTGGACGAAATCGAAACCGCCCTGCTCACCGCCGACGTCGGCGTCAGCGCCACCACGCCGCTGATCGAATCGCTACGCAAGCGGATGAAGGCGCGCGAATTCGCCGATGCGCAGGCGCTGCTGCGGGCCCTGCGCGCGGACTTGATCGCCATGCTCGCACCGGTAGCCAAACCGCTCTGCATCGACCCCGCCGCGAAACCCTTCGTGATTCTGACCGTTGGCGTCAACGGCGTGGGCAAGACCACCACCATCGGCAAGCTGGCGCATCGTTTCAAAGCCGAAGGCCGGACGCTGATGCTGGCCGCCGGCGACACCTTCCGCGCCGCCGCCGTCGCGCAGCTGCAGGCGTGGGGCGAACGCAACGGCGTTGTCGTCGTGGCGCAGGGTCAGAATGCAGATGCGGCATCGGTCGCGTTCGACGCGCTGCAGGCTGCGAAGGCGCGCGGCACTGAAGTACTGATCGCCGATACCGCCGGCCGCCTGCACACGCAGCAGGGCCTGATGGCCGAACTGGGCAAGATCAAGCGCGTACTCGGCAAGATCGACGACACCGCGCCGCACGAAGTGCTGATGGTGATCGACGGCACCACCGGCCAGAACGCGCTGTCGCAGCTGCGTCAATTCCATGCGTCCGCCGGCGTCACCGGTCTGGTGGTCACCAAGCTCGACGGCACTGCGAAAGGCGGCGTGGTGTTCGCACTGGCGCGCGAGTTCGGCATTCCGATCCGCTTCGCAGGCATCGGCGAACGCTCGGCAGATCTGCGCGTGTTCGATGCCGAAGCCTTTGTCGACGCCCTGCTGCCGGAAGCGCTCGGCGCATAAGTGCCGAAGAAAAACGTACCTCTGCAGAACACCCGCGATGCCGCCGCCGCGCCGCGCCGCGGACGGCGCTGGCTGCGGCGATTGATCGCGTTCGGCAGTGTGATGTTGCTGCTGTCGCTGCTGGCGACCTGGCTGCTGCAGCCGAAACAGCTGGTGCCGCTGATCCTGAATCGCACCGGCAAAACGCTCGGACTGGAGATCACCGCCGACACCGACGCCCAAGCGCGGCTACGCGGCGAACCGCAGCTGGTAATGCACAATCTGGTTGCGCGCGAACCGGGCGCGAGGACCGCAATCCTCCGCGCAAAGCGCCTGCTGCTTGCATTGCCGTGGTCAACGCTGCGTAACCGTGGTCAGGATACGGTGATCGAACGTATCGAGCTGGACGCGCCGGTGCTGGATGTGCCCGCACTGCAGGCATGGCTGGCGAAGCGCCCGCCCAGCGAGGAAACAAAGATCCCGACGCTGACCGACGGGCTGCGCATCGTCGATGGACGCATCGACAACGACGACTGGCGGATCGAAGGCATTGCGGTGATGCTGCGGTCGCTGCATCCGCAAAAACCCGTTTCGGCACGGATTAGCGGCCGTTACTTGGATGCGCCGACCGCGATCCCGTTCGATCTTGCGGTCGCGTTGACCAGACCGGCCAACGATGCGGGCATCGCAGCGATCGGTACGCTCACCATCGAACGCGGCGACTGGCGACTACCGGCTACTGTGAAACTTTCCGGCCCGCTGCATCTGGGCGAAGACGATTTCAAGGTAAACCCTGCAGCATTCGGCATGTCCGCCCGCTATGAATCCGGCGAAACATCGCTGCCGTTCTCGCTGGGCCTGCACGGGCCGCTGCGTTTCGACGACGCCACATGGGTGCTGGCGCCGGTGGGCGTGGCGCTGCGCGGCGAAGCGCCGATGCCCGATTTCGACGCCCACGGCGCACTCGCACTCGGCCGTCGCTTGGTGATCGAACTCGATGGCGCTTTGCCGCAATGGCCATCGTCGTGGCCCGCGCTGCCGGTACCGGTGTCGAACTCCAGTTCACCGCTGCCCTTCGCGCTGCGCTACGCCGGTTTGCCGGATCTGTCGGAAATTACAGGTTTGCGCCTGCGTCGAGACGCCACCGATTTCGACAGCCGCTTCCGCCTGTACGACATGCTCGGCTGGATCGATCAGGCCGGCGGTTCGCCGCTGCCGCCGCTCGACGGCCGCCTGCACTCGCCGCAGTTGGGAATCTCGGGCGCAACGCTGGAAGGCGTCGATATCGTGCTCGATGACGAAGATACGATTTCTCAAGACAGCAAGCCGTGAAAGACCGCCGATATGGTTCGATGATTGTTGTGGGAGCGGCGGCTTTCAACAGCCGCACATACATGAGACCGCTCGCATCCGCCGATGCTGGCCGCAGAAAAAAACGATGAGCCTGACCAGTCAGTACGCCAGACATTTGCTGTCGTGGTTCGATATCTCCGGCCGTCACGATCTGCCGTGGCAGCATCCGCGTACACCGTATCGGGTGTGGCTGTCGGAAATCATGCTGCAGCAAACCCAGGTGCGCGTGGTCATTCCCTACTTCGAACGCTTCATCGCTGCCCTGCCCGATCTGTGCGCGCTGGCAGCAGCGCCGCAGGACGATGTGATGGCGCTGTGGTCGGGGCTCGGCTACTACGCCCGCGCGCGCAACCTGCACGCCGCTGCCAAACGCTGCGTCGCGCTGCACGATGGCGAACTGCCGCGCGATATTGACGCCCTGATCGCCCTGCCCGGCATCGGCCGCAGCACGGCCGCTGCGATCCTGTCGCAAGCGTGGGGCGATCCGCATGCGATCCTCGACGGCAACGTCAAGCGCGTGCTGGCGCGCGTGTTCGGGATCGAAGGGTGGCCGGGCGCGCCGGCGAACGAAAAAAAACTGTGGGCGATCGCCGAATCGCTGCTGCCCGCCGAACGTCTGGCCGACTACACCCAGGCACAGATGGATTTCGGCGCGACCCTGTGCACCCGGCACGACCCCGCTTGCGTGCTCTGCCCGCTGCAGCATGATTGTGTCGCGCTTCGGAACGGCCGCGTCGGTGAGCTACCGACGCCAAAGCCCGGCAAACCGCTTCCCCAGCGCAGCGCGGTGATGCTGTTGATTCGCGACAGCGAAGGCCGCGTGCTGCTGCAGCGCCGGCCGCCGACCGGCATCTGGGCGTCGCTGTGGTCGCTGCCCGAAACCGCCGATCATGACGGCGCGCGCACGTGGTTCCAGCATCACGTCGATGCCGACTACGACGACGGCTCGGCCCTAAACGCCATCCATCATGCCTTCACCCACTATCGCCTGCTGATGCACCCGCTGGCATGGCGCGATGTCGCGCTGCGCGACCGCATCCACGACAATGATGCGCTGCGTTGGGTCGCGCGCGAATCCTTCGCTGCTTTGGGCATCCCCGCCCCAATCCGCAGTCTGCTGCAGACCACGACACCTTAGATCCGGAGTTCGACCATGCCACGCACTGTCTTCTGCGATTACGAACAACGCGAGACCGAAGGCCTGGACTTCGCGCCTTGGCCCGGCGAACTGGGCCAGCGCGTCATTGCGCACATCGGCAAAAGTGCTTGGGCCAAATGGCTGGCGCATCAGACCATGCTGATCAACGAGAACCGGCTGTCGCCCATGAACCCCGAGCATCGGAAAATGCTGCAGGGCGAAATGGAGAAATTCCTGTTCGCAGGCGGTGCCGAAAAGCCTGCCGGTTACGTGCCCGCGGGCGGCGACGCGGGAGACTCTTCGACCTGACGCCTGCCGCGCGCGTCCTTCTCGGCAATACGGATCGCCTTGATGTCGAGCGGCCGGATCTCTTTGATAGTGCAGGAGATCGGAATCAGACTGTGGCTGCTCACGTAGACATGATCGAAGCGCGCGCTGAGCCGGCCGTTGACATCGCGGAAGCCGATGGTATCGGCGTAATCGATCTCGCTGCAGGGCGCATACAGCTCCACCAGCCAGGCTTGACTGGGCCGTGTCCAAAGCGCAAAAGCGCCATCGCTGAGCGGCGTCCAGCCGTTGTAGCTGCCGGCATACTGGATGCTGTCGACGGGATCTCCGGCATGACTGCGATACAGGGTAAGGCGTTCATCGTCGCGCAGGCCGGTATTGGTCGCGCAACCCGAGACAGCGAACGCCGCGAGCAATGCGGGCAAAAACATGATCGAGCGATTCATGGGACCTCCAGCGGTCAAGGATCAACATGTCAATATTCTGGGATGATCCGCCTCCAGACACAGGACGCAACCCCCACCTCCACCGCATTCAGCGCATGGCCGGCTTGCCCTGAGGCTTACCGCCCCGTATCATTCCGCGCTCGCAAGTGGCCGGGTAGCTCAGTTGGTAGAGCAGGGGATTGAAAATCCCCGTGTCGGCGGTTCGATTCCGTCCCCGGCCACCATAAACAGCTCCAAAGAGATCCCAGAAAGGCCGGAATCCTTAAGAAAAACAAGGGTTTCGGCTTTTTTATGGCTGCGGGTATCCCATCAGGACTCGCAATCCGGGGGCACAGAGTTCACCTCTGATCCGTCGCTGCGCGCCACCTTTTCCCCGCCGTGCGGGGGAAAGGAGTAAAGCGCCGCACTTACCGCGCTCGCAACGATCTCTGCTGTCCTTCTCCCCGCACAGCGGGGAGAAGGTGGCCGAAGGCCGGATGAGGGCGCTCTTTGCGCGACAACATCACGGCTGTGGCTGATTCGCAATCGAGAACACGTAGTCAGATACTTCACGCCTGAACGATTCATTTTCAACGAACATTTTGTACACCTGTGTCTCGTCATTCAATAAACGCTGCATCGCTCGGCTCAGCGCCATGTCGTACGCGATGCGGGCGGTGTGCGGGGTATTTTCTCTTGCGTCCTGGAATGCGCTATCCGCAGCCACTTTGGGCGCCACGTCTTCGCGAAGTCGTTTCACGACACGGTCGGTGTCGTCGAATAGCGTGCCGAACTGCTCGTTGAAGGTCTTGAGGATATTGCTCAACTGGTCCAACTCCGGCTCAGACTTGCGACCGCCAGTTTCAGTCGGCACCGGGTCGATCTCGGATTCTTTATCTTCCAAGGCGATCTTCTGCACCGCTTTTTTCTCGACCCGATAGCTGTCCATGTCGATCGATTCGAGAATGCCTTTCGCAAGATCTTCTTCCTTCGGCGCCGGCAGCTTGGGGATCAGCATATTCAGGAAGATCGACAACGTCTCCCAGTCGGCATTGTTGTACGGAATGATTGAAGACAGAAACGCATAGATGCGGCAAAACACCTTGGCCTTGCTTTTGAAGTCGATCTGGCCGTCTTCATCAAGTGTGTGGATATACACATCGCGACAGGCGTCAAGAATCGGGTCAAGTTGATCGCGCTCGGCACCGGCCAAAAACTTGGCCACCAGTTGCTGTACCTGCTGGGGTGCATACACCTGTGCATCATCCAACGCTGTCTTCAGATCGTGCAGTTTGTTCGGGTCGGTCTCGTCGGCAAGCAGCGTGGTGCGGTAATAATCCTGGAACGCCAGCGTAACGGCTTCCTGATTGTCCTGGAAATCCAGCACAAAACAGTCGTGCTTTTGGGGATGTGCTCGATTGAGCCGCGACAGTGTCTGCACCGCTTTGATATTCGACAGCGCTTTATCCACGTACATCGTGTGCAGCAGCGGTTCGTCGTAGCCGGTCTGGAACTTGTCCGCGCAGATCAGAAACCGATATGGGTCGGTTTGAATTTTGTCGGCGATATCCTTGCTGGAAAAACCGTTGAGCGACACCTCGGTCTGCTTGGCGCCGCCATATTCATGCTCGCCAGAAAACGCAACAATGACTTGATAGGGACTTTTGCGTTCAGCGAGATAATTCTTGAAAGCGTGAAAGTATTGAATGGCACGCTCGATGCCGCTGCTCACCACCATTGCGCGGGCTTTGCCGCCGATTTTACCGGCAGCCATCACCTGCTCATGAAAGTGGTCGACCATAATCTCGGCCTTCAGCCGGATCGCGTGATCGTGGCTCTCCACATAACGGCGCAGTTTCTTTTTCGCTTTTTTGGTATCGAACTCGGGATCGTTCTCGATCTTTTTCACCAGCTTGTAGTAACTGCCGACCGGGGTGTAGGCCTTCAGCACATCCAGAATGAAGCCCTCCTCCACCGCCTGCTTCATCGTGTAGGTGTGGAAGGGCCGATATTTCTTCTTGCCTTCGCTGTCGGGAGGCAACTCAATCCCGAACATCTGCAGCGTTTTGTTTTTCGGCGTAGCGGTGAAGGCGAAATAGCTGGCGTTGCCCAGCATCTTTCGCGCCGCCATACGCTGCCCCAGCGCTGCGTTGACGGTGTCCTCGGGGTCTGGCGCGCTGTCGTCGGAAGCGTCTGCGGTGTCACCGGGCGCCATGCCCAAGACCTGACTCATGGCGGCAGAGGTTTTGCCGCCTTGGCTGGAATGCGCCTCGTCAATAATAATCGCGAAACGCTTGCCTGCATCCATCGCGATTTCATCCAGAATGAAGGGGAATTTCTGCACCGTGGACACGATGATCTTCTTGCCCTCCTGGATGAAGCGGCGCAGATCGCCCGATCGTTCCGCGTGACCCACCGTAGCGCGCACCTGCATGAAGCCTTTGATGGTTTTTTGAATCTGGTCGTCCAGAATGCGCCGGTCGGTGACAACGATGATCGAATCAAACACATCGCCCGCGGCGCCCTCTGCCGGCTGTAGATCAGGCTTCAGGCCGATCAACTGATGCGCCAACCAGGCAATGGAGTTGGACTTGCCGCTGCCGGCGGAATGCTGGATCAGATACCGCTGGCCTGCACCGTGCGCGCGCACGTGGGCCAAGGCACTGCGCACGGCGTCCAACTGGTGATAGCGCGGCCAGATCTGGATACGCTTTTTCTTGCCAGTCTTCAGGTCTTTGTCTTCGACAATCTGCGCGTAGTTTTCAAGAATATCGGTCAGGCCACGCGGAGTCAGCGCGTCTTTCCACAGATAATCGGTCTTCAATCCATCCGGGTTGGGCGGGTTGCCGGCGCCGTCGCGGTGACCCCTGTTGAACGGCAGAAACCACGAGGCCTTACCCCTCAGCTCGGTACACATCCGCACTTCGGCATCGTCCACAGCGAAGTGCACCGCGCAGCGACCGAACTCGAACAGGCGTTCACGCGGGTCGCGGTCGCGTTTGTACTGTTCAATCGCATCGGCCACGGTCTGCGTAGTCAGGCTGTTTTTCAGCTCGAACGTAGCGATGGGCAGGCCGTTGATGAACAGGCAGAGGTCCAGCGTGCGCCGGGTTTCGTCCAGGCTGTAGGCCAACTGGCGCGTTACCGAAAACCGATTCTGCGCGTGGCGCGCCGCAGCGGTGGCATTGCCTGCCGACGGCGTGCCGTAGAACAGATCGAAGCGCAGCGGACCGTGGTCGATGCCCTTGCGCAGCACGTCCACCACACCGCGTTTGCCGATCTCGCCCGACAGCCGCGCCAGAAATTTGAGCCGGGTGATGTCCTTGGGGTCATCGGCGTTGGCCATCGCCAGTTTCGCAAAGGCCTGCGGCTGGGTGGTCTGCAGGAAGGCGAACAGCTGCGCCACGTCAATGGCGTGTGCGCGGTCGAAATCCTGCGGGCTGCCGGCGGTGTAGCCGGTGCCACCGTAGGGCGGTGGCGGCTGCGCCACGCGGTTGCGCGACACCGTCAGGCCGTCGCTGCCGGTCATGTGGCACATGATCAGGCTTTCGAGGCCTTTTTCGGAAAGATCCGTGGTCATCCTGTCCCCAATCAAGTTGCCCATCAAAAAAACACTGAAACACCAGCACTTCCGCTATAGCTTGTCTCTCAAGATACGTACGACCCTGACGAAACTCGGCAAATGTCTTTCCAACGCATTTGGCCCCAGCAGACCGACCAACTCGAAAGTTCGATTGCCCTTCTTATAGGCTGATTTGCAATCTCTTGATGCACGAATCAGCGCTTCTTGCACCTCATGACGGTCGCGACTTTCCAGATTCGTCAGCATTGGCAAATGATTCGGCCTGAAGTCCTGAACGAAATATGCAGCTAATGCAGCACGATCGGCCACGATCCATGTCTCGGTACACGTCGTCATCAGCAAGACCTGATCATCGGCAGCATCCGCAGGCATTTCCCATCGATCACGCTGTTTCAAGTGCGTCCACGTGTCCTCGATGTCCGCGACCGGGTCTTCACTATCTACCAATAAACCAATGTATTCGCCGGCTTTTCTTCGGGCATGTGCGGTCTTGAAATCTTTGAATGCACTGTTACGGCTACCGCAGGCAGAGAGGCGGGGCATCCGCCCTTTCAACTCGCACTTTTCGAATAACTTTCGGAAACCTTCCCGGCAGCGAATCTGCTGCTCTTTGGAGTCAGGCCCCGTTTGACTGCCTTCGATGTAGAGGTGCGCGCTCACCAGCGAGTACCTCCAATCTGGCCCTTCATCCATAGTTGACCCAAGCGATACTCCTTCAACCATTCCGCCAGATCATCTGCATCCAGGCGCTGCATCATGGTTTGACCCTGCTCCTTTGAGCAGACCACGACCACTTCCGGCGTCTCGCTCATCGCATCCACCAGGATGTCCGAGTGGGTTGTAACGATGAGCTGTGTCCGCAAAGAAGCAGCGCGGAGCATATCTGCAACCTTGGGAATGATGTCTGGATGAAGACCCAGCTCGGGTTCTTCAATGCAGATCAACGGTGGCGGGTCAGGATCGCAGAGGATCGCCAATAGACACAGATAGCGCAAAGTCCCGTCCGACAGCCGCGTAGCCGGAATGCTGAAATCGGCTTCGCTGAAGAACACTTGCACCGTATTGCCTTCAATCAGGGTATCGAAATCATGAATGCCGTCATACAGATCTTTCAAGCCTTCAATGATCGCGCGCTTGGCCGCTGGAAATCGTGTCTTAAGGCGATTTAGGAACAAACCCAGATTCGAGAAATCCTCCTCCAACACATCATTCCGCATGTCTGACTTCTGCGGCTGACGGAACACCGCATTTCTTCCGAAGGTCCAGTCGCGATAGATCCGCATGCGCTCATAGTTCTGCGCGAGCCAAGACAACTCTGGATAGGCTTCAGGATCGCGCCGCTGCGCCAGAATTGATCGATCAGATTCAATCGTTTCATGCGCCAGTATGCGCTGACCACCACCCATTGTGTTGACTATCGGCTTTCCGTTCCGGTAACGATAGAAAAAATAGACATCACTCTCACCTGATTTTTTTTCTGCGTACTCCACACGCTCATTCTTGAGCGAGAACGACTGGTTATCGCCGCGAAAATCAACCGCATGCCGAATAGGACTGAAATCCTTGTCATTTCTCAGCACCCAGTCGATCAATGCATCTGCGCCTGGCTTGCCTTTCCATATCCATTCCGAAACGCCGCCACTTTTGAGGGTGACGTCCCGCATCTCTTTTGGAGCTGACCGCATCAGACTGATCGTTTCGATCAGATTGGATTTTCCGCTTCCGTTCGGTCCGATGAGGATATTGAGCGCCTTCAGCTCGATGCCGGGATTATCCGGCCCGAACGACAGACAGTTTCTTGGCGTCAAATGACGGATGAAGACCGGGTCGATAGGCTTTGTCATGGGTCACTATCCTCTAATTCGCTTTCTTCTGCATCGCCAAGCATACCCACATCATGGAGGAGCGGGCATTCCCCTTCACCCGTTGTTGGATTTGGAATCTTTTCCGCTGCTGCGCGCACGTCGAGCTTCCCAGTGACGACATCGGCGACGAGGCGGGTTCGGTATTCACAGAGGAGTTCGATCTCGCGTTCAAGGCGGGAGATGGCGGCGCTCAACTCCCTCGACTCGGCTTGTACAAACCTCAGCACTTGCGCCTGCTCGTCACGCGGTGGGACAGCCACTTTGAATCTCTTCAAGTCTTCGCATGTCAAAGCACCTTTTGTACTGCCCGCGTCGTCACTGATTGCACGGAGTTGCTGGTAAGCCGCTGTCAGCGACAGGTGAATAAATTCAGTAGACGCAATCTGCCCACACGGCGAGATGTAAGCAACATGCTGATTGATTGTTGCCTCAATCCCTAGAACAGCGGCCATTCCACGTGTTTTCCCCTGCCCGGTAATAGCGACAAGCACGCTGCCTGATGGCACTTTTGGAAGATGGCACTCGTGCAATGCTAACGGAGAGACAAATTGATCTGCGCTGTCGATATATCCTCGATTGATCTGAGAACTGTTGAGCCAAGGATAGCTGCCATTTTTCCAATAATAAGGTTGAGCCCGTGACGGAGTTGAGCCATTGCCAACGCGTGCGAAACGGCTGATACGCCATATCTCCCAGTGCTCGGGAATATCCCCGAGCCAAGAAATACCAGAAGACTTCAGAGAAACAGACGAATCAAGGCCACACGTAACCGCACGATGGATGATGGCCTGCTTCTGCTCGTTGAGCAGCGCGATGACCTTCCGCTTCGCGCGGATGGTGCGTTCCAGCCGGCCATTCGCCCAATCGAG
>JAYVSK010000299.1:0-4893 GCA_043775395.1 Lysobacter sp. | reverse complement strand
GTCGGCCAATGCGCGCTGGAGTTCGCTGGCTTCCTGCGCGGACTGGCATGAAGTTTTTCGTTGCCTGCGCCAAGAGCCTGGAATACCTGTTGGTCGACGAACTGCTTGCGCTCGGCGCCAGCAAGGCGACCGCGGCAACTGCTGGTGTCAACGTCGAGGGTGATGCCGCCGTCGCGTATCGCTGCGCCATGTTCTCGCGGCTGGCCAGTCGCGTGCTCTGGCCGCTGGCGGAATTTGCCTGCGAGAACGAGCAGGATCTGTACCAGGGTGTGCACGCACTCGACTGGAGCGAACATGTGGCGCCCGAAGGTACGCTGGCGGTAGACGCCCATGTCTCCGGACCGACCCTGACCCACGAGCGCTTCGCCGCGCAACGGGTCAAGGACGCCATCGTTGATCGCATCCGCGAACGCCATGGCGTGCGCCCGTCGGTGGACGTGGATGCGCCCGACCTGCGGCTGAACTTCGTGCTGCGCAAGGGCAAGGGTTTGCTGGCCGTGGACCTCGGAGGTGGAGCGCTGCATCGCCGGGGATGGCGCGGATCGCAGGGTGAAGCGCCGCTGAAGGAAAACCTCGCCGCCGCGGTATTGCTGCGCGGTGCCTGGCCGTCGGTATTTGCCGCCGGCGGCGCACTGCTTGATCCGATGTGCGGCAGCGGCACCCTGCTGATCGAAGGCGCGCTGATGGCCGCCGATGTCGCGCCAGGTCTGCTGCGCGATCTGCAGGGCGCCAGCGCGCCGCCGACGCGCTGGCTGGGCTTCGACGAGGCGCACTGGCGTGCGTTGATCGATGAGGCGACGCAGCGCGAGCGGGTTGGACGAGCCGCGCTGCAGTCGCGGTTCTACGGCAGCGACCTCGATCCGCACGCGATCCGCGCCGCGCGTGACAACGCTGCGCGTGCGGGCGTGGTCGAAATCATCGATCTGGCCGTGCGCGATGTCGCACAGCTGGCAGTGATGGTGGAGCTTCGCGGCCTCGCGGTCTGCAATCCGCCCTACGATGCGCGGCTGGCCGCCGATCCGCAGCTGTATCGCGCGCTCGGCGACGGGTTCAAGCGCGCGGCGCCCGGGTGGAAGGCGAGTCTGCTCTGCGGCGATCCCGAACTGGCTCGCGCCACCGGTCTGCGTGCGGCCAAGAAATATCAGGTATTCAACGGCGCGATTGAATGCGTGCTGATCGTGTGCGATCCGGTGCTTTCGCCGCAGCGCGAAATTCCTGTCGATGCCGCCGCGCCCGCGCTGAGCGAAGGCGCGCAGATGGTCGCCAACCGCGTGCGCAAGAATCTCAAGGCAAGCAAGACATGGCGCTCGCGCGAAGGAGTGACGTGCTATCGCGTCTACGATGCCGACATTCCCGAGTACGCGGCCGCAGTCGATGTCTATATCGGCGATATCACCGGCGAGCTGTGGCTGCACGTGCAGGAATACGCCGCGCCGGTCGAAATTCCGGAGCCGACCACGCGCAAGCGGCTGCAGGAGCTGATCGCGGGCGCGCGCGACGCGTTTGCGGCGCCGTGGGAACGCGTGGCGGTAAAAACCCGCGCCAAAGGCAAGGGCGGCAGCAAATATGCCGACAGCGGCACGGCCAAGCGCGGCGAAATACTTGAAGTGCGCGAGGGTGCAGCGAAACTGCGGGTGAATCTGTTCGATTACCTCGACACCGGTCTGTTCCTCGACCATCGTCCGATGCGGCTACGCATCGCCGAAGAAGCCAGGGATGCGCGCTTCCTCAATCTGTTCGCATACACCGGCGCAGCGACCGTGCATGCAGCGGTCGGCGGCGCGGCGCGGACGACGTCAGTCGATCTGTCGGCGACCTATCTGCAGTGGTGTTCGGACAATCTCAAGCTCAACGGCATCGTCGGTTCGCGTCATCAGCTGGCGCAGGCCGACGTGCTGCCGTGGCTGCTGGCGGATCGCGGCGAATACGATCTGGTCTTCTGCGACCCGCCGACGTTCTCCAACTCCGCACGGGCGGGCGATTTCGACGTGCAGAAAGATCACGTTCGGCTGTTGCAGGCGGCGATGACCCGGCTCGCTTACGGCGGAGTTCTATATTTCTCGAACAATTTTCGCCGGTTCAGATTCGACGAGGCGGCAATCTCCGCGTTCGCCATCTGCGAAGACATCAGCCCTCAAACTATCCCGGCGGATTTCGCGCGCAACCCGCGCATCCACCGCGCGTGGCGGCTGCGGGCTCGCTGAAAGCCGGGAGCTGCTGTGCGTTTGGCGCATGGCAGTCGGAAATGGGCCAATGCAGGCTTATATCTCTCCGTAGACGATACGATTCCATGCGTTTTTGCGGCGTTCGGCGCCGTCTGCGGGAAGTTGCGCCGCCGTCTGCAGTTTGGCGCGTGTTGCAGCCGGCGGGTAGATACCAGGATTCTCGATGATGCGCTTGTCGATGAGCGGCGTGGCTTCATTGTTGGCGTTGGCATAGCTCACTGCGCTGCTGATGCTTGCGATGACCTCTGGTGTCATCAGGTAGCGGATGAACCGGTGTGCGTTCTCGACGTTCTTCGCTTTGCTGGGGATGGCGACGACGTCGACCCACCGCAATGCGCCTTCCTGCGGAATCACGTAGCGGATCTCGGGTACTTTCGTCCTCGCAGCGAGTGCCACTTTGATCGCCATGTTCTTCGCTTGATCCACATCGCCAGAATAGGTCAGGACGGCGCACAACCGCCCTTCCGTCAAATCTCTGACCAGTTCCGCCGAGGGGCTGAATTTGCGGATGTAAGGGCGGATCGCCGCATAGGCATCGCGGACCGCGAGAATGGCATTGTCGTCGGATGCGTTCATGTCCTGTCCCTGCCAGAGCAAGGCAGCCGAGAACCCTTCCAGCTCTGCATCGACGATCCCGATTCCACACGCGGACAACTTCTGCGCCGAGACCGGATCGAAAATCAGATTCCAACTGTCCAGCTGCGTATCTGCCCCCAGAGCAGCCTTGACCATACCCACGTTGAGTCCCAGACCGCTCGTTCCCCACATGTAGGGCAGAACATGCGCATTGTTCGGGTCGATTTCCGCCAGATCAGCCAAGATGCCGGCATCGAGCGAATCCAAACTGTCTAGCTGAGTCCTATCCAGCGTAGCGAGCTGGCCATTCGCGATCATTCGCCCGGCATAGGGGCGTGCGGAAGGGAACACCACGTCATGCTCGCCGATCGCTGCGCTGAGCTGACTCTCCAGTGCGTCGTTGTTGGAGAAGGTCGTGTAGTTCACCTTGATGCCGCTAACCGTTTCGAACTTGCGGATCGTGTCTTTGCCGATGTAGTCCGGCCAGTTGTAGACATTGACGATTTGAATGTCGGCGACTTTGCTCGCAGCGACGGTTGCGGTGTTTTTGGCGACTTCAGTTAACGGTCGGTTTTGCTCTTTGCTGCAGCCGACGAGCCCGGGGAATGCGATGACGAGAGCGAATACAGTGCTGAGGGCTTTCCAAGCCATAGGTGACGTTCCTTGTTGATATTCATATGGTCCGCACGTGGCACCGACTTGAGCAGGCCTTACGTGATGACTTCACAATATACATTCCTACTCAAACAATCCGTTCCAGAGAAATGCTTGTTTTGAGATGCCGATCACTCCATTCCCTGGTGTCGTAAAACGACCTGGAGCGTCCGTGTCTGCCCCACATGTGTCATTTGCACGACTAGAGCGCCGCGTTCGAGGTACTCCGACATCCGATGGCGCTGGCGTAAAGCTGCGGCGGGTGATCGGTACCTCGCAGTTGCCGGACCTGGACCCGTTCCTGCTGTTCGATGAGTTCGGCACCGACCGCGCCGAGGATTACATCGGCGGTTTTCCGGAGCATCCGCACCGTGGTTTCGAGACCGTGACCTACATGCTCGACGGGCGCATGCGCCATCGCGACAACCGCGGCAACGAAGGTCTGCTGGTGCCGGGTTCGGTGCAATGGATGACTGCCGGTCGCGGATTGGTGCATTCAGAGATGCCCGAACAAGAAGCGGGCCGTATGCGCGGCTTTCAGCTCTGGGTGAATCTGCCTGCAGCGTTGAAAATGAGCCCGCCGGGTTATCAGGAGTTCGCGCCGGAGCGCATGCCGGTCGCGCATCCGTCTCAAGGCGTTTCGATCAAGGTGATCGCCGGTGAGGCTGTCGATGCCGACGGTACGACCGTGCGTGGGCCGATCGTGCAGCCGGCGACCGATCCTCTGTATCTAGATATCGGTCTGGCGCCGGGCGCCGGGTGGGCTCTGGATCTGCCGGCGGGCCACAACGCTTTCGTCTACGTGTACGAAGGCGAGACTTCGGTTGGACAGGGCGAGGATGCGCGTGGAGTCAGTGCCCACGAACTTGGCGTACTGGGCGGCGGCGAACGGCTGTCGCTGCAGGCGGGTGTTCATGGCGCGAAATTGAATATCGTTGCCGGGCGTCCTTTGCGCGAACCGGTGGCGCGCCATGGACCATTCGTGATGAATACCCGCCAGGAATTGATGCAGGCCTTCGTGGATTTCCAGGAAGGCCGCTTCTGACCGGATTGGTTTTTGGGCAGTGCCGCATCTCATCGCTGCGGCCGGCAACCGCAGCGAGCTGAAGAGGAGTGGAGGCTGGACTTTTACCACCGCCGCGTCGAGGTTCGTTCAGCGCGTCGCGATCGCTGGCGGCGCGAAATCGAGACGCTGCACCAACTGCTGATAGCGGCTCATCGTGCCGCTGTCCGCAGTGCGGATAAAGACGTGCATGACCTGTCCGGAATCGAGTTTTACCAGCGTCTCCCGCATCAGCTCATCGCGATTGCCCGCAATTTCGGTGCGGTACCACCACAGCTTTTTACCCTGGATATTGCCTTGTTCTTCGCGCAGGCTTCCGGTCGGCTTGAACGGCGACTTCTGGCTGAGCGTCACCGCGAACGCTTCGTTCCCGCG
>JAYVSK010000298.1:0-14679 GCA_043775395.1 Lysobacter sp. | reverse complement strand
CCTTGCTGCCGTCGACATTGACCGCATACAGGTCGCCCGTCAGCCGTGGCTGTTCCAGTGCGCCCGTTTTTTCGGCCGGGCTGATCAATACGCGGTCCGCGCTGACCCACCAGAAATCATCGACGACGGTCCGATCGCCCGGAATCGAGAGCGAGGCCATCAACGTATTGTCCGATCGACGCAGAATGGCAAGCGCGGTCTTCCGGTCGACGCGCACGGTGGCGGCGTAATACTCGCCCGTCGGTGAGATCTTGATATCCACGAACTTCTGCTTGCGAATGAAGTCCTCGATTTCATATGGCTTCGCAGTCTGCGCTGCAGCAGCCAAAGGCGAAGCCAGCAGGACAGCAGCGATCAGAATGGCGACCGGTTTCATGGATGACCTCCGACAGTGATGCTGGTGCGTGGATTCAGACGTGATCGAAGCGAAAATCGCGGCCATCCAGGATCATCTGCAGCCCTGTCCGCCAATCCGGCATCGCAATGCCGAATTCCGATTCGATACTGGCGATATCCAGTCGCGAATACGCCGGCCGCTTCGCTGGTGTCGGATAGTCCACCGTCGCTATCGGCACCACACGCGGGATTCGCGCAAGCTGTCCGCGCGCATGCGCGGCGGCGGTAATCGCTTCCGCAAAACCATGCCAGGTCGTCTCGCCCGCAGCGGTGAGATGCCATGTGCCGCTGCGGGCGAACGGACGCGCCAGCACGGCCGCAGTCACGTCGGCGATCAATGCCGCCGGCGTCGGCGTGCCGATCTGGTCGGCAACCACGCGCAGTTCGTCGCGCTCGGCGGCGAGCCGCAGCATCGTGCGCATGAAGTTTTTACCGTGCGTCGCATACACCCACGCGGTGCGGAAGATCATGTATCGGGCGCCGCTGGCTTGGATGGCCAGTTCACCGGCCAGTTTGCTTTCGCCGTAGACACCGAGCGGCGACGGCGACGCGTCTTCGCGATACGGCCGCGCGCCGCTGCCGTCGAATACATAGTCCGTGGAGTAATGCACCAGCAGCGCATCGCGCGCTGCGCAGGCTTCGGCGATGCGCTGCGGCGCTGCGGCGTTGGCGCGAAACGCGGCATCGCGATCGGATTCCGCGCGATCCACCGCCGTGTAGGCCGCTGCGTTGACTACGACATCGGGCGCGATGCGTGCGATCAGCGCCGGTAGCGCATCGGGCGTGTCGAAGTCAGCGGTTTCGCAGCGTATGCCGTTGTCGGGCATGCATTTTTCCAGCACGCCGCTCCGCGTAGTTGCGACCACTTCGCCCAGCGCCGCCAGACTGCGGCGCAGCTCGTGGCCCACCTGGCCGTTGGCGCCGAACAGCAGGATTCTCATGTCGCAGTCTTCACCCGATGTACGGCGGCAGCCGCTCTGCGGCGATATCGGCAAGACATGGCGCCTTGGCGTCTTTTTCCGACAGCGAAGGTTCCGATACCGGCCAATCGATGGCGAACGCGGCATCGTTCCAGCGCACTGCGGCATCCGCCTCGCGGTCGTAGGTTTCGGTGCACAGATACGTGAACACTGCGCGCGCGCTCAAGGTCACGAAGCCGTGCGCGAAGCCCGGGGGAATCCAGAAATGGCGCCGGTTTTCGGCATTGAGCAGCACTGAAGTCCAGCGTCCGAAGCTGGGCGAACCTTTGCGGATATCCACGGCGACGTCCCAGACCTCGCCTTCGATCACCGACACATACTTGCCCTGCGGTTTCGGCCATTGGTAGTGCAGGCCGCGCAGCACGCCGCGTGCGGACGATGAGACGTTGCCCTGCACGAAGTCCGGAACGGTCAGACCATGCGCGACCAGTTTGTCGCGGTTGAACGACTCGTAGAAAAAACCGCGACTGTCGCCGAACACCTGCGGTTCGATCACGACGCAGCCGGGCAGATCGGTTTGGATGACTTTCATACGCCGGCACTGCTCACGGCACGAATCCGCGTTCGGCGAGACCCAGCAGATACTGGCCGTAGCCGTTTTTCGCCAAGGGCTTGGCCAGCGCCTCCAGCTGCGCGGCGTCGATCCAGCCGTTGTTCCAAGCGATTTCTTCCGGGCAGCAGACGCGCAGACCCTGTCGCGCTTCGATGGTCTCGATGTAATTCGAGGCTTCGAGCAGCGACTGGTGGGTGCCGGTGTCAAGCCAGGCATAGCCGCGGCCCAGCTGCTGCAGATGCAGCGAGCCTTCGTCGAGATAGCGCTGGTTGAGATCGGTGATTTCCAGTTCGCCGCGCGGAGACGGCTTGAGGTCTGCTGCAAAATCGCTGGCACGGCCGTCGTAGAAATACAGGCCGGTCACTGCGTAGTGCGACTTCGGCTTGACCGGCTTTTCTTCAAGGCCGATCACTTTCCCGGCGGCATCGAATTCGGCCACGCCGTAGCGCTCCGGATCGCTCACCCAGTAACCGAAGACGGTCGCGCCATGCTGCAGCGTATCCGCATCCTTGAGCATGTTGGTCAGCCCGGGGCCATGGAAGATGTTATCGCCCAGGACAAGACAGCTGGGCTGGCCGCCGACAAAATCGCGCCCGATCAGATACGCCTGCGCCAGCCCGTCGGGGCTGGGCTGCGCCGCGTATTCGATACGCATGCCCCACTGCGAACCATCGCCGAGCAGGGTCTTGAACAGCGCCTGTTCGTGCGGCGTATTGATCACCAGCACTTCGCGGATGCCCGCCAGCATCAGCACGCTGAGCGGGTAATAGATCATCGGTTTGTCGTAGACCGGCAGCAGCTGTTTGCTGACCGCCTGGGTGATGGGGTAGAGCCGCGTGCCCGAACCGCCGGCCAGAATGATGCCTTTGCGCGCGGTCATGCCGGGCCTCCGATGCGTTCGAGACGATAGCTGCCGTCCAGCACGCGATTCACCCACGCCTGCTGGTCCAGATACCAGTCGACGGTGCGCGCGATGCCCTGCTCGAAGGTCATCGAGGGCGCCCAGCCAAGCTCGCCATGCAGCTTCGACGCATCGATGGCGTATCGACGGTCATGCCCAGGGCGATCCTTCACGTAGGTGATCAGCGACTCGCACGCGCGGCCAGCGGCCAGCGGACGACGCGCATCCAGCAGCGCGCAGATCGTCTTCACCACCACGATATTCTCGCGCTCGGCGTCGCCGCCGACGTTGTAGACCTCACCCACGCGACCGCGTTCCAGCACCGCGCGGATCGCGCTGCAGTGATCGCCCACATACAGCCAATCGCGCACGTTGCGGCCGTCGCCGTAGACCGGCAGCGACTCGCCGGCCAGCGCCTTGGCGATGATCAGCGGAATGAGTTTTTCCGGAAACTGGTACGGGCCGTAGTTGTTCGAGCAGTTGGTGGTCAACACCGGCAACCCGTAGGTGTGGTGGAAGGCGCGGACCAAATGATCCGACGCGGCCTTCGACGCGGAGTACGGCGAGTTGGGCGCGTAGGGCGTGGTCTCGGTGAATTTGCCGGTGTCGCCCAGCGAACCGTAAACCTCATCGGTAGACACATGCAGAAAGCGGAACGCATCGCACTGCGTGCCTTCCAGATTTTTCCAGTAATCGCGGGTGGATTCGAGCAGGCCCAGCGTACCGACAACATTGGTCTGCACGAATGCGGCCGGGCCGTCGATCGAACGGTCGACGTGGCTTTCGGCGGCGAAGTTGATCACCGCATCGGGGCGGTGCTCCGCAAACAGGTTCGCCAGCAGATCGCGATCGCCGATATCGCCCTGCACGAACACATGCGCCGGATTGCCGGCCAGTGCGGTGAGCGTGTCGAGATTCCCGGCGTAGGTCAGCGCATCGAGATTGATCACCCGGACGCCGCTCGCCACGGCCTCCAGCACGAAATTGCCTCCAATGAACCCGGCGCCGCCGGTCACAAGCCATGTCGACACGCGTATGCTCCTGTTAAACAAAGGAATTCGATCATTGTACCCGGATGTCTACTGCCCGATGAAGACACGCTCAGGGCATGCCTAAAGCAGCGGATCCGCTCGAACGACATCCCAGACGCAATGCCCCGCTTTCTTGCGGATCGCCTCCAGGCGCAGCAGGTGCGCCGCTTGTTCATCGTCGGTCACGTGCACGCGGGCGCGCGCAGCGGCTTCGACCGCCCTTGTATCGAATGCGACCGCTGCTTTCGGCATGCCGCCCTCGTTGCCGGCCAAAGCGCCGAAACCGATCTCGCTCTGCCCAGAGGTCAACGCCAGATACACGTCGACCAGCAGTTGGGCGTCGAGCAGCGCGCCGTGGAGATGACGGTGGGCGTTGTCCACGCCGAGTCGCTTGCACAGCGCGTCCAGCGAGTTGCGCTGGCCCGGATAGCGCTTGCGCGCCATGTCGAGCGAATCCTCGATGCCGCTGACGCGCTCGCGCAGGCGTCCATACTGCGGGCCCAGCAGCGACAGCTCATTGTCGAGAAAACCCACGTCGAAAGCCGCGTTGTGGATGATCAGTTCGGCACCGTCCACGAAGCCGAGAAACGCGTCGACTATTTCCGAAAACCGGGGCTTGTCGGCCAGGAATTCAAGCGTCAGACCGGTGACTTCCTGAGCGCCGGGCTCGAATTCCCGATCCGGATGGATGTACTGCTGATACGTGCGGCCGGTGGGACGGCGCTCAAGCAATTCGACGCAGCCGATTTCGACGACACGGTTGCCCTTCTTCCATTCAAGACCGGTGGTTTCGGTGTCGAGGACAATCTGTCTCATGCGCGGGCGGCGTCCTGCTGTTGCTCTGCTTGTTTGTAGGCGAGCGCCTGATCGCGGGCCAGCGTATCGACACGCTCGTTGTCGGGATCGCCGGAGTGGCCTTTCACCCAGCGCCAGTCGATGGTGTGCCGCAGCGTTGCCGCATGCAGGCGTTCCCATAGATCGCGATTCTTGACCGGATCGCCACCGGCCGTCTTCCAGTGCCGTCGCACCCAGTTCGGCATCCATTCGGTGATGCCCTGACGGACATACTGCGAATCGGTGACCAGGGTGACCGTGCAGGCTTCGCTCAGCGTCTCCAGACCAACGATCGCCGCCATCAGCTCCATGCGGTTATTGGTGGTCAGCGTTTCGCCGCCGGCAATTTCCCGCTCGCGCTCTTTGTGGCGCAGCAGCGCGGCCCAGCCGCCCGGGCCGGGATTGCCCAGACAGGCGCCATCGGTATGGATTTCCACATGCTTCATGGCGGCATGCTTCATGGCGACATGCTGTTTGGGGGCTTGCTTTGTGGGGGCATCGTTCATGGCAACAGACTCAAGCAGCCGGTACTCCGTCGGACAACGCCATCGGCTTGCGCAGGCGCATCGGGGTCATGGGAACAGCGCGCTTCTCGGCGCGCTGCAGATAGGCCGCACGCAGGCCAGGACCCGATTGCAGACTCGGCGATGCGGTAGGCGACCACTGCGGGCCCACGCCTTGGGCGACGGGCTCGGGGGTCAAGCCGGCATCGGACAACAGACGACGCCAGATAGAGGGATCGCTGGCGGACTGGCCGCTGCCGTACCAGCGCAGCCGATACGGCGACAGCGGATTGAGCGCCAGCAGCCCCAATCGCCCGCCCGGCACCAGCACCCGCGCGCATTCTTCGATCAGGGCAGCAGCGGCTTTGCGGTCGCCTCCCAGCACGTGCTGCAAAACGACCGCGCCCAAGGATTCACTGGCCAGCGGCAGAGACGATCGACAGATGATGGGGCCGCGCCAGCCGTCGCCCGACAGGACCAGGCGCAGCCCGCGGCCTTCCGGCACGTCGGTGACCAGGGTCGGCGCCAGCCACAGCCAGGGCAACCCCACCACCGCATGGGCCGCCAGCGCATCGGCAACCACCGTGTGTTCGCTGTCCAGAACAGCCTGTCCGGCCGGCAGCAGAAACCACTGCTTCACGGCGTCGTGCGGGTGTTGATGGGACAATGCGGGCATCCGCCCATTGTACCGACAGGCCCACCGAACCATGCCCATGCGCCTGCACGCCTTGCCCGCCTTCGACGACAACTACATCTGGATCCTGGCCGGCGACGACGGCCGGGCGCTGGTAGTCGACCCCGGCGATGCAAGACCCGTATTGGCAGCCGCAGCGGACAGCCTGAAGCGGATCGGGATATGCCCTGTCGGGATATTGATTACCCATCACCACGATGACCACATCGGCGGACTCGCGCAGCTCCGACAGCGCTGGCCGGATCTATCTATCCATGCCCCTCACGACGCGCGGATCCAGATCGCCACACACCGCGTGGGCGATGGCGACGCGGTGGTGATCGGCGACTGGCGGTTCGATGTGCTTGAAGTACACGGACATACCCGCAGCCACATCGCGTTTCATGGCAATGACATCGATGAAGGTCTGGTGTTCTGCGGCGACACCCTGTTCAGCCTTGGCTGTGGGCGGCTGTTCGAGGGCACAGCAGCGCAGATGCTAGCTTCGTTGGACCGGCTTGCAGCATTGCCCGGCAACACGCGCGTGTGCTGCACGCACGAGTACACGCTGGGCAACGCCGCGTTCGCACTGACGGTCGATCCAGACAACACCGCTCTGCACGCACGCGTCGATGAGGTTCGCGCGCTGCGCGCGACGTCGAAGCCGAGCCTGCCCAGCACGATCGCCCAGGAAGTCTCGACCAATCCGTTTCTGCGCTGCGATGCTGCGGCGGTGCGCGACGCGATCGCGTCCCGCCTTGGCCGCATGCCCTCAGATCGGCTTGAAGTCTTCACCGAACTTCGGCGTTGGAAAGACAATTTTCGTAGCTGACAGCATGCGCATCCATACGGCAGCCGATGGTCGGCTGCGCGTGGCACACTAGGGTTTCCCAAGAAAACGTGAGACGACCATGGGGTTTCTGCAAGGCAAACGCGCCCTGATCACCGGCATCGCCAGCGAGCGTTCCATCGCCACCGGCATCGCCGAAGCCATGCACCGCGAAGGCGCGGAACTGGCGTTCACCTATCAGAACGAAAAGCTCAAAACGCGCGTGGAAAGTGCGGCCGCCGAATACGGTTCCAGCATCGTACTGCCGCTGGACGTGTCCGACGACGCTCAGATTGCCGGCTGTTTCGCCGAACTTGGCAACCACTGGGACGGCTTCGATATCCTGATCCACGCTATCGCTTTCGCGCCGCGCGAAGCGATCACCGGCCAGTTCCTCGACGGCCTGACCCGCGAGAATTTCGCGATGGCGCACGACATTTCTGCGTATTCGCTGGCAGCGATGTCCAAGGCGGCGCAGCCGATGATGGCCGGGCGCAAGGGCTCGATCCTCACCCTCACCTATCTCGGCGCAGAGCGCGCATTGGCCGGTTACAACGTTATGGGCGCGGCCAAAGCCAGTCTGGAAGCCACCGTGCGCTACCTGGCCTACAACCTCGGCCCGGAAGGCACCCGCGTCAATGCGATTTCCGCCGGCCCCATCAAGACTCTGGCCGCCGCCGGCATTTCAGGCTTCCGCAAAATCCTCGGCCACGTCGAGCAGAACGCGCCGCTGCGGCGCACGGTCACCATCGACGATGTCGGTAACGTGGCCGCATTCCTGTGCTCGGATCTGGCCGCAGGCGTGACCGGCGAGATCACGTACGTCGATGCGGGCTACAACATCCTGGGCATGACCGGAATCGGCAGCGAATAACCATCGAACGCGCGGCGTTGAAGCCGAGAGAAAAAAGCCCGGCATCGCCGGGCTTTTTTTGAACTTACCGCAAGATCTACAGCTACAGCATGTCGGATTACAAACGATCTTCGGCGATCTGCACTTTCATCCGCTTGCGCTCAGCCTTGCCGACCGACAGGGCATCTTGTTCGCCGATCCTCGGCGCCAGTTCGCGCAGGAAGTTCGCACGGGTTTCCGGAGGGATCTCGCTGTCATCACCCAAGCCGACCTTCGTCACCTCGAACAGAATCATCTGCCCGTCCTGGGTCATCACTCTGCCAGGCGAACGCTTGCCTGCAGCGGGTGAATTCACCCGGAAATAGGCTTCGTTGGCCTCCGCGGTCGGTGTAGGCGCACCGCGCGGAATGCCCGGAATATTGGCAAGCGTCCACTTCTTTTCGTTGGCGATGGTTGCGAGTAACTCGCCCTTCCTCAAGCGGGCAAGTATCGCATCGCCCTCCGCCTCCACTGCCCTGCGCGCACGGTCTGCACGTACGGCAGCGATTACCTGCGAGCCGACCTTGTCCAGCGGCTGCACGCGCTCCGGGATATGTTCGACAACACGGATCATGACGCTGTGATTCGGTGCGATATCGATCGGATCGCTGACCTGATGATTCTGCTTCATATCCTCGGAGAAGGCGGCGCGCAGCACCGCCGGATTGGCGGCGATGCCCGTACCCTGGCCACGCGCGAACGGACCCAGCTTTTGCACGGCCAACTTGGCAGCCTTTGCAGCTGGCGCCAACGTGCTTGGGCTTTTAAGCACTTCATCCACCAGCGTGCCGGTCAAATCGTTGTAAGCACGCTCGCGGGCGGTTTCGGCCAATTGGCGCTCGAGTTCGGGCCGCGCCTGCTCGAAAGGCATGGTGCTCCCAGGCTTCATTTCGCGGACTTGAACAATATGCCAACCGAAATCGGTCTTGATCGGGCCGGAAATGGTGCCAACAGCGGTCGCGAAGACGGCGTCCTCGAACGGCTTGACCATCTGGCCGTTCTTGAGGATCCAGCCGAGATCGCCGCCACCGTCCTTGGAACCGGCATCGTCTGAATGCTGACGTGCAAGCGCGGCGAAATCGGCGCCGGCAGCTTTCGCCTGCCGAAGCAGATCCTGCGCTTTGACCTCTGCGGCTTTGCGCGCGGCGGCATCCGCACCCGCATCGACTTTGACCAGGATGTGCGAAGTGAGACGCTGCTCGGGCTCGATGAAGCGCGCTTTGTCCTGTTCGTACTGGGCTTTGAGACTATTTTCGTCCACCGCAGCAGGCAGGGGCAACGTCGATCCATCAATGTC
Source organism: Lysobacter sp. (assembly GCA_043775395.1). Lineage (GTDB taxonomy): Bacteria > Pseudomonadota > Gammaproteobacteria > Xanthomonadales > Xanthomonadaceae > Lysobacter_I. The sequence continues at coordinate 5,790 of JAYVSK010000298.1, read as the reverse complement.
GACATATTCGATGGATACCATTTCCGGGGAGCGGAAGTCCTCGGGGTGCGCTTTGTACCAGCTCGCGATCTCGGTCGCAGCCACCGGCACCGTAGCCGCAGGCGGCGACGGCAGCACCGCATAGGACACATCGCGTTTCTCGCTGAGCATGGCGATCAGACGCTTGCCTTCGGTATTGGTGACGAAGGCAGAGGCTTGGAGTTGCTTGGCCAGCATCTGTTGCTTGAGGTCTTCGCGAATCTGCTGATCGAACTGTTTCGCGCTCATCGGCGGCACGCGCGAGGCCAACATCAGCCGATAACGCTGCACATCGAATTTACCGTCGACCTGAAAATCGGGAATCGACTCAATGCCCTTACGGACTTGGGTATCGCCGATCTCGAAGCCTTCGCGATCGGTGGACATCCGCATCACGCGGTCGTCGACCAGCAGCTCCAGAATGCGACGCTTGTTGTCGACGCTCTCGAATTCCGCGACATCGAAATTCTCGCCAGCGGAGGCGCGCTGATTCTGGCGCACACGCTCGAAAGCACTGCGGAAATCATCGACGCTGATTTCCTCTTTCTGCCAAAACGCTTTGCGTACCACCCACCAGTCGGGTGCGGTGCGCCACCACGGCGGCGGCGCCTCGATCTTGGCGGCGAAGGTTTCGTTCTGCTGAAAGAGCACTTGCTCCATGCCGAAAAAAGCGAAGGGAATCACCAGCATTCCGAGAATGACGGTAGCGATCCAGCCGGAGGATTTTTCACGTAAGGCTTGCAGCATTGGCGATCGGTGCCGAATGAGGAGACGCTAAGTGTAGCCCGAGCGGGCTGTCTCGGCATCCCCCGGATCGCTCAGTGAGGGCAGCAGGGCCGGGCTTGGAGATGCCTGAAACGACGAAAGCACCGTTTCCGGTGCCTTCCCGCCACTTGTCATAATACGATGGCGTTGAATTCGAGGGAATTGGCGGAGTGGACGGGACTCGAACCCGCGACCTCCGGCGTGACAGGCCAGCATTCTAACCGACTGAACTACCACTCCGCGTGTAACCCTTGGTTTCTAGTACATGTTGCGATGGTGCATGTTGATCTGTTGCGTATTTCGGCGCGAATATTATTGCAGTTCAACGACCGAACGGAACACATTTCGGTCTTCTTACGTCCCTGGTGGGTGCTGAGGGTTTCGAACCCCCGACCCTCTCCGTGTAAAGGAGACGCTCTACCGCTGAGCTAAGCACCCCAACGAGAAGAGCCAATTAGTTTACGGCATCTTTCAGGGCTTTGCCAGCCTTGAAGACCGGATTTTTGGAGGCAGCAATTTTGATCTCTTCCCCGGTCTTGGGGTTACGACCCGTACGCGCGGCGCGCTCGCGGACCACGAATGAACCGAACCCGATCACGGTCACGGTGTCGCCTTTCTGAAGGGCCTTCGAGATTGAGGCGATGGTGGCATCCAGTGCGCGCGCAGCATCGGCCTTGGACAGCTCTGCGCTGGTGGCGATCGCATCGATAAGCTCGGCTTTGTTCATAGTGATTGAAACTCCCGTCAAGGATTGAGAAGAAGAGGCGTGTAAGCCAATCGCAGAGCAACGCGAGTTCGCGTGCCCGGCCTCGGAAAAAACGCAAGAACTCTTGCGTCAACAGTAGCCCGTTATACCAGCGAGGGGGGAGGTCCGCAACCGAATGTCGCGTAAAAAAGCGTGAAAATACGATGAAAATACGGGTAACGACACCTGCTCGACGCCGTTATCTCAGTCGCACAAGGTTCAGTGTTTACGCTCTTCTCGACGGTTAGCTGCACTTGGTTTACTGCCCTTGCGTGCGACCGGTCGCGGATCTTTTTTGGCATCCTTCTTGGCGGTGGATGGCGCAAGCGGGCGTTCAAGCGCAAGGTCCAGTACTTCATCGATCCAGCGCACCGGAATAATATCGATCTGATCGGTCACAGTTTTCGGAATATCGGCGAGATCCTTGCGATTTTCTTCGGGAATCAGCACGGTACGGATACCGCCGCGCAGCGCAGCCAACAGCTTTTCTTTCAATCCGCCGATTGCCGTCACTTTGCCGCGCAGCGTGATCTCGCCGGTCATCGCCATATCGGAACGGACTGGCACTTTGGTCAGCGCCGAAACCAGCGCTGTAGTCATGGCCGCGCCAGCGCTGGGACCGTCTTTGGGCGTCGCACCATCGGGCACGTGCAGGTGAACGTCCAGCTTCTGCAGAAAATCGACGTCGATACCGAGCCGCTCGGCTCGCGAGCGCACGACCGATAGCGCTGCGGAAGCGGATTCTTTCATCACATCGCCAAGCTGGCCCGTCAGAATCAACTGACCCTTGCCGGGCATCAAAGTCGATTCGATCTGCAGCAGGTCGCCGCCCACTTCGGTCCATGCCAAGCCCGTGACCATACCGATCTCGTTGTCGTTCTCGGCGCGGCCGAAATCGAAACGGCGCACGCCGAGATATTTGTCCAGATTCTTGGACGCGACCGCGATCGTCTTCATGGCCTTGCCGAATTTCTGCGGCCCGGCCAATGCGATCTCCTTCACTACCTTACGGCAGATTTTGGAAATCTCGCGCTCAAGATTACGTACGCCCGACTCGCGCGTGTAGTAACGCACGATGTCGCGGATCGCATCCTCCGCGATCTTCAATTCGGTGGCTTTCAGGCCATTCGCCTTGAGCTGCTTGGGAAACAGATAGCGCTCGGCGATGTTGAGCTTCTCTTCCTCGGTATAACCCGGGATCCGGATCACTTCCATGCGGTCGAGCAGCGGCCCCGGAATGTTCAGCGAGTTGGAGGTCGCGACGAACATCACCTCGGACAGGTCGAAATCCACTTCCAGATAGTGATCGTTGAATGCGCTGTTCTGTTCCGGATCCAGCACTTCCAGCAGCGCTGCCGACGGATCTCCGCGGAAATCCATCGACATCTTGTCGATTTCGTCGAGCACAAACAGCGGGTTCTTGCTGCCGACCTTGTTGAGATTCTGGACGATACGCCCCGGCATCGAACCGACGTAGGTACGACGATGACCGCGGATTTCCGCTTCGTCGCGCACGCCCCCGAGCGACATGCGCACAAACTTGCGGTTGGTCGCTTTGGCGATGCTCTGGCCGAGCGATGTCTTACCCACGCCGGGCGGGCCGACGAGGCACAGAATCGCGCCTTTCATCTGCTTCACGCGCGTCTGTACCGCGAGATATTCAAGGATGCGCTCTTTGACTTTTTCGAGGCCGTAGTGATCGGCGTCCAAGGTTTCCTGCGCGGCCTTCAGATCCTTACGCACCTTCGTGCGCTTCTTCCACGGCACGCCGATGAGCCAGTCGAGATAGTTACGCACCACTGCCGCTTCTGCGGACATCGGCGACATCTGTTTGAGCTTGTTAAGCTCGGATTTGGCCTTGGTTTCTACCGGTTTGGGCATGCCAGCTGCAGCGATCTTTCGGGCGAGATCTTCGATATCGTTCGGCGCATCGTCCAGTTCGCCGAGCTCCTTCTGGATCGCCTTCATCTGTTCGTTGAGGTAGTACTCGCGCTGGCTCTTCTCCATCTGCGACTTGACCCGTCCGCGGATACGTTTTTCCAGCTGCTGCACGTCGATCTCACCGTCGACCAGACCGACCAACAGCTCAAGCCGCTGCGCGACATCCACCGCTTCGAGCAGGCGCTGCTTTTCGGCAAGACGCACGCCGAGGTGCGCGGAGATGGTGTCCGCCAGTCGATTGGGCTCGTCGATCCCCGACAGTGTCTGCATCAGCTCAGGCGGCAGCTTGCGATTGGTCTTGATGTACTGCTCGAACAGACCCATCAGCGAACGCACGATAGCCTCGACTTCGCGCGGATCGCGCTGCGCGGCGGTCTCCAGAAGATCTGCGTGCCCTGCCAGCGCGCCGTCGATTTCGCGCACGCTTTTGATACGGACGCGGCAAACGCCCTCCACCAGCACCTTGATGGTGCCATCGGGTAATTTCAGCAGTTGCAGCACTTGAGCGAGGGTGCCGATGCCGTAAAGATCGCCGCCGGAAGGATCGTCGGTTTCCGGCGATTTCTGCGCAACCAACAGGATCCGTTTGTCCTGGTCCATCGCCAGATCGAGGGCTTTGATCGATTTGTCGCGGCCGACGAACAGCGGGATGACCATGTTCGGAAACACCACGACATCGCGCAGCGGCAGTACGGGCAGTTCTGGAAGGACGCTGGCGGACAGTTCGGTGGTCATACGGGCTCCGTTCGACGATTCGGGGGCGTTACCACAGTGGGCAAACTGCCTACTGAATGGTTATGGGGTCATGCGCGACAGGATGCAAGCACATGCCGCCGGGCGGATGCCATGCGCACCGCAAACAAACGATTCGGGCAAGTATTCGAGATCACCAGCTCAAAAAAAAGGCATCCCGACCGAGTCGAAATGCCCCTCTTTAAGTGATGCGGATGGCAGGGCTTATTCGGCGGACGCCACCTTGCTGGGCGGTGTCTGATAGATCAGATAAGGTTCGGACTTGTGCTCGATCACGGACTCGTCGACCACAACCTTGCTCACGTTCTCAAGCGAAGGCAGGTCGTACATCGTATCGAGCAGTACCGATTCGACAATAGTGCGCAGCCCACGTGCACCGGTCTTGCGCTTGAGCGCCTTGCGCGCGATCGCGGCGAGCGCATCCGCACGGAACTCCAGCTCAACGCCTTCCATCTCGAACAGCTTTTTGAACTGTTTGCTGATCGCATTTTTCGGTTCGGTGAGGATCTTGACCAGTGCGGTCTCGTCCAGCTCTTCCAGCGTCGCTACCACCGGCAGGCGGCCCACGAATTCCGGAATCAGGCCAAACTTGATCAGATCTTCCGGCTCCACGTCGAACAGCACTTTGCTGACATCGGCCTTGCGCTCGGAGCTCTTGAGCTTGGCGCCGAAACCAATTCCGCCCGCTTCGGTGCTGCGCTGCTGGATGATCTTGTCGAGACCGGCGAAAGCACCGCCCACAATAAAGAGGATATTGCGGGTGTCTACCTGCAGGAACTCCTGCTGGGGATGCTTGCGACCACCCTGCGGCGGAACGCTGGCGACCGTGCCTTCGATCAGTTTCAGCAATGCCTGCTGCACGCCTTCGCCGGAGACATCGCGGGTGATCGAGGGATTTTCGCTCTTGCGCGAGATCTTGTCGATTTCGTCGATGTAGACGATACCCTGCTGCGCCTTCTCGACGTCGTAATCGCACTTCTGCAGCAGCTTCTGAATGATGTTCTCGACATCCTCGCCAACGTAGCCCGCCTCGGTGAGCGTGGTGGCATCGGCGATGGTGAACGGCACATTGAGCAGACGGGCCAACGTCTCGGCCAGTAAAGTTTTGCCCGAACCCGTTGGCCCGATCAGCAGTATGTTCGACTTTGCCAACTCGATGTCATCGTTCTTTTGACGGCTCTCGATCCGCTTGTAGTGATTGTAAACCGCCACCGCCAGCGTCTTCTTGGCGCGCGGTTGACCGATCACATACTGATCGAGAACCTCAAGAATCTCCTTGGGCTTCGGCAGGTGGCTGCGCGTGGCCTGGGCTTTCTCTTCGAGTTCTTCACGGATGATGTCGTTGCACAGTTCGACGCATTCATCGCAGATGAACACGCTGGGGCCCGCAATCAGCTTGCGGACTTCATGCTGGCTTTTCCCGCAGAACGAGCAATACAGGATCTTGTTGCTGTCGCCGCTGCGGCCTTGCCGATCTTCGCTCATGCTGCTGTCGTTATCTACGCTGGTGTCGGGAGAATAGCATCCGAGGTCTCCACCGCAAGCGGGTTGCGGCGGGAACCTGAATG
>JAYVSK010000297.1:0-8467 GCA_043775395.1 Lysobacter sp. | reverse complement strand
TCCGCACCGCCGGGGTTGCGGATCACCAGCCAGTGCGCGTTGGCGTAGCGCACGAGGTAATCCAGATCGATGCGGTCGGCGCGCAGCAATTCATGGATTAGCGCGAACGCGAACAGGCCGTCGGTGCCGGGACGGATGCCGATCCATTCGTCAGCGATTGCGCCGTAGCCGGTGCGCACCGGATTGATCGCGACGATCTTCGCGCCGCGCGCTTTCAATTTGGACAATCCGAGTTTGATCGGGTTGGAGTCGTGATCTTCGGCCACGCCCCACAGCATGAAATAGCGGGTGTGGTCCCAGTCGGGTTCGCCGAACTCCCAGAAGCTGCCGCCGATGGTGTAAAGCCCGCCGGCAGCCATGTTCACCGAACAGAAGCCGCCGTGCGCGGCGTAGTTGACGGTGCCGAACTGCTGTGCCCACCAGCCGGTGAGCGCCTGCGACTGGTCGCGGCCGGTGAAGAACGCGAGTTCGTCGGGATTTCTTTCCCGGATCGGTTTCAGCCACGAGGTCGCCAGCGCCAGTGCTTCGTCCCACTCGATTTCGCGGAACTCACCGCTGCCGCGTTCGCCGGTGCGCAGTAAAGGTTTGCGCAGCCGTGCCGGCGAATAGTGCTGCATGATCCCGGCCGAACCCTTCGCGCAGAGCACGCCTTTATTCACCGGGTGATCGGGATTGCCCTGGATGTAGCGGATCTGCCCGTCTTTGATCCAGACGCGGATCCCGCACCGGCATGCGCACATGTAACACGTGGTGGTTTTGACTTCGTCGCCGGGCGACGGCGAGAGGTTGAGCGTGGGCTCCTGCATGCCGCCATTGTGCCTGCCGGGAGTGCCGGCAGGGGACTGCATTGCGGTTGTTCTGTTGGATGCGTTGTGCGGGGAAACCCGACACCTTCTTGGCGCGCCGCCAAGCCCGCATGGCGGTGCGCGGGTCGCACCCCGTGCGATCCCGACGCGCTACGCTGCAAGCCTGCAAATAACCGCATGACCGCCTGCCCCAGCATCCGCCATAATCGAGCACATGGATCGTTACGAACGCATTCTCTCCCTTCACCGCATCCTGAAGAGCGCCCGCTACCCGGTGACGGTCAAGCGCCTGCAGGACGAACTGGAGTGCTCGCGCGCCACCGCCTACCGCGACCTCGCGTTTCTGCGCGATGCGCTGATGGCGCCGATCACGGGCGACGGCGAGGCGGGCTTCCGCTACGACGCCAGCGAAGGCGAGCGTTTCGAGCTGCCCGGGCTGTGGCTGAATTCAGAGGAATTGCATGCCCTGTTGGCCGCGCAGCAGCTGCTCAGCCGCACCGGCGGCGGGGTGCTGTCCTCGGCGCTGGCGCCGCTGCAGCAGCGCATCGAAAAATTGCTGGAAGAACACGCCCCCGGCAAGCGCTGGCCGGTCGAACGCATCCGGGTCATTCCGCACCGCACCCGCAAGATGGACGAACAGGTGTTCCGCGTTGTCTGCTCCGCAGTGCTGGAGCGCAAGCAGCTGCATTTCGACTACCGCGCGCGCTCCACCGATGAAAAAACCCGCCGCGTCGTATCGCCGCAGCGCGTCACCCACTATCGCGGCAACTGGTATCTGGACGCGCTCGACCACGACCGCGAAGCGCTGCGCAGTTTTTCCGTTGACCGCATCGCCACCGCGCGCATGCAGGACGCGCCCGCGCAGGACGTACCGGATACCGAACTCAACGACCATCTCGCCGGCAGCTACGGTATTTTCTCAGGCGCGCCCAAAGGCTGGGCCACCATTGTCTTCAACGCCAAAATTGCCCGCTGGGTCGCCGACGAACACTGGCACTCGCAGCAGCAGGACCGCTTCCTGCCAGACGGCCGCTTCGAACGCAAAGTCCCCTACAGCGCCCCGCGCGAACTGCTGATGGACATCCTGCACTACGGCCCGGATGCGGAGATCATCGAGCCGGCATCGCTGCGCGAGCAGATGCGATCGATGCTGGCGCTGGCGGTGAGCAATTACGAGAAGTAGCTGTATGTAATGCGCTTTTTAGCCGGTAAAAAATCCGCTTGAACGAACTGTCAGGCCCCGCCCGACACAATAGCGGCGAGCATGGCAATCACGAACACCACCAGCATCAATCCGATAAAAATGCCCAGTGCACTCAGCAGCGGAACCGCCCAGCTGCGGCGCGGATATTGCTTGCCGAACCGCTCGGCGACATACGTCTGCTGCGACTTGCCGATAGCGTAATACCAGACGATCAACAAGACTAATCCGCCAAGCCTGCTCAAGGTGTCGAAGCCACTGGATTCGGGCATGAAGAGCGAAGCGATGGACAGCGCGATAACGAAAACGATATTCCCGATGACCCAGTTCTTCGACGCCGCCGCTTTATCGGGCTCACCCAGCGCTTTCCAGTTCAGCATATGCAGATAAGCGCCGAAAGTCGGGCTGAAAATAATGCTCCAGCTTCCGGCCGCTGTTGGATTCCACAACGCAGGTGGCATCCGGGAGTCGACGACATCGCCGACTGTGGCTTTGGGCGGTGCGTACGGATTGTTTTCGGACATGAGCGGTTGTTTCCCGAGTACGGCCAGACGTTGTAAATATAGCCAGGAATTCCGGAGTAGCCTCAAGCCTCTCATCTTTCCCCCAAGCTGGCCAATTGATGTGGGGCTTGTTGACCATGGGTTTTTCATCGCCGTCGCAGTTGCTGAGACCCGGCACCGCAACACTGGATTCCACATCCACCGGAGCGCCGTCATGTCCCATCGCCATCTGCCGTCGGTTTCCTTACTCGAACAATATCTGCTCGCAGCTGTCGCCTTGGTCTTAGTGGCGATGTTGTCCTTGCCACAAGCACGCAGCGCGGGCGACACCTTGGGCTGGGTGCCGTTCTGGCTGTTGGCGTTTCCGCTTACTGCATGGGCGACAGCGCGTGCGTTGCGATATCGCAGCCATCGCAACCACCGCGAGTGCGCGCTGCCGATGGCGACGGTGCATGCGATCGGCGGTATGCGTCCACAGGCACAGGCGTCACAGGCGCTGCGTCGGGCCGCCTGAGCCTCTGAACCCGGGGTCGAGGCGCCCTGCGGAGCGGTCGCAGGTCTGGCTGTGCTAGCGTTGCGGCCCCTGCTGTCCCTGTTCCGGACTTCCACATGCCCACGCTGTCGCATGTCTGTCTCGCCGTCGCGCTCGCCCTTGGCGCAGCGCCGTCTCTGGTCGCCCATGCCGCGACGCCCGCCTCCACCGCCAAGCCGACTATGCCCACTCCTGCCGCCGCCGCTCCCGCCGATCCCTATCTCTGGCTAGAAGGCGTGACCGACGAGAAGGCGCTGGACTGGGTCCGCCAGCGCAACGCCAAGGCCGAAGCCGAGATCGCGAGCACGCCCGAGTTCAAGCGGCTCGAAGCCGATCTGCGCGCGATTCTTGATTCCAATGCGCGTATCCCCGGCGTGCAGAAGATCGGCCCGTACTACTACAACTTGTGGAAAGACAAACAGAATCCGCAGGGGCTGTGGCGCCGCACCACACTGGTGGAATACCGCAAGCCCGATCCTAAGTGGGAAGCGGTGATCGATCTGGATGCGTTGAACGCTGCCGAAAACGAAAAATGGGTGTGGCACGGTGTCGAATGCCTGAAGCCGCAGTACGAGCGCTGCCTGATCGCGCTGTCGCGCGGCGGCTCCGATGCCGACGTGACCCGCGAGTTCGATCTGGACACCAGGACGTGGGTGCAGGACGGGTTCTTCCGCCCTGAATCGAAGGGCGGCCTGCAGTGGATCGATCAGGACACGGTGTTCGTGTTCACCGATTTCGGCACCGGTTCGATGACGGCGTCGGGCTACCCGCGCGTGGTCAAAGCGTGGACGCGCGGCACGCCGATGGCTTCGGCGAAAGTCGTTTACGAGGGCAAGGCCACCGATCTGGCCATCGCGGCCTATCGCGACCTCACCCCGGGCTACCAGCGCGACTTCGTCAGCCGCACGCTGGCCTTCTATAACGATGAGCTGTATCTGAGCGGCAAGGACGGCAAGCTGGTCAAGATCGACGTGCCGAATTCGGCCAACAAGGCCGTGCACCACCAGTGGCTGACGCTGGAGCTGCGCGACCCTTGGAAACTCAAAGACCGCAGCTATGAGGCCGGCTCGCTGCTGGTGATCGACTTCGACAAGTTCATGGCCGGCGGCCGTGAGTTCGACGTGGCCTTCACGCCGGACGATCACACCTCATTGTCCGGCTATACCTGGACCCAGCATCACCTCGTGCTGACCCTGCTTAACGATGTGAAGAGCAAGGTCCGGATCATGACCCCGATCGGCGAGGGCAGCTGGCGCCAGAGTCTGCTGGTGGGAGCACCGACGGTGGGCACGGTCGACGTGGGCGCCGTCGATGCCGATGAAAGCGATGCGCTGTGGATGACCACCACCGACTTCCTGACCCCGACCACGCTGTCGCTGGTGGAGATCGGCCAGCCGCCGCAGAAACTGAAGGCGATGCCGGCCTTCTTCGAAGCCGACGGCCTGATCACCGAACAGCAGTTCGCCACATCGAAGGACGGCACCAAAGTGCCGTATTTCATCGTCCGCTCCAAGTTCCTGCCGCTGGACGGCAGCACGCCCACGCTGCTGTGGGGCTACGGCGGCTTCGAGGTGTCCTTCACCGCGACGTACAGTTCCATGGCCGGCCGCGGCTGGCTGCAAAACGGTGGCGTGTACGTGCTGGCGAATATCCGCGGCGGCGGCGAATACGGCCCGCGCTGGCATCAGGCCGCGCTCAAGGCGAACCGCCACAAGGCCTATGAAGATTTTGCTGCGGTCGCTGAGGACCTGTTCGCGCGCAAGATCACTTCGCCCGCGCGTCTGGGCGCGCAGGGCGGCAGCAACGGCGGCTTGCTGATGGGCAATATGATCGTGCAGTACCCGCAGCTGTTCGGCGCGGTGGTCTGCCAGGTGCCGCTGCTCGATATGAAGCGCTACAGCCATCTGCTGGCCGGCGCCTCGTGGATGGCCGAATACGGCGACCCGGACACCAAGGACTGGGCGTTCATCAAAACGTTCTCCCCGTACCACCTGCTCAAAGAAGGCACGACCTACCCGCCGGTGCTGTTCACCACCTCCACCCGCGACGACCGCGTCCACCCGGGCCACGCCCGCAAGATGATGGCGAAGATGGAAGCGATGGGCGCCGACGTGCGTTACTACGAGAACATCGAGGGCGGCCACGGCGGCGCCGCCAACAACCAGCAGGAAGCGCATATGCGCGCCTTGGCCTACACCTTTCTGTGGCAGCAGCTGAGGAAGTGACGCTGGGCGGGCTCACCTCCTCCGCCACTGCCCGCATCAGGTCGCGGCTACGGCCGCTGTTGCGCAATGGCTGCCGATGCCCAGGCGACAGATGTGCGCCCGGGTTGCCGGAGAGGTCACAAAAACATCGCAAAAATATCTCCCGCCATCCGGCAGTCCTTTTGAATTCATAGGCTTAGCGGCCGGCGGTCGGATGCCGCCCGATTTGTGACAGCTGCACGGCTTGGAGCGCCTCAACGGCGGTGATATCTGTTGCGCCACTAAAACCCCTTGCCCAACGGAGTGAACAGCAATGGCAGACGAGAAAATCACCGGCGGCATCCGCAACACCACCTCGGATGGCGGTTCCACGACGGCCGATGTGACCATCCAGAATGGTGCATTCAGCGGCGCGTCGATCGGCATCGTGCGCCCGACCGGCGACGGCCAGCAGTGGGCGGTCAGCGCCCAGGTCAATGCCACCAACGGGGTTGTCAACAGCGGCCAGATCAATGTGTCCCTAGGCGCAACGCCGGGAGGTGAGCTTAAGCCGACCACCACCACCCAGGATTTCCAGCTGATGGACGGCACGATCCGGAAAATCGAGCTTCCCGGGCTCACCACCCAATATCCCGATCCCGGCGTCAACCGTACCGCCGTGGGCGTCGAAGTCACTGGCGCGAAACAGGAAGTCCTGTCGGCATCGCCGCTGGGCTACGATGTGAATGCTTCAGCCGCGCCACGCATCGGTATCGCGGTTGGCGGGAATGCCAACGGCAACAATGCGGTTGGCCTGGATGTCGGGGCGGACGTGACGTCCAACTTGGGCAATCGTCAGGTCGGTGTCCAGATCATGGACACCACCAAGGAAGGCTTGAGCGTCAAACCGTATCAGCGCGAACCCGCCAGCAACGCCAATCTCGAAAACACGTTTGGCGCGGTGTATGAGCCCACGCGGCCGGCACCGCCGCCGACGCCGGAACAGTTGGCGGGCAAGCTGCGCGAAGAGCCGTCCTACAAAGAGGCGCTGAGCGGTTTGCAGCAGCAGGGCCATCCGCTGACCGTCGCAGCGGACAGCGCCACCGACCGTCTGGCCACAGCCATCGCGCTCGATGCCAAGCAAAAGGGCGCATCGGTCACGGGCGTCGATTTCGGCAACACCATCGTCAACAGCGACGGCAAGTCCGACCGCAACGTGTTTTATGGCGGTCAAGCCAACAGCGAACTGCGCATCAGCGAAACGCAAGCAGTGAACACGCCGGTGAGCGAACAAATGGCCAAGTCGCAGGCGCAGCCGACGCAAACGCCGCAGACCGGCAATCCGCAGCAGGTGCTGGAAAATCCGCAGCAGTCCCAGGAACAGCAAAGGTCGCGCTGATCCCCAGCGTCACTTTTTGCCAGCCCCACAACGCCCGGTTGCTTTCGCGCCGGGCGTTTTTATGGGTGGTGACACACCTCGGTATATTCGTTGCGTATGCTGGAGCGGTTCATCGATGTATCGTCGAATGCACGCGATTCAGCGCAGGAAGATGCCGCGATGCAGCATCGAACCATCAACCTGTGATGAGCCGAAAAAAAGCTACGCATAGGCGGATCGCCTGGATGCAGGCACAACATCCAGACTGAGATGGAGGCACCAGAAAACTGCGCGTCTATTCGATCACGCACGCGACAAAGCGATGCTTCAGCCAAGGTTTAGTCGGATCAATGCTGCGGTCATGATCTAGCCCATACAGTCTGCTTTCCCATGGCAGCGCTGATGATGATGGCAAGCGTCTCCCGCGCAACCGGAGGACGCATGCGATGTGATCGGTTACATATGCGACAGGGGGTGTCGCTCAGACGGCCACGGGACTTCCCCCAACCTCGCAAGGAGTGTTTCATCATGACTTTTCAACGTTCATTCTTCCGCCCCTTGGCCCTCGCCGCCGCGCTCGCGTTCACCGCAGGCCAAGCCGCTGCCGCCCCCACCGTGAACACCATCGGCGGCGATACCCGCGTGACGCTGTCCAGCACGTTCCTTGGCGCGCTCAACACACTCGGCGTCACCGCTTCGCCCAGTTTTCCCGCGTCGATCCGTAACGGCAACGCGCGCTTCCCGATCCCCACCGGCGAAATCGACGCCACCAGCTACAAAGGCGAGATCGTTCACGACGGCGGCCTGAATCTGCGCGCCGGCGCGCTCACCGTGAATATCAGCAGCTTCGTGATCGACACCACCGGCAGCACGCCGGTGCTGACCGGCCTGGCGAAAGTCAACGACAGTCTGGTTGGACGCATCACCTTGTTCAATCTGGCGCTCGGCGCTGCGCCCCAGGTGCAGTCTTATGGCCGCTACGGCACCCTGCGCATCAACGATGTCGCCGTCACCCTGAACGCGGAAGCCGCCGCGACCTTGAACGATGTGTTCGGCGTGACTGCGTTCACCGCCGGTATCCCGATCGGCACCGCGCGCGTCAACACGTTCTACTACGAGCCGGATACCTCGCACTGAGCATCATTGCCTGCTTGACCACAAGGGGCGCTCCGGCGCCCTTTGTGTTGCGTCTTAACTGTTTGTGGGAGCGACGGAAGTCGCGATTTGCATCCCCAGATCAATTCACGCGGCAAGCGAGCCGTAGCCCACTTCAAGGCCTGAAATTACGCTTATCGATCATAATTTTTCAAATAAAAGCCAGTGTTGGCATCGCGTTCCATGTCTGGCCCAACCGCTCGCGGCCATTAGATTTTTTGTCACGCTTCATACCATCGGCGCCGAATGCACTGCATTGTCTGAAGTTGTGCCCCATGCGATTTCGAGCATATTGGGTGAGGCATGCGCTGGGTAGCGCGATGTAGGAGGGCCTTCAGGTACGATGCTTTTGCCTCGTCTTTGACCAGGGTGATGCGTGTGGAGAACCTTCAGGTGCAACTTGTCGTCGTGCGAGGAGCTCGGGCCTGAAGGCCCTCCCACATGGGTGTTGTGGTTTTTTGCCGATCTGCTCTCAAAATCCACCACCGGCATCCAGCCACACCTGCTCATCGGCGGTGTTGACCCGCGCCAAGGCGCGGTTGCGATGCGGAAAGCGCCCGAACCGGCGAATCACATCGCGATGCGCGTGCGCGTAGTTGAGGTAATTTGCATCGCCAAGCGCTTCGCACAGTGTGACCGCACGATGCTGGTCAACGATATCTTCGGAATGCTCGAATGGCATATAGAAAAAGATCCGCAGCGCGGAATC
>JAYVSK010000296.1:0-17471 GCA_043775395.1 Lysobacter sp. | reverse complement strand
GGCGACGGGTCGTCGGCCGCGCGCAGATCGTACTGTTTGCCGGACCACGAATTCTTGACCACGTCCCAGCCGTACGAGGCGCCTTCGGTGTCGTGGATGATCAGCGCTGCGGCGGCGCCCTTGCGGCCGGCCTCCTCAAACTTGTAGGTCCAGCGCCCGTAATAGGTCATCCGGTTGCCGTCGAACAGCGTCGGATCCTTGGCGTGAAAGCCCGGATCGTTGACGAACATCACCACGGTCTTGCCCTTCACGTCGACGCCGGCGTAATCGTTCCACTGCTGCTCTGGCGCATCCACACCGTAGCCCACGAACACCAGATCGCTGGTATCGATCTTCACCTCGGGCTGGCCGGTGCGCGTGCCGATCACCATGTCGGTGCCGAACGTCAGCGTATGCGGCTTGCCCTTGACGTCGATGGTCATCGTCGTCGCTTCATCGGCCGTGGTTTCCATCATCGGCACGGTTTGGAAATAACTGTCGCCGTTGCCGGGCTTCAGACCGATGCGCTGGAACTGCGCCTTGAGATATTCCACTGTTTTTTCTTCGCCGGGCGTGCCGGGGCCGCGACCTTCAACCGCATCGGAAGACAGCACGCGCACGTGCTCGGCGAAATCGGCGGGGGTAATCGCGTCTTTGAAGGCGAAGCCGGCTTCGGCGGGCGTTTCCACCGACGGCGCAGCAGGCGCTTCGGCGCCCGGCTTGCAGGCGGTGAGTGCGGCGGTGGCGGCCAGGGACAGCAGCAGAACTTTCGGAAACAGGATTGGCGGAGAACAGCGCATCGGAGGCTTCCAGACGAAACGGAAGCGGTGAGTGTACGACGCGCTTGGCGACTGCGGCACCTGTCAGAAGGATGAAACCGAGCCCCCGGGCACGTTAGACTCGGCCAGAAGGACACGGCCATCACAGGGGATGCGCATGGAACGCCAAGTGTTTATCAGTTATGCCGCAGGCGACGCGGATTGGACGGCGCAGCGGGTCAATCAGCTCGCTGAAGCCTTGAAGCGGCTGGAAGTTCACGTTCATTTGGATGTCTGGCACCGGCGCGCGCGGCGGCAGAATCTTGCGGACGCCGAATGGCGAAAGTGGATGGACGAGAGCATGGCCTCAGCAACACATGTTGTATGCCTGTGTTCAAGCCGGTATCGCGAGGCCTGGAACCGCATCGAATCTGTGTCAGGGGGCTGCGGCGTTGCGTTCGAATCCGCCAGAATTGAGGCTTACCTTTACCAAGCAAAGCAGGACAATAAAGGCCATGTACTCGCTCTTGTCAGTGAGCATAGTGGGCGCGAGGTGATTCCAGCAGCGCTGAAGGATGCGTGTCCGAAGTACACGTACGGTAATCCCGAGGATGACCAGTTTCTTTTTTTGCATCTGTGCGGTGTCGATGGGAGCGATGAAAATGTCGATACATGCAGCAAGACGGCAGGCGCTCGCGATTCGTCGTTCTTTTCCAGCCGCCGGCCTGTGGCATCTGAAGCGGATGGGCGTTCTGCTGAATCCGCGCAGCAGACGCATGAGCAAATCGCGCCCCTCGACAAGCCTGCAACAGAAGACAGAGCCGCCCGCTTGCTAGATGCTCAGCCAGCCGATCCGAAGTCTGAAACGTCAGGCACGTCGCCCCTGTCGCGCCCCATCCTGCTGCTCACGGTCAATCAGCGAGAAACCGATGCGATACGTGCGGTGTTCGGTGCTGGGCAGGTGCCGGATATCATCGCGCGTAACGACTACCCATACGAGCGATTCTCTGCTGTCATTGATGATGCAGATCGAACTGAGCAAGAGGTGATCGCCTTCTCGTGTCAGATGGGCAGCGAACGCAGCGGCGCTGCGCTGCAGCGCGTGACCAAGGCGATCGAACATTTCAAGCCGGCGGCGGTGCTGGCTGTCGGCGTGGGATTTGGCCTCAAGGACAATCAGAGCCTGGGCGATGTGTTGATCTCCAGTAAGGTGACGACTTACGAACCAGCACGGCTGAATAAGGACGGCAGCACCGATCGTCGTGCCGAGACGTTGGCGGCAACGCCTGCATGGCTTGAGCGCGCCAAGCTCATCGGACTGCAGGGCATCAAGCGTCGTGAGGGTCTTGTGCTGTGCGGCGAAAAGTTGGTCGATAACGCCGGTTTCCGGGAAACTCTGCGCACGGACTACCCACGTGCCATCGGTGGCGACATGGAAAGTTTTGGTGTGGCCACGGCCTGCAATGGCCATGATCGCTTGCGCATCGGCTGGCTTGTCATCAAGGGCATCAGTGATCTGGGTGATGGCGCGAAAAACGCGGGCGGTGAATGGCAGGCCGATCAGGATCAGTATCTAGCCGCGTACCGCGCAGCGATGGTGGCTTTCAGTGCAGTTTATTTGCGTCGGCCCGATGTGCCGACGCCGGACGAAGCTGTACAAGCTTGGCTGCAGCGGCAAGCGGGCCGCGCCGTCGGTGGGGGTGATGGAATTGATTTGTTGTTTGGTAGGCCCGCTAACGATGCGGCTTCCCGGCAGGAAAAAATGATTCCACTTGATCGCAGCATGCTTCAGCACCAGGCTACTCACGCGATTGAAAGCCTGAGGCGCGCTTCAGCGTATTGGACTGCATTGCAGGCGTCGAAGAATCTCAATGGCTGGTTGACAATCGAAAGCCCCATTCCGCCTCTTGAATTCGTAAAATTATTGTCTAGCCCCGGGTTTCGCGGTTCACTTCCGAGCGTGATGCGTGAGTTTCGTGCTGTGTTCAAAGAGCAAAAATTTTCTTTCGAAAATGAAGCGAAAGATGCTGCCGCCGCAACGGTAGCCTGTTTTCTGCTCTGCACATGTCTGTTGATTGAGGCTGAGGCTGGTCATAGCGTGATTCGGCTTCCCAATGTGGATGATCGCGATGCATCACATTTGTTGGCAAGTCTGATCGCGTTGGTGATGGTGGGTGGTCGTATTGAGCTGCGTCATGGGGGTGGGGTCTTGCCATTAGGCAGTGGCACGTATCGTGTCCAGAGCACCGGACTCAATGCACAATTCGATTTCGAGCGTCAACTGTTCTCCACTTTTGTAACCAATCAGTGGAGTCCGCATGACGCGCAAAAGATCGGCGAATTGTCAGCTAATGAGCGCACGGAACTGTTGGTGGTTCTCCGCGATCTACGCGGAGAAGGCGTTCGCACCAAGAGCATGTGTTTCATTATTGAAGGTGGTGAGCCCTCAACGGACGGGATAGATGTCGCGCGCGAGATTGGCGTGCCGGTATTCCATGCCAGTGCTGAGGTGGCTGAAGTGATTTTCGGCTTGAGCGAGGCGACGATCGTGTCGCACTTGAAATTACTCTGGGTCGACGTATGCGCCTACCAACCCCCCGATGCTGCAGACGCCGCTTCCCTATGATCTACAACCATGCATTCAGACAATCGGCCCGCGCTTCCGCAACCTGTTTCATCTTGATTGAGTATTGAACATGGCGATGCAACCCAACCCCTTCACCCAAGCGCTGGCGCGCACCTCCATCGTGCTGCCTGCCTGCGACCGTTTCGAAGCAGCCCGTCATTATTGGAGCGGGCGCGAGCTGGATGCGCTGGCGCTGGCCTATGCGGCGCGTCGGCCGCTGCTGGTGCGTGGCGAACCGGGCAGCGGCAAAAGCCAACTGGCGCGCGCTGCAGCGGTGTTGATGCACGCCGCAGCGCCGCGCGTGCAGGTAATTCATCCGCGTTTTGAGCCGCGCGATTTGCTGTATCGCTACGACACCATCCGTCGTCTTGCCGATGCCAATACGTCGGGTGCGGGTGTTGAAGACGGGAGTGTTGTAGACAGCCGCTACGTGCAGCCCGGCGTGCTCTGGCAGGCTTGGGCGGATGCCGCCCAGTCGCAGCCTGCGGTAGTGCTGGTGGACGAAATCGACAAGGGCGATGCCGATGTGCCCAACAGCCTGCTGGAGGTGCTGGGGCAGCGCAGCTTCCGGGTGGATGAAGTGCCCGACATGTCCACACCTGTATTGCCGCCCGGGGCCATGCCGCTGGTGGTCATCACCACCAATGAGGAACGCGAACTGCCCGCAGCCTTCGTCCGCCGCTGCGTGGTGCTCAATCTCAATCCGCCGGCCATTGAGATCGACTTGCTCGCATGGCTGCAGGTGCGCGTGAACGCCCACTTCGCGGCGATGCAGCCGCTTGCCCCCGAAGTGGTGCAACTTGCGCTGACCCAAGTGCTGGCCGATCGCCGCGAAGCGGTGCGTCTGGGCTATCCGAAAGTCGGGCTGGCCGAAGCGTTGGATTTGCTGACCGCGTTGGCCGAAATCACCCGCGATGTTCCCGAGGCCCAACGCAGGGCAGCGCAGGAACACTGGCTGGGCCGGATCAGCGCCTACGCACTGGTCAAACATGCCGGCACCGATCCCGGCCAGTCGCGACCCCCGGTGCAGCCTGCGCCTGCCGACGGCGCAGCTGGCGACAGCACCACTGCTGACAGCGCCGCTGCCGACAGCGCCTGAGCCACCGATGCTTGCGCAAGTCGGCCGTGCGGATCTGCTGCGCGCCCTGTCTTTGGGGCGCACGGGCACCTTGGCGTTAGACCATACCGACGCCGCATGGTGGGGCTATGTGCCGCCCGAACCGGACCCCACCCTGGTTGAAGCGTCGGGCCAGACGCTGGCATGGCCGCTTCGCGCATCCGACCCCCCCGCCACGTCCACACCCGGCCCGATGCGTGCCCGCAGCGCCCTGCGCATGCCCGAAGCCTGGGTCGCCGAGCGTCGCGATAGCCGTGCTGATGATGTGCCGCCGGACACCTCCCACCGCCCAACGCTGCTGGCCGCAGCTGAACTGCAGCCCCCGGATGAGCCCCGGGCGGCGTATCAGGACCTGCTGCCATTGCCCCGGCTGGCGCGCCCGCTGGCGGCGCAGTTGCGCCAGCCGCATGCCGCTGGGGTGAACGTGGCCGCGCTGCTGCAGGCCAGCACCCGCCGCCAATGGCCGCGCCGTCTGCCGCGTCTCATCCGGCAAAGCTGGCCGGCCACGTTGGTGCTGA
Organism: Lysobacter sp.; assembly: GCA_043775395.1. Classification (GTDB taxonomy): domain Bacteria; phylum Pseudomonadota; class Gammaproteobacteria; order Xanthomonadales; family Xanthomonadaceae; genus Lysobacter_I. Next base: position 12,473 of record JAYVSK010000296.1, on the reverse strand, counting down.
TGCTGGATGTCAGCACCGAACTGTTCCCCTATCGCTACGACATGTACCGGGTGGTCGCCCTGCTGCAGGCACTGGTGCCGCGCGCGCAGATGCGCGTGATGGCGGGCGCACACGGCCCGTTCGGCCCTTGGCATGGCTTGCACGGGCAGGGCACCCACAGTGATGCCGATGACGGCATGCGCCCGCAGCCCGGGTGCACCTATCTGCTGCTGTCCGACCTGGGGCTGCTGCGGCCTGCATCGGACATGGCCCAGGCCTGGAGCGCCTGGCTTGTCGGCGCACAGGCGCGGCAATGCACCTGCGTCGCACTCGCCCCCGTGGGGCAGCAGGATGTCAGTGCCACCCTGGGCGCGCGGGTGCGCTTGCTGCGCTGGTCGCCCGACAGCCGGCTGCAGCCGGAGCGTGGCCTACCTGAATCACAAATCCGTGCCGATAGCAGCAGCGACGACGCCTTGCGTGACCTCCTGGCTTGTCTCTCGGTAACAGTGCGGATGGACCCGCCGCTGTTGCGCACGCTGCGGCAGACTGGCAGCGCGCCCCAGGACGCATCGCTGGAAGGCCGACTCTGGGCGCATCCCGATGTGCTCAGCACCACCTACGCCTCCCTGCGCCGGGGCCGCATGGCATCCCAGCAGGCGGCATCGCCGTTGCTGTCCGCAGCCCGGTGGTCCGCGCTGCAAAAGGCCTGCGTCTTTCATCATCAGCATTGGCCGCTGGGGATGCGCGTGGTGGAAGGCATGCACCAGCTCACGGCATCCCCGCAGCCCCAGGCCGCGCTATTGGACCAACTGCGCCAAAGTCTGATCGATTTGGCCCACAGCGTTCACAGCGGGCAGGGGGACCACAACGCACTGCAGGCCAACGCCGACTATGTGCTGCAGCGCGCCCCCCACCACGCGCAAACCCATTTGCGCGTTGCACTGGACGCCCTCGCCCAAGCCAGCGGCCGCGCGACCGGCCCGCGCCAGCGCTGGTGCCTGCTGCAGCGCGGCGAGCACCTGTATATCGCGCCAGCGACCGACACCCGCCCGCCCGGCCCCGGCGCGGTGCTGTGCAGCGACCTGGGCCAAGCGGCTTCTGGCGAACTGGTGCGCATCGTCCAGCCCCGGCGGCCCCCGCAGTACCTGCCGTTGCCGGCGCAGGGGATGTTGGCGCTGCCGGTGATAGCGGCCGGGGCGGGGATTGTGTTGGGGGGGGGGGAGACGCAGCTGCAGCGCCGTCAGCGCACGCGAGGCGTGTGGGGCTGGCGACAAAGCGATAAAGGCATGATCGAAACCCTGGACCTGCCCTGGTCAATTGACCTGTCGTTCCCGAACGAAGACGTGGTGCGTGGATTCGCTTTGCTGCCCAGCCAGAAGGGCGGCGAAGTCCGGGTGGGTATCGATCGCGACGAATACGGCATCTTTCTGGAACTGTCTCCTCTAATGGAACGAGGCAGGATTTTTCCGCAGGATCAGCCCCTCCGCTTCCGCTACCTCCCCCCCGCCACCTATCTCCAAGGCTCCCTCCAAGGCATCGGCCACGCCGACGAACACCCCCAACACCCCGTCACCCTCAGCCAGGGCTTGTGGCTGGCCGAAACCCCCTGCACCCAGGCGCTGTGGCAGGCGGTGATGGGCAAGAACCCCAGCCATTTCAAGCAGGGCGAAGACGCCCCGCGCCGCCCGGTGGAGAACGTGTCTTGGGACGATGTGCAGACTTTCTTCAAGAAGCTCCAGCCGCTGCTGCCGCCCGGCTGTGAGGCGGTGCTGCCTACTGAAAGCCAGTGGGAATACGCCTGTCGCGCCGGCACCCAGACGGAATACTGGTGGGGCGATGAAGCGGATGACGCCCGCGCCAATTGGAATCAGCAACACAAGGGCACCACGCCCATGGACCGCTACCCACCCAACCCTTGGGGGCTGTACGACATGCATGGCAACATCTGGGAATGGTGCGCCGATGGCCACCGCGACTACGCCGCCGAGCCGGCGCGGGACCCGGAGGGGCCCGGCGCAGGCGACTCCCGCGTGGTGCGCGGCGGGTCGTGGCTCGACCGCCCCGGCCGCGCCCGCGCCGCCTGCCGCGGCTGGGGGCGCCGCGGGTACGCCTACCTGTCCTACGGCTTCCGCTTTGCCCTGAGGTCTCCTAGAGGGCCGGAGGCCCGGCCCGGAGGGCTAGGCGCATCGCGCCGGGGTGGTGCGGCCGGAGGCCGCACCGACGGGGCGGATGCCCCGGCGGCGGAGCCGCCCCGGCGCGATGCACACGATGAAGGTGAACCCGCATGAGCCTGCACTGCTTTTTCATCGCCGCGCGTGCGCCGGAACCGGCGCAGAGCGAGGTGAATCGGTTTTTGGCGGGGCACCGGGTGGTGGCGGTACGCAAGGAATGGCTGGCCGATGGCGCCGAGTCCGGCTGGGCCCTGTGCGTAGAGGTGCTGGCCGGGCCGGGGCCGCTGTCGAAAGACGGCGGCAAGCCGCGCAGCGCCGATGTGGATTACAAACAACTGCTGTCGCCGCAGGATTTCGCCCTGTACTCGCGCCTGCGCGAGCTGCGCAAACGGCTGGCCGAAGAGGCCGGCGTACCGGTGTACGCGGTGTTCAGCAACGAACAACTGGCCGCTATCGTCACCCAGCGGGTGCACGATCTGCCCAGCCTCAAAGCACTGGAGGGCGTGGGCCCGGCCCGGGCCGAGCGCTTCGGCCAAGCCATGCTGGGCCTGCTGCAGACAGCCCGCGCCGCCGCTGCTGTGGCCGCCGACGTGGCCCAGGTCCACGCATGAAACGCCAGCGCATCACCCTGGACGCCCTGGCCAGCCGCGACAACCTGGCGCTGGCCCTGTGGAAAGCCGCCAAGGGCAACCGCCGCCGGCCCGCCGTGGCCGCATTCCTGGCCCAGGCCGATATGCGTCTGGAGGCGCTGGCCGCACGCATCCTGACCGGGCAGGCGCCGCTGGGGCGGGTCAGCCGTTTCGAGGTATTCGACCCCAAGCGCCGCGAGATCACCGCCGCCTGTTTCGAAGACCGCGTGCTGCACCACGCCATCCTCAATCTGGCTGAAGCCCGGTTTGAGCGCGCCTTGGTGGACTCGGTCTACGCCTGCCGCCCCGGCAAGGGTGTGCACGCCGCCGTGCTGGCGGTGCAGCGCGGCCTGCAGCACTGGCCGTGGGTGGTGCAGGTGGACGTGGCCGGCTACTTCGCCGGCATCCGCCACCCGGCGGTGCTGGCGCAACTGGCGCGCTTGTTCAAGGGCGAAGACTTCATGGCGCTGATGCGGCGCATCCTGCACGCAGGCACCGCCACGCCCGCCTGCGGCCTGCCCATTGGCGCACTCACATCGCAGCATCTGGCCAACCACCACCTGGGCCAAGCCGACCGCCTGCTGCTGGCCTACCCCGGCGTAGGCGCGCACGTGCGCTACATGGACGATGTGATGTGGTGCTGCGCCAGCCTGCAGGCCGCGCAGGACAGTCTGGCCGCCCTGCGCGGCCATATCGAAGGCGAACTTGGTCTGCACCTCAAGCCCGCCGTGCACCTGCAGCCCAGCCATCGCGGCGTGCGCTTCTGCGGGTTTCGCATCCGCCCGGGCGTGGTGCTGGCCGGGCCGCGCAAGCTGCGCCGCGCCCGCCAGCAGGCCTTGCGGCTGCGTCGGGCCGAAGCAGCGGGCCTCCTTGAAACTGAACTGCAGCGGCGGGAGGCCTCGCTGCGGGCCGCCCTGCTGCCGGCCGAAACCCGATGCTTTCGACAAGGGCTGTGGTCGCGCCAAGGGTGTGCCAGCATGGAGGCCGGATGCAGCGCATAACAACAAGCCCTGAGGCCCCGCGTGGTGCGCGGCGGGTCGTGGATCAACCACCCCGACAACGCCCGCGCCGCCTACCGCAACAGGAGGCACCGCAGGAACGCCAACCAGAACAACGGCTTCCGCTTTGCCCTGAGCTCACGAGGTGTGCGGCTGGCCCGTGGTGGAGCGCCCGGGCGCCGCAGCGTCGAGACCAGCGCTGGCGTCCCGCCGCACCCGGGCACCGGCCCGCGTGCGCAAACCGCAAGGCCCCCGGGGCGCTGGTAGGCGGCAGCCGCCGCCGAACGCCCCCCGGGGGGCCGACTTGCCGGCATTACGGCCGGCGCGCCGCCCACCACTGCGCTTCAGGCCCCTCTCCCTCCGGGAGAGGGGTTGGGGAGAGGGTTCGGGGCGAAGCGGTGGTCGGCCAACCCGCGCGCGCGCCCCTACCCTCATCCGGCCCTTCGTGCCACCTTCTCCCGGGGGGAGAAGGCAAGAGCAGGGGGCCGCATGTGGCCTGCTGAAGACGCCTGGCGCACCCCCATCGGCGACTTCCCGCCCTTCTGGGCCAGCGCCTGGGGCGATGACCCGTATGGCCTGTGGGCCGACCTCACCGTGAACGGCGTGACCCAGCGGATGCGGTGGATCGAGCCGAGTGGGGAGGCTGGGTTCCTGATGGGATCGACGAAAAAAGAGCGGGCCGCGATCAAAGATAAGGACCTTCGCGACTGGGCAAACCAGCGCGAACATGACCCGCTTAAAGAACGTGTCGACGCCGGCTTCTGGTTGGCCGATACGCCCTGCACGCAGGCGTTCTGGACAGCGGTGACTGGCGACAACCCCAGCCATTTCAAGCAAGGCGCGGAAGCGCCGGAGCGCCCGGTAGAAAAGGTGAGCTGGGATATGGTGATGGCGCAGTTCATCGCCCGTTTTGCGGCGCGGCCTGAGTGGGGCACGGGCCAGAGGCTGTGTCTGCCCAGCGAGGTCGAATGGGAATACGCCGCCTGCGCGGGCACGCGCACCGCCTATTGGTGGGGCGATGCCTGGGACGAGGCGCGGGGCAATGTGAATGTCAGCGGCAAGCGCGGTTGGGAGGACAAAGAAGGCACCACGCCAGTCCAACGCTACGCCCCCAACCCTTGGGGTTTGTATGACGTACACGGCAACGTCTGGGAGTGGTGCAGCGACCTGTGGCAGCCACGTCGGGACGCGCCGGAGGCGCGGCCGGACGAGGGGCCCCGCGTGGTGCGCGGCGGGTCGTGGATCGACCGCCCCGACTACGCCCGCGCCGCCTCCCGCTACTGGTGGCCCCGCAGGCACGCCTACCGGAGCGGCGGCTTCCGCTTTGCCCTGAGGTCTCCCAGCGGGCCGGAGGCCCGGTGAGGCAGGGCGGGCCGGTAGGCCCGCCCGGACCAACAGGGGCCAGGCCGGATGGTCGCCCGTGTCGCGGCTGAAGCCGCTCCCACAACCATACCTGCGAGCCGACGCGACCTTGTGGGAGGGCCTTCAGGCCCGATCTTTGTGGTGTCGCGGCTGAAGCCGCTGCTACGGGCCGCATTGCATTCAATCAGTCTTTCGGCGCCGTCGCACCGTCATAAGCCATCGGCGTGGTGCCGGTGACCTGGCCGATTCTTGCGGTCTTGTGCACGTACAGATTCACTTCGCGCTTGAACACCATCGGGCCTTCCACCACGGCGTTGGGGCCGATGATGATCCGCAGCTTGCGCTGCTTCACGCTGACCGGCATCCAGTTGCTGTTGGGCTTCTCGATGGTGATGCCGCCGTGCACAAACGAACCGGCGCCGACGGTGATATCGCCGTTCACGGTATTGATGCCGCCGTGGACATCGGTATCGACCAGACCGATCGCGCCGTTCACGGTTTCGACCCCGCGCGCGACATCGCTGCCGCGGCCGGTGAACACGCTGCCGTTGACGGTTTCGATGCTGGCGACGTGGCTCTGTTCGCCCAGACGGATGCTGCCGTTGACCGTTTCCAGCGACCCGGCCTTGCTTTTGCCGTCCGCTTTGATGCTGCCGTTGACGGTTTCGGTATTGCCGACAGTAGTACCGCTTTCGAGATGCACGCTGCCGTTGACCGTTTCGATGTTGCCGGTAGTGGCGCCGGTTTCGACGCGGATGCTGCCGTTGACGCTTTCCAGCGAATCGTAGGTTTCGCCGGCCTGCGCGGTGATGCTGCCCATGACCTTTTCGATACTGTTGCCCGCGAACGCGTTGGGTGCGATCAGCGCGAGCGCGACGGTGCAGGCGAGGGCGAGTTTGGAAGTGCGCATGCGATAGGCCTCGTGAACGTGAGCGGGCCGGATCCGGCCCCGTAGGTGTAGGGTGCGGGTGCTTCGCTACAATCGCATCTGCCCTTAGTCACAGCCCCGAAGGTCACATGTCTACTGCCGCCCTCCGCCCCAAGCCCGTCGTCTTGCTGATTCTGGACGGCTGGGGCTATCGCGAGGACCCCGCCGACAACGCGTTGGCGCTGGCCGATCTGCCGAACTGGACGCGGCTGTGGGCACACCGGCCGCACACGCTGATTCACACCGAAGGCCGCCACGTCGGCTTGCCGGACGGACAGATGGGCAATTCCGAGGTCGGGCATATGAACCTCGGCGCCGGCCGTATCGTCTATCAGGACCTCACCCGCGTCGATGCGGCCATCGAAGACCGCAGTTTTTTCGCCAACGCTGAACTGCGCGCGGCCTGCGCAGCGGCCAAGGCTCCGGGCCGCACACTGCATGTCATGGGCCTGCTGTCTGCGGGCGGCGTACACAGCCACGAGCAGCACATCTTCGCGATGCTCGAACTCGCCGCGCGCGAAGGCGTCGCCAAGGTCGCGGTGCACGTCTTCCTCGACGGCCGCGACACGCCGCCGCGTTCGGCCGAAGCCAGCCTGCGTGCGCTGCAGGCGAAGTGCGATGCGCTGGGCAATGCGTATATCGCTACCGTGGGCGGCCGTTATTTCGCAATGGATCGCGACGCGCGCTGGGACCGCCTGCGCCGCGCCTGGGATGCGATCGTCGACGCCCAAGCCCCGCAACAGGCCCGGGATGCGCTGAGTGCGCTCGCAGCGGCCTATGCGCGCGGCGAAAACGATGAGTTCGTCGCGCCAGCGGTGCTGGAGGGTGCCACGCCGATGCGCGACGGCGATGCCATCGTATTCATGAATTTCCGCGCCGACCGCGCGCGCCAGCTCACCGCAGCATTCGTCGATCCGATGTTCGACGGGTTCGACCCCCGCGTGCGTCGTCCTGCGCTGTCGCGCTTCGTCTGCCTCAGCGAATACGACGCCAGATTGCCGGCGCCGGTGGCTTTTTCGGCGGACGATCTGCGCAATACCCTCGGTGAAGTGCTCTTTGCGCATGGTCTGACCCAGCTGCGGATCGCCGAGACCGAAAAATACGCGCATGTCACCTTCTTCTTCAGCGGCGGTCGCGAAGACCGCTACCCCGGAGAGGAACGCATTCTGGTGCCGAGCCCGAAAGTCGCGACCTACGATCTGCAGCCGGAAATGAGCTGCCCGGAACTCACCGCGACGCTGGTCGATGCCATCGCATCGGGCCGCTTCGATGTGGTGGTGTGCAATATCGCCAATCCCGACATGGTCGGGCATACCGGCGATCTGCAGGCCGCGATTCTGGCTGCGCAGGCGGTGGACGTCGCCATCGGCGCGGTCGAAGCCGCCGTGGGCGCGGCCGGCGGAGCGCTGCTGGTCACGGCCGATCACGGCAACCTGGAAATGATGCGCGACCCCCAGACCGGGCAGCCGCACACCGCGCACACCGTTGGCCCGGTGCCGTTCGTTTACGTGGGTGGCCGTGCCGATGCGCATCTGCGCAGCGGGGGCGCGCTGCGCGACGTTGCGCCGACGCTGCTTGATCTGCTGGGCCTTCCGCAGCCGGCGGACATGACCGGCCGTTCGCTGTTCCACGCCGGATGAATGCCGTTCTGCGCGCGGTGGTTACGGTCGCGCTGCTGCTGTGGCTCGCGTCGCCGCTTGCCGCGCAGCAAAGCACGGGCCGCGAAGCGCAGCGCCGGCTGGAGACGATCCAGCGCGAACTGCAGGCCGTCGCGGCCGAGCGCCGCCGCCTGGAAGGCCAGCGCGGCGCGGCCAGCCGCGAACTGCGTGCGGTGGACGAACGCGTCGCCGATTCCAGCCGTTCTCTGCATGTTGCCGAAAGCCAGCTCGCGCGCGAGCAGGATGCGCTTGCGCAGCTCAATGCGCGGCGCGAGCAGCTGAAGACGCAGCAGGTATCGCAGCGCAAAGAATTGGCCGCGCTGCTGCGCGCAGCGTATGCGCAGGGTGATCACGCACCCCTCAAAGTGATGCTGGCGCAGGACCGCGTCGCCGACGCCCAGCGGCAGATGACGTATTACGGCTATCTGCAGCGCCAGCGGCTGCAGATAGCCGCTGCGCTGAGCGCCGAGCTCGCTGAATTGACGCGGGTCGAAACCCAGATCGTCGAGAAACGCACGGCGCTGGACGCAGCGCGCATCCGCCAGCGCACTCAACTCGCAGCGCTTGCCCATGATCGGCAGACCCGCGCTGTGACCCTTGGCGCATTGGAACAGCAGTATCGCGACCGCAGTGCCCGCGAACAGGCGTTGGGCAGCGATGCCAAAGCGCTGCAGCAGGTCATCGGCCGTCTGCGTGCCGCCGCCGCGCGCGCTGCGGCAGAGCGGGCCGCCGCCGAACGCGCCGCCGCAAAAGCCGCTGCAATCGCTGCGAAATCCAACGGCGGAAAGTCCGTCGGCGGCGGCAGGACGAATGTTGGCAAACCAGCCGGCGTGCAGGCCAATCCACCGCGTCAGACCGCCAATGCCGCGCCGGTCCGGGTGGGCGGACTGGGTTGGCCGCTCTCTGGCAACTTGGTGGCCGGTTTCGGCGGGCGCATGCCCGATGGACGCGCCAGCAGCGGCCTGCTGATCGCTGCGGGACTCGGTACGCCGGTGCGCGCGGTGGCTGACGGCAACGTGGTGTTCGCCGAATGGATGACCGGCTACGGTCTGATCCTGATCGTCGACCACGGCAACGGCTATCTCAGTCTGTACGCGCACAACGAATCGCTGCTCAAAGACGTCGGCGCTACGGTCAAACGCGGCGATGCGGTAGCACGGGTCGGCAACTCCGGCGGTCTGCAGCAGCCGGCGCTGTATTTCGAGCTGCGCCGCCACGGCCAGCCGGTCGATCCCAATCGATGGTTCGGTCAGCGGTGAGCATTGCGGCGCTTAGCGCTTGCGAATCTGTACAAAATCTCCTTCAAGAGCAGACAGACAAGGCTGTGCCAGCCCGAATCTCCGCGTAGCGGGCGGAGGGATCTGCTGTTGTGACGACACCGGTCAACAGCAGATTCCTCCTTGGGATTCGCCCGCGTTCGGGACGGCAGAAGTTTTTCGGAACCTGAGAGGTTGAACTGGCTTCCAGGGCGAACCATGGAAGCGGCTATCACCGGGTTACGTCCGGAATCCATCTTCTTTGATTTCTGCGCTTGACGGCTGAGTGCTAGACATGTGGATATGTGGAACAGACGACAGGTGATCATTTGGCAAAGCAATTGCCGCACTGCGACATATTTCGCCCGTGGGAAGCAGGGACATGCCAACTCGCTGAAGATACAGGCCGCATCGGAGTGCGCCATTCACAGTGCCTTGCCAACCAGTTGATTTGAATCCCGAATGCCTATTGCCCCGGTTCAAAATCCAGCGGTTTGATGGTGGCATGGAATTTGCTTTGAGCCATGTGACACACAACTGATACGCGTGCCGGACAGACGCCTGCCGGCCTTCGACGCAGGTCCGTCCAACACACACACACACACACACACACACATACATACATACACATACATACACATACACATACACACAAGCGGATACGGATACATGAAGGGGCGTAAGCGGTGAGTCTTGAAGGCAGGGTGTTTGAAAACGAACTGATGCGCGATGCGATGCGCGTCGCCCACATCGGACTGTGCGTGACCGATGCGGATCACCAGGTGATCGTGCTCAGCGGCGATTTCGCTGAAAAACTGGGCCTGTCCGCCGAGGCGCTGATCGGTAAAAACGTCCGCGGAATCTTTGAAAGCCAGCTGCTGCTGGACCGGGCCGCGCAGATCCTGTCGGTCGACGCGCCCGAGACTGCCGCTGAAGCGCGGATCCGCAAGGCCGATGGCCGCGATGCCATCCTGCTGTTCCAGGCCAGAACGCTTGATCGCGGCGCTGCGGGCAGGTTCCGGGTATTGACGCTGATCGACATCACCGAATTCGGCATCACCCGCGACCGTTACCTGGAGCTGCGCCACCAGCTGGACGCGCTGAATACGGCGGTGGTGGTGGTCGATATCCGTTCCGGTGAGATGCCGATCGTCTACGTCAACAAGCGCTTCGAGCAGATGACCGGATACGCTGCGGAAGAAGCGGTCGGGCGCAACTGCCGTTTTCTGCAGAGAGAAGACCGCGATCAGCCCGGCATCGTGAAGCTCAGGCAGGCTATCGCGCTGCGTCAAAGCTGCCATGTGGTGCTGCGCAACTACCGGAAGGACGGCTCGCCGTTCCAGAACGAACTGTTGATTTCGCCGGTCGTCGACGAATCCGGCGAAGTCTTCCAGTTCATCGGCCTGCAGCGCGAAATCAACGGCCGGCACTTGCCTGCCTCCAGCTGGATCGATGGGGCTTGAATTCAGTGAGTGCCCGTCGCGCCATGACCTTGACCACGCTGGGGCTGTCGCTGCGCGACGAAACCCTGGTCAAGTCGCTGCTGAACGTCGTAGGCGGTAACACCCGCGCCCAATGGCGTTTCGTCGACGAAATCGATGCCGACCTGGCGTTGTGCGATCCGCAGTCGCCTTTCGCGCGCATGGCGATGCAGAAATCAGAGCGTACCGGACGTCCATGCTGCGTTGCGTTGCTTTACGGCGATGCCTCCGCAGCTCCGCTGCAGCACGCTATCCGCGCACCGATCCGAGTCGGAGAACTCGTCAAAATGCTCGACGTATTCTCGGATCCCGATATCGCGCCATTGGCCCAGTCGGCGGTCGAAACACCCACCGGCTTCGTTGACGGACACGCCTCTTCCAACGATCGGCCATTGCAAACGCAATGGCTGGTGGATGTTTTGCAGGACTTGATGGCGGTTGACGATGCGAACCGCCCCAACGCGATCTGGCGGGTCGAGATGGGCGGGTTTTTGCTGGATATCCTGTTGCCGGAGCGACGATATGGGTTTCTCGATCACGAAATCACGATCGATGCGCTGGTGGATATCGCTCTCTCGACACCCGTCGATAATGTGATCCGTCTGGACCGAGAGGATGTCGAAACGCCTGGTGTCGGCAGAGCCACCAAGCCTTTGGATGTCCTGTTGTGGCGCGTGGGGCTGAGAATGGTCCCCAACCCGTCGATGCCGTGGCTTGGGAAAGAGGTTTCCCTGCGCCTTAAACGCTGGCCCGACTTCGGCCGTCTCGGCGTGCACAAGGCGCATCTTGCGCTTGCCGCACTGTTGACGAAGTCCCGCTGGCGTATCGACGCCCTCGTCGAGGCCAGCGGTGGGACGCAGGCCGAACTGGAATCGTTTCTGGTCGCCTGCGGGCTCTGCGGTCTGCTTGAGATCGAGAAGGCTCCGCCGGTGGCGCTCGCGCCGCAGGTCGCGAAGCGGCGTCTCGGCGTCTCGGGGCTGTTTCGCAGCCTGCGTAGCGCACTGCGAATGGGAGGCTGAAGCATGCCGCGCGAATACAAGCTTATTTTCACTGGCAGCATGGGGGCGGGTAAAACCACCGCCATCGCCGCCATCAGTGAGATCGCCCCGGTGTCGACCGATGTCCAGAATTCGGACTTGGCGACCAGCGGAAAAGCAACCACCACGACAGCGCTGGATTACGGCGAGATCACGCTTGAAGGCGGCGACAAACTGCGCCTGTACGGCACTCCCGGGCAGGCCCGTTTCGATTTCATGTGGAAGATCCTCAGCGTCGGTGCGTTGGGCGTGGTGATCCTGGTCGACAACAGCAGGCCGGACCCCATCGCCGACCTGCGCGGTTATCTCGACGCTTTTGCCGATCTTGCACGCAATTCGCGCGTCGTCATCGGTATCGGCCGCACCGATACCCATGAGCGGCCTGCCATCGACGACTACCACACGGCGATCGAATCGTTCGGCGTATCGGTGCCGATCCTCTCGGTGGACATCCGTCGGCGCGAGGACGTATTGCTGCTGCTCGACATCCTTTTTCACCAGATCGAAGCGCTTGACCCGGCGCAAGCCGATACCGTCGCTGGAGATGCACATTAAATGGATGCCATCAACGAATTGCCCGGACGCACCGAGCGCGCCCTGTGCCAGAAACACCTCGACGCGCTGCTGGACGCCTATCCCGAAATCATCGGGGCGCTGGTGTCCAGCATCGACGGGTTCGAGATCGCCGCACGGCTGCGGCCTTCGCTTTCGGCAGCTACGCTTTCGGCGATGACCAGTTCGCAGTTGGCGCTGGGCGAAGCGATCTGCGGCGAAACCGCGATGGGCGCATGCCTGAACGTGGTCATCGAAGCCGATCAGGGGCGCGTGCTCATGCTGGACATACCCAACCCGCGCCGCAAGCTGCTGCTGACCGTGCTGTGCAGTCACGATGCCTCGCTGGGCAGCGTACTGTGGCCGGTGCGTCGGTGCGCGCAGGAGATCGGCAAGCGCATCGAGAGCGCGACTGCCTGATG
>JAYVSK010000295.1:0-2160 GCA_043775395.1 Lysobacter sp. | reverse complement strand
TGGTCGCGGTCGGCGTCATCGCCTCGCTGTGGCATCTGGGCAAACCCGCGCGCGTGTGGCGCGCGTTCTCGCAGTGGCGCAGCTCATGGATGTCGCGCGAGGGCGTCTTTGCGATCGCATGCTTCGTATTGGCCGCAATTCTCTTCGCCGTCATGTGGGTCTCGTCAGGCGGATGGGCCACGCGCTTGGCCGCTGGCGTGCTGGCGATCGGCTGCGTTGCGGCGGTGTATTCCACCGCGATGATCTACGCCTCGCTCACACCCATTCCCGCGTGGCGGCATCCGCTGGTGGTGCCGGGCTATCTGCTGTTCGCGGCGGTAGGTGGCGGCCTGCTGTTTGGCCCGTTCGCAGGCACCACCATCAACGATCCCAGCATGGCCAGCGCGGGTATCGTTATCGGCGCCGTCGCGCTGTGGCGGATCAAACGCCGCTATTGGCGCGATATCGACCGCGACCCGCTGCCGCACACCCGTGGCGACGCAGTGGGCCTGCCGGGTCGCGACGTTTCAGTGTTTGAACGCCCGCACACCGAAAGCAATTACCTCACCCGCGAAATGGGCTTCGTGGTCGCACGCAAACATGCGGCGAAACTGCGCACCATTTCGGTGATTCTGTTCGCACTGATCCCCGCACTATGCGCACTGCCGGTGTGGCTGCTGCCGCACGGGGATGTCACGGCGCTGCTGTGGGTGGGCGCGGCATCGTTTCAGCTGGGGGCGTTCGTGGAAAGATGGTTATTCTTCGCGGAAGCAAAGCACTTGGTCATGCTGTATTACTGAACAATCCGCGCCCTGCTTTTGTAGGAGCGCCGGAAGGCGCGAACCCCGCACGCTCTGCCATGATTGATCACCCGTCATCATGACATTCTGTTTTTAGCGTATCGAATGACGTGCCATGTTGCCTCGAAAGAGGGTCCGGGCTTCGCGCCTTCCGGCGCTCCTACAAAAGCATTTTCGCGCCGTCTTTACGCGATGAACTCGCCGGCGCCCAGATCCAGCAGCTGCTGCGCAACCAATTGTCCCAGCGCATCGACATCGTCGCCGATCGCTGCGCTGCGCACCGCACGGCCATCCGCGACCGAGCCGACCAGACCGGCGAGATGCAGCGTATCGTCGTCAAGCATCTGCGCGAACGCCGCTACCGGCACCTGACAGCTGCCGTGCAGCGCACGGTTCATCGCGCGCTCCGCTTCGACGCAGCGCCGCGTCGGCGCGTGATTCAGCGCCGCGAACAACGCGCACGTCGCAGCATCGTTGTCGCGACATTCCACCGTGATCGCTCCCTGCGCGGGCGCGGGCAGCCATTCGGGCGCATCCAGTCGCGCACGGATGCGCGCATCGAAGCCAAGCCGCTGCAGACCCGCGCAGGCCAGCAAAATCGCGTCGTAGTCTCCCGCATCCAGCTTCGCAAGCCGCGTATTCACGTTGCCGCGCAGATCGACCAATTTCAGATCCGACCGCAGCCCGCGCAGCAGCGCCTGACGCCGCAGCGACGAACTGCCGACCCGCGCCCCGCGCGGCAGCGCAGCGATATCGGCGTAATGATTGCTCACGAACGCATCGGCATGATCCGCGCGCTGCAGAATCGCCGCCAACACGAACGGGCCGTCAAGATCCATCGGCACGTCTTTGAGCGAATGCACCGCGCAGTCGGCATCGCCGCGCAGCATCGCCAATTCCAGTTCTTTGAGAAAAAGCCCTTTGCCGCCCACTGCCGACAGCGAGCGGTCCAGCACTTCGTCGCCGCGCGTGGACATCGGAATCAGCCGGACATCCAGCGACGGATCGATCGCGCGCAGCTGCGCGGCGACGTGCTCGGTCTGCCACAGTGCGAGCGGGCTTTTGCGGGTGGCGATTTTCAGAGTGCGCATGCGGAAATTATCGCACGCACCCTGCACCGTTCCGATGCCCAAGTAGGGTGGGGTCAGCGCAGCGCAACCCCACCATCACGGCACATCCATCGCAGTATGGGTTGCAAGCACAATGCGGTTTCGGCACATAACAAACGATGACGACACGGACGCAATGGTCGGGTTGCGCTACGCTGACCCCACCCTACTTGCTTGGCCAGTTGTGCGCGCCAATCGGTGAGCTGGGAATGATAGATCCCTTCCTTGCGCAACATCGCGCCCAGCTCGCCGTGGCTGCAAGCATCGGCAGC
>JAYVSK010000294.1:0-2391 GCA_043775395.1 Lysobacter sp. | reverse complement strand
CTAGTCAGGCTTTCCGACGAATTCTGCGAAGATTTTTTTCGGCCCCAGCGGCATCAGCGTCTGCGCCACGATGCCGGTGGGCACCGTTTCCAGCTTGATCACCCCGTATTCCTCCGGCCAGAGATTCGCAGGCGGGCGCTTGAACGTGCCCATCAACATATCGACCACCGGCAGATGAATGGCGTAATTCACGTCCATGTAGTCGATGTGGCGCGCGTGATGCCAGTGGTGGTAGCGCGGCGTCACCAGAACATATTCCAGCCAGCCGAAATTGACGCGCAGGTTGGCGTGCGCCAGCACCGCCTGAATGCCGACCAGAATCACATACCCATTGATGGCGGGTGCCGAAAACCCCAATACCACCAGCGGCAGCAGCACCGTGGTGCGGGTCAGCACGACCTCGATCAGATGCACGCGCGAGCCTGCCAGCCAGTCCATGTGCCGGCTGGAGTGATGCACCGCATGAAAGCGCCACAGCATCGGCACCCGATGGTAGATGCGATGCAGTCCGGCTTGGAACAGATCGGCGCAGAACACCGCAATGATGAACTGCAGCCAGACCGGAAGGGATTGGATCGTCGCCTTCAGCCCCTCGTTTGCGATCAACGCGTCCATCGTTGTGGTGGATGCGGTCACTGCAATCAGAATGAACTGCACCAACAGGTGGCTGACAAAGTAATACGCCAGGTCCGTGCGCCATTCCGGGCGCAGCGGCGATTGATTGCGCACATGCAGCACGCGCTCGATCGGAACGAAAACAATCGTCGAGAAGAACAGCGACATCACAAACCAGTCCAGCCCCAGCGAATACGGCGTCGATTCGATGGCAGTGAAATGCACCGTGGCGCCTCCCAGCAGCACGGCCAAGGCCGCCGACATCACCCCGGTCAACGCAATGCGACGGTTGCGGTTTCGCAAAATCGCAATCGTGCCCATCACAAATGCAGCGATCAACCCGATCAACAGCAGATTACGCGCCAGCGTTTCGGTATAAGCCGCACGGAATTCCTTGCTGGTCAGCAGCCCCGGAAAGTGAAAGCACAGCACGCCCAGCAGCGAAAGCATGCCCAGCCCGGCCGACATGTGCGCCATCCATGAACGCGCCGGATTCGGCGCGACGGTGTCTGTGTAGGTCATACGCCTTCCCCGGGCCAAATCAGCCTGTAGTGTAGGTGGCGCCACGTGTGGAGACAATGAAGGCGAGTCGATGCGTCCGCAAGCCCGGGCTGTGGCGTGGCAAGTAGCCGTAAACGCATTTGGGTGGTGGTGTTGGATCGGTTGAAGCGGTGATTCTAAAATCGATAAAAGCTTGTCATCCCGAACGACGATATAGCCCGAGGAGAGACCTATTGTTGCTTGAGCGCTGACGAAGCACAAGCAGATCCCTCCATCCGCTGCGCTGTTGTTCGAGATGACAGATTTGTACTGTTGAAAATCACTTGGGATTACATTGATAGAGCGGTTTTCAGGCCGCTGTATTGATGGCTTCAAAGACGCCCAGCGGCCTGAAGGCCGCTCTACCGATGCGCTTTCAAAAGATTTTGAGCAGGCTCTGAGCGCTTCCTTGAACTCATGGATTGGCCATGTCAATCTTAGTGGGTAAAGCGGAATTCATCACAGACTGCTTGCGTCGTGCAGGCCGAAATAGGGAGAGAAATAGTGGCCAATGCGGTGTTTACGGCGTCGGAAAGCAGTGCTTATGACGATCAAATTGAGCGGTGGTATCACTTCCCGAAAACCTATCTGCGGCAGGCTGAAAGCGCGGTCGGCGATTTCATCGTTTATTACGAACCGCGACGTACGACCGGACCTTCGAGTGCAACTGGAAGACAGGCATATTTTGCGACCGCACGGGTTATTGCTATACGGTCTGACCCTAACCAAAAAAATCTTTTTTATGCGCACTTAGCAGATTTTATTGAATTTGATAAGCCGGTTTCATTCAGGGTTGATGACGTGTATTACGAATCATTGCTGAAGAAAGACGATGGTTCAGCCAATAAAGGTGCGTTCGGAAGATCCGTTCGCAATATTCCAAACGATGAGTTTGAACGTATTTTAAAGGCTGGCTTTTCGGCGCCGCTGGAGCCGTGGGAAATAACGGACAAAGTCGCGGAAACACCTGAAGAATATGTGGTGAGACCTATTGTTGAACGGGTCATTTCGAGGCCTTTTCGTGATGCTGCTTTCCGACGGCATGTCAGAAGTGTTTACGGCAACCGTTGTGCTGTGACAGGATTACGACTTATCAACGGCGGCGGCAGGCCTGAGGTGCAAGCAGCACACATTCGTTCAGTAGAAGCAGATGGGCCGGATACCGTTCGCAACGGTATCGCATTGACGGGCACAGCCCATTGGTTGTTCGACAGAGGGCTAATTTCGTTTTCTGAC
>JAYVSK010000293.1:0-5274 GCA_043775395.1 Lysobacter sp. | reverse complement strand
ACCCGGCATACCGATCCTGCGTTTCTTCACTATCGTTCCGGTGCGTTCATGGCCGAGCGGTTCCGCAAGATTCCCGGGATGGATCCGATCATGGACTCCGCGCTGTCGTTCGCGGCCAGCGCCGAGGACCCGGCCAGCGGCGGCCGGCACAAGGTGTGGGGCAGCAAACCGCTTTGGGTGCTGCCGCAGACGTCCACGATCGCATCGCATCTGCCCAAGGCCTTCGGCACGGCGGTCGCCATCGATCACGCCCGCCGCATCGGCCACACCTTGCCGATTCCCGACGACAGCATCACGATCTGTTCGTTCGGCGATGCCTCCAGCAATCACGCCACCGCGCAGACTGCGTTCAACGCTGCGGCATGGACGGCATACCAGAAGCTGCCGGCGCCGGTGCTGTATGTGTGCGAAGACAACGGCATCGGTATTTCGGTGAAGACGCCGGACGGCTGGGTGGCGCGCAATTTCCGCAGCCGGCCGGATCTCGATTACTTCCATGCCGATGGTCTCGATCTTGCCGCTGGTTACGGCCAGGTCAAGGCTGCTGTCGAACACTGCCGCAGTACCCGCCACCCGACTTTCCTGCACCTGCGCACCATGCGCATCATGGGCCACGCCGGCACGGACTTCGAAATCGAATGGCGCAATATCGAAGAGCTGTGCGCGGTGGAAGCCTCGGACCCGCTGCTGCGCAGCGCGGCTATCGCGCTTGAATCCGGATTGATGTCGAAAGCGCAGATTTTTGCCCTGTACGAGGCAATGCGCGTGAAATGTTTTGCCGCGGCGGAGGATGCCGACAGCCGTCCGCGCCTCACTACGCTGGGAGACGTCATGCGACCGTTGGCGCCGTACACGCCGGACAAGGTCAAAGCGGAAGCCGAGCGCGCCAACTACGCCGATAAACGCATCGCAGCATTCGGTGGCGAGGCGAAACTCCCGGAGAAACAGCCGGCGAAGCATCTGGCGGTCCAGATCAATCAGGCCTTGCATGATCTGTTCTGCAAGTATCCGGAAACGCTGCTGTTCGGCGAAGACGTGGCCCAAAAAGGTGGTGTCTATACCGTCACCAAAGGCCTGCATAAAGCTTTTGGCAACAAGCGCGTGTTCAATACGCTGCTGGATGAAACCATCATTCTCGGTCTCGCCCAGGGTTACGCGAATATGGGCATGCTGCCGCTGCCCGAGATTCAGTACCTCGCGTACTTCCACAACGCCTGCGACCAGATCCGCGGCGAAGCGGCCAGCCTGCAGTTTTTCAGCAACGGTCAATATCGCAATCCGATGGTGATGCGCATCGCTTCGTTGGGCTATCAGCGCGGTTTTGGCGGCCATTTCCACAACGACAATTCGATCACCGCGCTGCGCGATATCCCAGGACTCGTGGTCGGCTGTCCATCGCGCGGCGATGATGCCGCGATGATGCTGCGTACGCTGATGGCGCTTGCGAAAGTGGACGGTCGGGTCTGCGCATTGCTCGAGCCGATCGCGCTGTACATGGCCAAGGATCTGTACGAGGCCGGCGACGGCCTGTGGTTGACCGAGTACCCGGCGCCGGATCAGGCCATGACCCTGGGCGAGGGCCGGGTCTATGGAGCAGGTGACGATCTGGTGATCTTCAGTTTCGGCAACGGTGTGCCGATGAGCCTCCGCGCGGCGCGCGCGATCGAGGCGAAGCACGGCTGGAAGACCCGCGTGGTCGATCTGCGCTGGCTCGCGCCGCTCAACGACACGTTCATTCAGGCGCAGGCGGCCAAGGCCAGGCGGATCATCGTCGTCGACGAGGGTCGGCGCAGCGCCGGGGTGGGCGAAGGCGTCATCACGGCGGTTGTGGAGGGCGGCTTTGGCAGCACTCCTCTGCAGCGGGTCGTGGGCGCCGACACCTTCACTCCGCTGGCTGGCGCGGCTTTCCTGGTGATTCCGTCGGATGCGGATATCGTCGCTGCGGCGGCTGCATTGGCTGGCTGAGCACCCGGTGGGACGGTGACCGTTCAGGCCGGGCGGGTGTAATATCGGGCTGTTGAACGGGCTGATCCCTATCGATCATGGTCCGGTAAAGCCGCCAGCCAAGGAGACAGTGATGACGCATGACCCCCAATACGCGCACGAACCCGGGCATCCCGACTACGACCAGTACATGTCGCTTCGGAGCAAATTCGAAAAGATGCACGGCGAAAACGGCATCGATGGTCCCAATCTCAATCACAACGCCACCTCGGCGGCGCTGCGGTCTTTCAAACAGGAGATCGCACGCGAAAACTCGTCTCTCGACCCGAAGTCCGATATTGATGGTGTGGTGCTGAGTCGTTCCAATGACCGGTATACCAATATCGACGGCAAATACGCGATCCTCTATCAGAGTGATCCCAACAGCCCGACGGTCCGCACCCATGCCATGCTTACGCAGGATCTCAACCAGCCGGCCCAACCCAACCTGGAACAGATCAACCGTCTCAATGAGCAGCGCCAGCTGACGCAGACCAATGATCGCGACCGCTCCCAGCAGGTCGTGCAAGATCAGGAACAACGGCAGAACATGGGTTCGCGTTCGCTGCTCGGGTAGTGATTGTTGGCCGGTTTAGCGTGCCAGACCGCCGCGCAAACGCCGCACCGACCAGAGAGCCCCGCCCAAAGCGGGGCTTTCGTCTGTCTGGGGGCAGCCAGTATCGATACTATTGGAATCGACCGATTGCGGTTGAAAATCAATCGGCAGCACCGCCAGTGCGGTCTGAGCACAGGCACTGACCACGGTCCCGAGCACCGCATCGCCTGACGTGAGCTCTGTTCCCGCATACAGCCGCACCGGGCTGGTGATCAGCGCCAGACCGCGCTTGGCCTGCCCCAGGAAGTGGGTACGGGCGACGATTTCCTGGCCCGGGTAGCAGCCTTTCTTCACGCTGTACGCGCGCAACCCACCCAGCGACAGCTGCTGCGGGGTCCACTGCCCGGATTGAGCCGCGTCGAGTCGCGGCCAGCCGTGCTCAAGGTCGGCGCGGCGCCAGGTTTCGCACGCGGTCGCGTCCACAGACGCTGTTGTCGCAGGCCCGATCCGCAGGCTGCGTCCCAGTTGCCCATTGCCCAGCTCGCCGCTGAGGTCCAACTCGATGACATCGGCGCTATCGCCAACCCAGTGGTTGCCGGAGGCCAGAGCCGAGGCCTGCAACCTGCCGATAACAGACACGTCATCACGAACCCGGATCGCGACCTTGCTGCGGAACACGAAACGCCGCAGCTGCGCCACGAATGCATCGGCGTCTGCATCCGGAAGTAGCAGCCACAACGTATCGCTGTCGATACGGATGACCGCGAACAGAGCGATCACGCGCCCTTTGGCGGTCAGCCAACCGTTCCACTGCCACTGCCCGTCCTGCAGCGCGCCGACATCGTTCATCGTCTGGGCGTGGGCGAATGCAACTGCGTCGCGTCCGCTGATCGCCACTACTTGGTGGTCGGGCAGGGCGAACCAGGAAGTCTGCGGGGTTTGCGGGTTGTCCGGCATGGGGGTGGCACTTAAACTACCGAGTTGAGGAGTCAGCGCATGATAGGCGAAACCGTCCCGCTTCCCGAACCCGCTCCAGACTTTGCTCCGGCCGAACCCTCAGTGCCGCAGCCTCTCATCGAGGTCAAAGAGTTCGGGGGTCGCGAAGGTCCCGATCCAACCCGCTATGGCGATTGGGAAAAAAATGGCCGCTGCATCGATTTCTGAAGCACATATCCGAAGCTCACCCCCTTTCCGAACTGGGCGCTACCCGCATGACCAACCGCGCACGTCCCCTCTCGCCGCACCTGCAGGTCTACCGTCCGCAGATCACCAGCGTAATGTCGATCCTGCATCGCATCAGCGGCATTGTTCTTTCCTTCGGCGCGTTCGTACTGGCCTGGTGGCTGCTCGCGGTCGCTCAGGGCGGCGATGCCTATGCCCGTGCCGGCGAATGTCTGGCTTCGCCATTCGGGAAGCTTGCGCTGTTCGGCTTTTCGTTCGCGCTGGTGTATCACCTGCTCAACGGTATCCGTCATTTGCTGTGGGATGCCGGCTGGGGTTTCAAGATTCCGCAGGTCTACCGCTCAGGCTACGCAGTGGTCGCACTGACGTTTGTCTTCACCGCGGCGATCTGGTTCTTCGCGATGCGGGGTGATGCATGAGCGATTCTTCCGCCCGCGATGGTTCTCAGCGTGATTTCCGTACGCCCATTGGCCGCGCTCGTGGTCTGGGTTCGGCCAAATCCGGCACTGGCCACTTCTGGTGGCAGCGCGTCACCGCCATCGCCTTGATGCTGCTCACGCCCTGGATTCTGGGCATGCTGATCGCGCTGGTCGGCGCCGATCACGCTCAGGTACAGGCCGTGTTGGCCAAACCGGTGAATGCCATCGCGCTGGCGATGTTCGCGATCAGCCTGTTCTGGCACTCGCGGCTCGGCCTGCAGGTGGTGATCGAAGACTATGTCCATCACCGCCCGCTGGAAATCTTCCTGCAGTTGCTGGTCACTTTCGCCTGTGCGCTGGGCGTTCTTGCTTCTCTCTACGCGATCGGCCGGATCGCGCTTCTGGCCTGACGGCTCTCAACAAGGCAGCCATGACTTCCGCTTATAAAATCACCGAACACAAGTACGACATGATCGTGGTCGGCGCCGGCGGTGCCGGTCTGCGCGCGACGTTCGGTCTGGCCCAAAAGGGTCTGCAGACCGCGTGCATCACCAAGGTCTTTCCGACCCGCTCGCATACGGTCGCAGCGCAGGGCGGTATCTCAGCTGCGCTCGGCAACATGGGCGAAGTCGACTGGCGTTTCCATTTTTACGACACCATCAAGGGGTCGGACTGGCTGGGTGATCAGGACGCGATCGTATACATGTGCCGCGAGGCGATTCCGGCGATCATCGAGCTGGAGCATCAGGGCGTACCGTTCTCGCGCACCGAAGACGGCAAGATCTACCAGCGTCCGTTCGGCGGCATGACCACGCACTACGGCAAGGGCACCGCGCAGCGCACCTGCGCCGCGGCCGACCGAACCGGCCACGCGATCCTGCACACGCTGTATCAGCAGTCGCTGGCCCACAACGCGCGTTTCATGATCGAGTATTTCGCGCTCGACCTGATCATGGACGACGAGGGCGCTTGCCGCGGCGTGCTTGCGCTGGACATGGCTGAAGGCACCCTGCATCTGTTCCGTGCTCAGGGTGTGGTGCTGGCGACTGGCGGGTATGGCCGCGCGTATTTCTCCGCAACGTCTGCACACACCTGCACCGGCGACGGCGGCGGCATGGCGCTGCGCGCCGGCCT
>JAYVSK010000292.1:0-3560 GCA_043775395.1 Lysobacter sp. | reverse complement strand
CGATACAGCACCGGGCGAAACAGCGGCCCACGCGCGAGATCGAACGCGCGATTGCCCTCGGCCGCGGCGAGACGGGTGGCTTCCCGCCATCGCTCTTCGCGATCGCGGCCCTCCACAGCCACGACCCGCAGCTCGGCCCCGTCGTCGATCAGCAGGACCCGCGGCTCGCCGCGTTCTGCGGGATAGACCGTTCTCAACACCTCATGACGCATCGGCAGCGCGGCGATCGCGGCGCGAAACGCTGGGAGGTCGAGGGCGCCGGTCAGGCGCGCCGCCGCGACAATGTTGTAGGCGGAATGGGAGCCGTCGAGTTGATCGATGAACCACAGGCGCCGCTGGGCCGACGACAGGGTGGCGCGGTCTTCGAATCGCGTGCTTGGCTCGAGCGTCGGGAGCAGCGAGGCGACCGCCGCATCCACCCGCTCGGCGAGCGCGGCCGGGGTCGGGCATTCGAACAGCGCACGCAATGTCAGGTCTGCGTTCAGCTCTTCACGGACTCGCGCGATCACTCGCGCCGCAAGCAGCGAATGGCCGCCGTGCTCGAAGAAGTCGTCGCGCGGCAGAAACGCCGGTCGATCCAGGACTTCGGCGAAAATGCTCGCCACCACCACCGCCGTCGCACTGACCGGCTCGCCCGAATGGGGCTGCTCCTGCGCCGCGGGCGCGTCCACCAGTTCGAGCGCGCGCCGATCGAGCTTGCCATTCGGCGTGTGCGGCAATCGATCGACGAAGATCACGATCGACGGCACCATGTACTCAGGCAGCCGCACCCGGGCGGCGGCCTTGAGCCGGCCAATGGCATCGCGGTCACTGCCCGGCTGCTCGCCGACGACGAAGGCCACCAGCCGCGGCGGCATCCCCACCGGCGCCTGGACGACGACCGCGCAGTCGCGCACGCCGGGATGGGAACGCAGCGTCTCTTCGATCTCGTTCAACTCGATACGGAACCCGCGCAGCTTGACCTGCTGATCGAGGCGGCCCAGAAACTCGATCGAGCCATCGCCAAGAAACCGGCCTTGGTCGCCGGTCCGATAGAGGCGCTCGGCCGTGCCCCGGTGCATGGGATCGGCAACCACGAACTGCTGCGCCGTCAGGTCTGGCCGCCCCAGGTAACCGGCGGCGACGCCGTCCCCGGCGATGCAGAGCTCGCCCGGCATGCCGATCGGCACCGACTGCAACTGCGGATCGAGGATGTAGGCGCGCACGTTGTGCAGCGGCCTACCGATCGTGACGCGCGGGTCGGTGGCAAACGCTTCGGTCGCCGTCGAACACACCGACGCCTCAGACGGTCCGTACGCATTGAAGAAGCGGCGGCCGCGCGCCCAGCGGCGGACGACATCGAGCGGGCATGCTTCACCCGCCGAGATCAGCACGCGTAGTGCCGGGAAGTCGGTGTCGCTCATGCCGCCCAGCACGCTTGGCGGCATGGTGGCGTGCGTGATGCCCAGCCGCCGCAGCGCGTCGGCCAGTGGGGCGCCCGGCAGAATATCTTCGCGATCGGCCAGGCACAACGTGCCGCCGACCGACAACGCGAGAAACATCTCCCAAATGGACGCGTCAAAACTGATCGAGGCCAGGTGCAACACCTTCAAGTCCGGCGCCGGATCGAACAACTCCGCCTGGTTGCGGACCAGGTTGGCAAGGCCGCGGTGGGTGTTGAGCACGCCCTTGGGGCGCCCGGTCGAACCCGAGGTGTAGATTAGATATGCCGGATCATCAGCATCTGGTAAATCGGCATCTGGTAAGGGGGAGAGCTGTTGATCCCGTGACCGAGTGATGCGCGCTTCGTCCAGAAAGAGCGTCGGGACTTGCGTCATGCCGACCTCTTCCCACGCTTCGCGCTGCGTCACGATCAGTACGGCGGCTGAATCCTCGACCATCCAGCGCACGCGATCCCGCGGGTAATCGGGATCGATCGGCAGGAATACCGCGCGCACCTCCATGATGGCAAGCGCGCTGATCACCCAGGCCGGCGAGCGATCCGTGCAGGCGGCAACGATCTCGCCCGGGCGGATGCCCCGTTCGCGCAGGGCGATCGCAAGTTCGCGCACCTTCGCTGTCAGGTCCGCATAGGTGATCGACTGATCCTGGTACGACAGCGCCACCGCGGACGGGTGCAGGCGCGCCTGCTTGGTGACCAGCCCGAGTGCGGACACAAATGACCCGTAGTCGCGATCCGTCTGGTTCCATGACCGTACCTGTTCGAGCCCGGCGGCATCGGTCAGGTCGATGGAGTCGATCGCTGCGTCCGGATCGTCGAGCACCGCGCGCAGCAGGCGCTCGAACTGCTCGGCGAGCCTCGCGATGGTGCGCGGCGCGAACAGATCGGCGCTGTAGTCGAAGGTCGCCTGGTAGCCAGTGGCCTGATCGTCGATGACGAGCGCCAGGTCAAAGCGGGCGGTCGGCGCTTCAATCGGCAACGGCGTCCACACCACGCCAGGTAGATCGATCGTGTTCGCAGGCAGATTCTGATGCGCAAACACCACCTGGAAGATTGGATGGCGATTGAGCAGCCGAGGCGGCCGCACCGCTTCGACCACCCGCTCGAACGGCACCTCCTGGTGCGACAGCGCCTCAAGCGTGGTTCGCCGGACCGCTGCCATCAGCTCGCGGAATCGCAGCGAGCCTTCGAAGTCGAGGCGCATCGCGAGCGTATTCACGAACAAGCCGATCAGATGCTCGGTCTCGGCCGAGCCGCGGCCCGCCGTCGGCGAACCGATCAGCACGTCGCGCTGCCCGGTCCATCGGTGCAATAGCGTCCCGAAGACACCCAGCAGCAGCATGTATGGGGTCGTGCCGAGACCGGTGCAGAGCTGCTCGACCCTGAGACGGATGTCCGGCCCGAGTGCAAAGCTGAACGACGCACCGCGGTAGGCGTTGAACGCCGGCCGCGGCCGGTCTGTTGGCAGACCGAGGAACGGCGCGCTCGCGTCGAGCTGCCTGGTCCAGTAGGTCAGCTCCCGTTCGAGTCGCGCACTCGTCAGCCACTCGCGCTGCCACTGCGCGTAGTCGTAGTAGCCGATGCGCGACCGAGTCGGGGCCGCGCCGGTGCCGCCGGCGTGCCGACCGTACCATCGCGACATCTCGCGGATGAAGATCGCGATCGACCAGCCATCCGCGACGATGTGGTGGAACACCACGAAGAGCAGATGCCGATCGCGCGCCAGCCGCAGCAGGGCGACGCGGACCGGCAAGTCGCGCCGCAGATCGAACGGCACGGCTGCACGGCGGCGCATCCACTCGATCGCAACGGCGCGCCCGTCCGTTCCGGAGCAATCGACCTCTTCCAGGGTCGGCAAGTCATCGACGATACGTGCTTCGGCGACGCCCGCGGTCACCGAGAACACCGAGCGCAAGACGTCGTGCTGCGCCGCCACCGAATGCAGCGCGCGGCTCAGCGCGTCAACGTTCAACGCGCCGCTGAGCTCGCCGGCTCCGGCGATCACGTACGCCGCCCCGCCGCCTGCCAGCTCCTCCAGGAACAACAGCCGTTCCTGGGCGTACGACAGCGGCCGCGGGCCATCCCATGCGATCGGCTCGATGGCCGGCCCCTGCTCGGC
>JAYVSK010000291.1:0-11916 GCA_043775395.1 Lysobacter sp. | reverse complement strand
CCGCCGCACGCACGTATCTGGAACCGCTCATTCGCGGCGAATCGCCGCCGCCCTACGGCCGCGACGGCATTCCGAAATACGTCACGCTGAAGAATGTGGCAGTGAAGAAGAAGCTGCCGGCTTGGGAAGACTGAGACGCTCGAAAAACTGTCATCCCGAATGCATGTGAGGGGCCCGCTTTTATTCTTCAAACCGGCAGCACACACATCGTCCTGCCCGGGTCGACAAAGCGTTCCAATGGTCGCAAGCCCACAGCTGTTGCCATCGTCATCGACGCTGCCTATCGCTTCCGCGCAGCGCGGCCACGCACCAACCCTGCCGCTATCTCTGCTGTGCAGCCTCTGATATGTTCGGCATGCAGGCACAGGGAACAGGGAGAGGGGCGTGCGCAAACAGACGGCAACAACGGAGCTGCAGCAAAAGCTGTCAGCATGGACCGAAGCAATCAATCAACGGCCGCCCGACAGCGGCACCGTTGTCGAATATCGCTGCACGCTGGTCACGCCGATGTACGGCGGCGGCGTGCAAGCCGGCGTTGTCGACACCGATATGCCCATCCGTGCGACCAGCATTCGCGGGCAACTCCGGCACTGGTGGCGGTTCCTGTATCGGCAGCGATACAACGCAGCACATCCTGACCAACCCATTTCATCTGCAGCATTGTTCGCTGCGGAGCGGGCGATTTGGGGTGGATTGGGTGATGCCGATACGTTGGCCCGCAGCGTGGTATCGGTTGCGGTGTCGGCAGCAAAGCCGGCACCCGCTTTACGCAAGCACGCTAGTCATTATCGGGCGGCACGCTACGCACTGTTTCCCGCACTTTCAGCAGGACTCGACGCAAACTTGCTGAAAGAGGGCTTCGAGTTCCGTTTGACCATGATTGCGCCTGAAGCAGTCGTAGCGCAGATACAGGCTTGCGTGCACTGGTGGGCTGCGTTTGGGGGTGTGGGCGCGCGCACGAGGCGTGGCCTCGGCGCCGTCAAGGTACGAGACAGCAGCGGCAACCTGCTGCCGATGCCCGCCGAGGCAGAGGTGGCTGCTGTGGGCTGTGCACTCACACTCGTACCCTATGGTGACGGTCGCAATCCATTGCCCGCTTGGGAAGCGGTGGTTGAGTGTTTGAAGCAGCTGCGACAGGGCGAGGGCATCGCGCGTAACCCAGCCACACTCAAAGGCACGCCACCACGTTCTATCCCCGGGCGGAGTTACTGGCCTGAACCCGACAGTATCCGCAGACTGATCCATCAGGAACTCAGGCGCGGTGAACGTGCGCATGCGCCTGATGCACGCAAGCCCATTGCGTTCCCACGGGCAATGTTCGGTTTGCCCATCATCACTCGTTTTCCCATCAAGGATCGCGGGCCGGACACCGACGACGACCCGCAGGACACAGAGTTGCTGCCCAAACTGCCAGGTGAGGATCAACCCGCTACCCGGCTGGCCTCGCCACTCTTGCTGCGGCCAATGTGCCGTGATGGCGTGTGGTACGCAGGCGCGTTGTTAATGCCGCTGGACGCCGTGCGCAGCATGGGTCTGGTGTTACGTAAAACCAATAGGGAAAAGACTGTAGTCGCCCGTCTCGACGCAGACGCATGGTGGAGGAACGAGTTCGCAGCACAAGTCGATCCCCTGAATGGACATGCTGATCCGATCGCGGCGTACCTTGACCGCCTTCGCGCTGGCGGCAAGCCTGCGGGTGCGCTGGTGGATGCACCTCCGCCACCCATTGCGGCAGTAAACGAAGAGCTCACGCTGCATCGCCCGAGACTCAAACGAAACAACGCCAATGGAAGTCTGACCATCGAACCGCGCGACGGGCAAAGACCAAGGGTCTTGATCGGAGCGGAAGCGCAACACTGTTTCGATGCGCTCAGCGCATCTGCGCAAAACCATCTCCGCGAATCGCGCTATCCCCCCTTCAACTGTCTGACCATCATTGTGGCCGGCACGACGTTTGTCAGCCTTGAGGAGTATCCGCAGTGAGCCGCTGGCTGGTGAGGATGTCGTTCGGCCCGGTGCAGACCTTTATTGCATCGGCGCGGCGTAGTCGGGATTTGTGGGCGGGCAGCCGTCTGCTGTCCGAGATCGTGCGCAGCAGTGCAAAAGTGCTGATCGCAAAGCAGGCAACGCAGGCAACGAACGCAACGCTCGTATACCCCACTCCGGACACGGTCGCACGCGGGGACGACGACGCCAATCTGTCCAATGAAATTCTTGCTGTGATCAAGGCACCGGATGAGCAAAGCCTGCACATCCTCGTCGCAGCGGTCCAAGCGGGCGGGCGCGCGCGGCTTGCGCAGATCTCTGCGACAGAACTGAAAGCGTGGCAGAGCGCGCTGAAAGGTAAGGACTTTCGCGATTCACTCTGGGCAGAACAAGTGGAGCATGCGTTCCAGTTTCACGCGGCGTGGGTGCCGCTGGCCGGAGATGAGCACTACCCCGCTGCATCGTCAGCACTCAAGCGTTTGATGGCGGCTCGCAAGCACAGTCTGATTTTCGCACCGCATCCACTTCTGCAAGACTATGTTGGGAAAGGACTGCCGAAATCATGGCTGGATGGCGTCAACGAGTCGGTGCTGCCGGAAGAACGGGCAGCGGCCATCCTTCGCTTCGATCTGGGCAAGGACGAGCAACTGGATGCGCTGGGCTGCATCAAGCGTTCGTTCGGTCGGCAAGAGACCTTCACTGCGTTGACGCGGCTGGCAGCGCATGCTTGGTTGAAGTCGATTCCGGATGAAGCGCCGGAACTCGCCCGCCACTACGAGCGGTTGGTCGAGCCCGGATTCGCTACGCGATGCCAGGGCAACGGTGACTGTTACGCGGATTTTCCGTACGACGCGGGTCTGTTCTTCGGCGGCGCGCTGGCGGAAGCGAAATCACGCGCCGCATCGGAAGACACAAAAGACGCCAATGCGCTCGGCGCGCTGCATGCACTTGAGGCGTATCTAGGCAAAATCCCCACCCGGCCCAATCCCTATGTTGCCTTGCTCTATGCCGATGGCGACCGCATGGGGGTGTTCGTCGGCAGTGCCCGCAGGCAGGAGCACCACGCTGAAATCTCAGAAGCCATCGCTCGTTTTTCGAATCGCGTTCCGGCGTTGGCCAAAAAATCGGAATGCCATGCGATCTACCACGGCGGCGACGATGTCATGGTGGCATGCGTGCTGTCGGAGGCAGTTGCATGCGCTCGCGCGCTCGCGGAGGCTTTCGCGGAAGACATGCAGGCGGTCTTCACGTCGCTGCAGTCGCAAGGCGTGGATATGCAGGACACAACGCCTCCAACGCTGCGGGTCGGTATTGCCATCTGCCACGTGATGGAACCGATGAATTTCATCCGGGAAAACGCAAAACAGGCTGAAATACTGGCGAAAGGCCGCGCGGGAACGGTCCAGCAGGGCAATGCGCTGGGCATCCGCCTGCATCTACGCTCCGGGCCCATCATCGAAACCCGTTTCGGGTTTGGCGAGCCGGACCGCGAAGATGGCGACTTCCAGCGTTTCAAACGCTGGATGAAGGCCTATGCCGGCAATGAACGCACACTGCCGGCGCGCACCGCCTTCGATATTTTCCAGATCGCAGACACGGTGTCCGCCCTGCAGCGTGGGCTGACGCCAGCCGATGCGCACAGCAAGTCGTCGGACGCGTCAGACGCGGCGGGTCGCTTAATGGAAAACGCGCAACGCATCGGCGAAGCGGAATTCAAACGTGTGCTGCAGCGCTCGCGCGAAAGCGGCGGCGAGAAAGAGATCAGCAAGGATGTACGCGATGCGCTGCAACATCGGCTGTTTGCGCTGCATGAGCGCAATGCGGGCGACCTGGTTGCGGCGATGAAGGCGCTGGGCAGCGAATTACTGCTTGCCCGCTGGATGAGCGCAACCGACGCCAGACAGCTGCTGGAACGCGGGGGTGAGGCATGAGCGCAATGGGGCACATCGAAGAATGTCAGGAATACCTGCTGCAGCCGCAAGCGCCGCTGGTCTTCCGGTCCGGCAAACCATTTGAGCCCGCGATTCGGGACACACCGCAATTTCCGTCACCCGCCGCTTGGGCCGGTTTGATGCGCACCTGTCTGATGGATGACCGCTCCTTGCCGCCGGAGTCACGGCTTCCAGCGTCGCTGTTGACTGTTCCTGCGCACGGTGTGTTGCTGGTCAGACAGTGTGGAGCGACCTCGCAGCTTTACATTCCCAAGCCTGCCGATGCATACCTGACGCCACACGAAGATGCATTTCTGCGGATGACGCCACAAACACTGCCGCCCGGCTACGGCAGCGACCTAGATCCTCGCCTGCGCCCGGTGATGTTGGACGATACCGTCAAAAACGCCGACAAACAGCGCGAGTCGGCGCTGTTCTGGTCCATCGAAGACTACGTGGCCTGGGCCTGCGGCGAAACAGTCTCCTGCTCGGCTGGAGCGGCCGACTTGCCCTTGATGAAGTCGCGCGTGGAGTCACGCGTGCATGTGCGGATCGACCGCCGACGCGATGCGGCTGAGGACGGGCAGATCTTCCGTACCGAAGGTTTGGATTGCGGCCACATGCGCACAGCGACCGGCTTCGATGCGCATCGATGGTGCTTTGTCGGTCGCGGCCCGAAGGGTGTGGCGCCGCAGCTCGTCGCCTTCGGCGGCGAACGCCGTCTGTCGTGGCTCGCGCCCTGCGAACCATCGCTGATGGCTTTGCCTGATGCTTTGCGCCCGATGCTTGACGATGCGCCGGGCGTTGCCGTCACTTTCGCAACGTCGGCGATCTTCACTCATGGCTGGCGTCCAGAATGGTTGAACGAGGATCTCACCGGCTCGCCACCCGGCACATCCGAATTGCACCTGCGTCTGGTCGCGGTAAGCCTGCCTCGCTGGCAGGACATCTCGGGCTGGGATCTGCGCCATCGACGGCCCAAGGACACGCGCCGCGCAGTACCCGCCGGCGCGACCTACTGGTTCGAAGTGATCGAAGGCGATGCGTCCGTACTATGGCTGCAGCCGCTCAGCGATGCCGAACAGGATCGACGCGACGGGTTCGGCCTGGCGCTGATCCGTCCATGGCAACCTGAACAACAAGGATAACCGTTGATGAAACCGCTTCTGTTTTATATGCATGCCCTCTCCGCCCTGCACGCGGGCACAGGCCAAGCCGTTGGCCCGGTCGATCTGCCGATCGCGCGCGAAAAGGCCAACCATCTGCCCTATGTTCCCGGTTCGTCGTTGAAAGGCGTGCTGCGCGACGAATTCACAGCGCGGCAATCGACGGATATCGATGCTCTCTTCGGCCCTGAGCGCGTGCAGAAAAACCAGGATGCATTCGCCGGCGCACTCGCGGTGAACGATGCCCGTTTGCTGCTGCTGCCGGTGCGCTCGATGGCGGGCGTGATGGCTTGGGCGACGTGTCCGTTCGTGCTGCGCAGGTATGCACGAGAACTGCAGATCGCCAGCATCGCATCGCCTGCGGTCGTGCCGGAGGTATTGCCCGGACACGGGGCGGTCGTCGAAACCGGCTGTATGCTGACGCTCAGGGGAAAACTGCTGCTGGACGATCTCGATCTCGATGCGAAGGCAGAGCCGGGCGCCGCGCTTTGGGCGGAACATCTGCGACAGAAACTGTTTGTCAACGATGCCGATGCCGAACGGCACTTCGATCTCCGTTTCGTGATCCTGTCGGACGATAACTTTTCATTTCTCGCCGACACCTCGACCGAGGTGCGTGCGCGCATCCGCATCAATGACGGCACCGGGACCGTCGACGATGGTGCGCTGTGGTACGAGGAAAACCTTCCGGCGGAATCAATCCTGTGGGGAACGATCGGTGTCGGCGAAGACCGCAGCGCCGGCAACAAGACGGCGGACGCGCTGCGTACCGCCTTCCAATCCGCATTCAACGACGGCTGCATCCTGCAGCTGGGTGGCAAGGCCAGCGTGGGCCGGGGCCTTGTCAGGCTGATCATCGGAGATGCCACACCATGCGCATGACACGCAGCCAGCAGTTCGCACTACGTGCCATGGACGCGATCCATCCACTGATCAAGCAGCCGGATGATTTCAAGAAAGAGTATCTCTCGCGTGCAAAAAGCTTCCCGGCCCTCGTGATGCAGTCCGGGCTGGTCCAGGCCACGGGTTTTCTGCTCGCCAAATCGCAGCCTCCGGACGAGGCGAAACAGAAGACTGCAACGCCCGTGCAAATGCTTGTACCAGCATCGCAGCCACAGGATTCGGCAACAATATCTGCCGCCAAAGCGCCCATCGCCAAACATGATGCCTACGCGGCATATGCAAAATCCCTGGCGGGCGTGCTCGGCTGTTCCGATGCCACAGCACTGCATGACAAGGCGACTGGACATGATCTGGTCGAATATCGACAGTTGACCCGGGACGCCCTGCAGGCAGCCACCTATCTGCGGCGCTATGCGCAGATTGAATTGCGGGTTGCACCTGCTGCCCCGACGGTTGTCACGGTTGCAGAAGCCAAGGAATCCTGAAATGGACATCGCACTCTGGCGAAAAACCCGACAGGCAGCCCTGCCCCAGTGTTCGGCTGGAAACAGATACGGCAACAGCGCCAACGCCGGCCTGCTGCTGCGTCGTGGTCTTGAACGCTGGCCCCACAAGCAGACCAGCGACAGCAAAGCTGGCAACGAGAAAGCCACGCTGATTGCTGACATCACCAAGCTGCCCGTGCCCGATGGCTACGACTGGGCTTACAGTCGTTGGCAGAAGACCACGACCGACAACAGCAATCAGCTACGCTTCCAGTCGGTCGAACTCGATTTACTGAGCCGCCTCTACATCGGCCTGACCCGCGACAGCGCGCTGGAAACCGGTATTACCGTGCAGCACGCCTGGGGCATGCCGATGATCCCAGGGTCCGCGCTGAAAGGCATCAGCCGGCATATGGCGCAGACCTCTTCCACGTTGAAGAACGAACCCGATGCCATCGCCTATCTGTTCGGGTCCGAAGACGACGCCAAGCCCGAATGTGGCGCCGTGGTCTTCCATGATGCGTGGTGGGTGCCGCAACCCGGTGCCAAACCGTTCGCTGCTGAAGTCGTTACGCCGCATCACACGGCTTACTACAACCTCGGCAGCGCCTATGCGACCGACTTCGACAGCCCCATCCCTGCGCCGCAGATCGCCGCGCAGGGCAGGTTCCGGTTTGTGGTGGAAGGCGAAGAGGCTTGGTGCACGCTGGCGTTGGCGCTGCTCAAGCTGGCGCTGACCAATCACGGTGTTGGTGGCAAAACCACTTCCGGGTATGGATTGTTTGCAGCACCGCGATAGCGAGCTGCAGCAGATTCGATAATGAGTGAATGATCGAAAACAGGAGGAATTTTCAATGCGTTTAATTCGTATCCTAAAAATTTTACTGCCTCATCTAAGTCTGTGGTTGTTGATCACCATGGCAATCCTTGTGGTTGTTGTACTGCGCAGCGGATGGCTGGGCGAAGACCAGATGAACGGCAAACTGGATATGTGGTTAGTCTTCGATCGTGCGGCGACCATTCTGGGGTTTTTACTGGCCACATTTGCAATCTACACCACACTCTATGGCCTGCAGGAAGGCGGTTGGGTGCGCATCCTGCTTCAATCGAAGCAGGAGCCGCTGAATGAAAGATCGGTGAAGGCACAGAGCGCTACGGATATTCTTATCCTGCTCTACTTCAACAGGAAGGAATTCGGTGTGGAAATTCTGCGCATCTACAAGCCTCGCGTACTGTTGGTGCTGGGAAGCAGCGAGAGCGATATCGAAGAATTCATTGCCCATATCAAGCCGCTTCCGCTCGGCTTGGCGATCGACAAGATCCTATGGGTAGATGATTCTTCGGACGTCGATCAAGTGAGATTAAAAACCCGCGAGCTGATCGATCATGCTGTGCTACAGGCAAGGTATCGGAATCTTGATGTAGAAAAAATTACCTGTGACGTGACCCTGGCTACTAAACCCATGACTATTGGAATGATGTCAGGCGCCAAGGATGCGAACGTCAATGCCGGTTACGTTGAAAGCGAGCGTGACTCTGATGGAAAACCTGTTCCAAACACGCATCAGATCCGGCTTGTTTATGAGCGGCAAGTGCGTGCGTGAAGCCAATGGAAGGTATCCTGCCCATCGCCTGTCGCCGCATCATCCTGCGCTGCCTGCGCGACACCAGCATCGGCCTGTTTCCGGAATATAGGCTGGCGGCGCTGCTGCTGTCGGCTGACGCCGAACACAAGGATTTCGCCGACAGTCTGTGCATCGAAGTGCCGCGCAGTGGGCGCGTGCGTTATCGCAGCGGCGAGCATTTCGAGTTTGCGCTGTATGCCGCTGCGCCCCACGCACAGCGCCTGTCGCGCGTCGAAACGCTGCTGCGCGGTCTGCCGGAATCGGCGCCTGTGACCGGTGAAGGCGTCGCATTCGGCGACAACTGGGCGCTGCAGGCCATCGAAGATCTGCTGCCCGATGGCGGCATCCATGATCGCGCGCTAGATGCCGAGGTTGCGCACTGGCGCGGAATCGAACGGTTCCGCCTGCGTTTGACTTCGCCCACACGCATCGTCCGGCCCAACGCAGGCGCATCGCGCGGGCGTATGCGCTATGCACGCAGCGAGGGCGATATCGACGATGTCGCATTGAGTCATGCGCTGACCCAATCGCTGGTTGCGCTGAAATTCAACTGCGCCGCCGCCGACTGGCGCGTGCCGCAGATACCCTTGAAGATCATCAGCAAAGAACTGTTCCTGGTCTCGCCCACGCATGCGCTTGCCACCCACCGCACCAAAGTGCTGGACGAAGGGCTGATGGGCGAGCTGGTGGTGGAGTGGGCACAGCCGCCCGACGATGATCACTGGCGGCATCTGCTGTTGCTGCAGTTTCTGGGCATCGGCCAGGGCCGTGCGTTTGGACTCGGCCGCATCCAGCTGGAAGCCCTGGACGGCACGCGCCGCAAGGTGCTGCCGCGCGCTACGCACGACCTGCTGCAGCGCGCTGCGGACGACCGCAATCTGGCGCTGGCGTATCGGCACGTGGCCAATGCAGATGATCTGCGCGAATGGCCCGGGCCAGTGGTTGACAGCGATGATCAGGAAGACCATCGCCGTCTGCCTTCGGACGAACAATACCGCCAGCAGCACAGACTGCTTGATACCCTGGCCACCACGCTGGCCGCTGCCGCGCATATGCCTGCTGCGCTGCGGCCTGTGTCCGTACCCAAGCCAGATGGCGGTGTGCGGCAGCTGCAGATCCCCAGTTTTTCCGACCGGGTCGCACAGCGTGCGGTGCTGCAGGAAATCGAGCCCGTGCTCGACCCGCTGTTCGCCGATTGCGCCTATGGCTTCCGGCGCGGTCGCGGGCGCGAACAGGCCCGCGACCGGCTGTTGAGGCACGAACGCGACGGTGAACGCTTCGTTGCCGAAACCGATATCCGCGCATTTTTCGACACAGTTGCGTGGTGGCGCATTGAGGCGCGATTGCGCTGCCTGTTCGGCGACGACCCGGTGGTCGGCCAGATCCTGCGCTGGGTGGAAGCGCCGCGTGCCGACGATGAACCGCGCGATGAAGGCCTGCCGCAGGGCGCGCCGCTGTCGCCGCTGCTGTCCAATCTGATGCTGGACCATTTCGATCGTGTGCTGACCGGCGCGGGACATTCGCTGGTGCGCTTCGCCGATGATCTGGTGATTGTGGGCAAGCAGCGCGACGCTGTGGAAGCGGGGCTTGCGCTGGCGGCGCAGGTGCTGGCCGAAGGCGGGCTGACGCTGAAGCTCGATAAAACCCGGGTCTGCACCTTCGCAGATGGCTTCAGGTTTCTGGGGTATCAGTTCATCGGCGGGCTGGCCGTGCCATCGAAAGCGGGCAGCTTTGCAGTGGTGCTGGATGAGCGCGATGGCGCTGGTCACGATGCACAGGAAGGGGCGCATCTCGAAGAAGCCCTGGTTGAACGCATCACGCCCCTGCCCGAAACATCATCGGTGCTGCGCACGCTTGCCACCAATGGCGAAGAACCGGGGACCCTGCTGGTCATCAATGCACCGCGCAGCAAACTGTCGCTGCACGATGGCCAATTGCTGCTGACCCGCGCCGACGGCCAGACCAGCGCACATCCCTTCGGGACCCTCAGCGCGGTACTGATGGCCGCACGCGCGCAGCTGTCCACCGAAGTGATCAAGGCGGCAATGCGCGCGCAGGTCCCCATTCACTTTCTCAGCGACAGCGGCGCATGGGTGGGCAGCACGGCCGCTGAGCCCGATGCCGAAACCTTGACCCTCTGGCAACAACAGCGGCAACGGTTCGGCGAGCCGGCCGCCGCGCTGGCGGCATCGCGTGAAGTGGTTGCCGCCAGAATCGCCTCCATGGTCACGCTGCTCAACCACCGCCGCGCAACGCCCGCCATCATTCAGCGCCTGCGCGACCTGCTGGATGCCAGCGCACAAGCACACACGCTGGATGTGCTGCGCGGTATCGAAGGGCAAGCCACACGCCAACACTTCCAGGCCATCGCGCATCTGCTGCCGTTCGACTTTCCGTTTGAGCAGCGCAATCGGCGCCCACCGCGCGACCCCGTCAACGCACTGCTGTCCTTCGGCTATACCCTGCTGTATCAGGCGGCGCATGCGGTGCTCACGGCCGAACGGCTGAACCCGCGTATCGGCTTCTATCACCAGCCGCGCGGTACGCATGCCGCACTGGCCTCCGACTGCATCGAACCGTTCCGCTTCATCGTCGAGCGCCAAGTGCTGAGCATGCTCAACCGCCGCGAACTTCGCACCGAAGATTTTATCCAGCAAGCCAACGGTGCCTGCTATCTGTGCCCGGAACCACGGCGAACCTTCGTATTGCGCATGCACGAACGCTTCCAGCAACCGCTGCGCGCAGAAGGCGCAACCCAGGCGCTTGGCTTGTACGGCCACCTGCAATGGCAGGCTATCGCCCTGCGCAGCATGATCACCACCGCGTCGCCGTGGGCGCCGCCCCGGTTCCGATGAAAACCTGGGTGCTGGTCTATGACATTGCCGATGATCGGCTGCGCCAGCGGGTCGCCAAGCGCGTGCTGCGCGATGGCGTCCGCGTACAGGAATCGGTGTTTGAAGTGGTGGTGCGCACCGACGCCGGCTTTCAGCGCCTGAAAAACGATCTGCGTAAACTCATGGCCGGCAGCAGCGAAGCCCAGATCCGCTGGTACGGCATGAACCTCGACGGCTATGCGCGCGCGGGCGCCATCGGCACCGCACCGCCCGCGCTTCCGCCGGCGGTGCTGGTGGCCTGACCGTCCGCACCAACCGTCAGCGCCGGACATGCGGTTTGCGATCAAAACCCGGAATAGCGCTGATCGATCAGCAGGATACTGCGGACACTGCAGGCGCTACGGTTGAAAACATTCCTGCAGCCCTGTTTTTTCTGGTTTTTTCGACGTATTATCTATGCACTTTCCGGTGTTTTAATGTTTGATAGCAGGTCCCGCAACAGGTTGCTGCAGCGCAGGGTCCAAATCATTGATTCATCAGCGGAAAAAAGTGACACAGTCGCAGCGACTCGGCCGCAGAGGCCATTGAGACGAACACTAGCCCGATGGCAGCCTTGCATTCGTCCATCGTCGCAGCGACTCGGCCGCAGAGGCCATTGAGACAGTACCCCGCCGACCCACAACAAAACGGCGTTGCGTCGCAGCGACTCGGCCGCAGAGGCCATTGAGACATTAAATTTATTCCAACAAAATAACCAAATGTTAGTCGCAGCGACTCGGCCGCAGAGGCCATTGAGACTCAACGCAGCGGTGATATCCGAGGAGGGTTTGTCGCAGCGACTCGGCCGCAGAGGCCATTGAGACGCAGGCAGTGCTTCGAGCAGGTCGCGCGGAGACGTCGCAGCGACTCGGCCGCAGAGGCCATTGAGACACCGAAACCCGCACGCTCAACGCCTGGGATTCGTCGCAGCGACTCGGCCGCAGAGG
>JAYVSK010000290.1:0-44990 GCA_043775395.1 Lysobacter sp. | reverse complement strand
ACGATCACCGCGCAGTACAGCGAGTGCGAGCCATCGGCGGCGGGCAGTTGTCCCGAGACCACCACGCTGCCCGGCGGCACCGAGCCGTAAGACACTTCGCGAGTCGCGCGGTTGTACACGCGGGTGCTCTGGCCCAGGAACACACCCATGCCGATCACGCTGTGATGGCCGACAACGAAGCCTTCGACCACTTCCGAACGCGCGCCGATGAAGCAATGGTCTTCGATAATGGTGGGCGAGGCCTGCAGCGGTTCCAGCACGCCGCCGATGCCAGCGCCGCCGGAGAGATGGCAGTGTTTGCCGATCTGCGCGCAGCTGCCGACCGTTGCCCAGGTGTCGACCATCGTGCCTTCACCGACGTAGGCGCCGATGTTGATGAAGCTCGGCATCAGCACCACGTCTTTGCCGATGTGCGCGCCGCGACGCGCGATCGCGCCCGGCACCACGCGCACGCCAAGCGCGCGAAACCGCGCTTCATCGAATCCTTCAAAGCGCGACGGCACCTTGTCCCAGAACGGCGCCGGCTGTGCGTCGATCAGCTGCATCTCCTGAGTGCCAAAGAACAGCAGCACCGCTTTTTTCAGCCATTCGTTAACGGTCCAGCCGCCCTGCCCGTCCGGCGCAGCAACGCGGAACTCGCCTGCTTCGAGACCGGCGATGGTGCGGTCGACGGCGGGACGCACGCTGGCGGAAAGTTCATCGGCGCCGATGTCTGGGCGACGCTCCCATGCGCTGTCGATGATGGACTGCAGTTCGGTGGCGGAAGCGGTATTCATGCGATGGGGGAGTCTTCTTCGTCGATGGAGAATGGGTTCAAGCGGGGACAGCGCTGTCCAGCGTTGCCTGAAGCGCAGCGCGCAGCGCTTCAGCCTGTGCATCGTCGAGCGGCGCGTCCTGCGCGTTGGCGATCAGAAACAGATCTTCGGCGCGCTCGCCGAAGGTCGCGATGCGCGCATCGTGCACGCGCACCTGCTGTTGACGCAGCACGTGTGTGACATCGGCCAGCAGCCCGGGACGGTCGGTGCAGATCAGGCTCATCCGCGTGCGTGCGCCGTCGGCCGCAGGCTCAAGCCCGATCCGCGGTGCGATGCGGAAATGTTTCAGATGCCGCGGCTGGGTACGCCGCGACGGCAGCAGCCGATCGAGATCGCCGGACAGTGCGCGCTGCAGACTCATTTCGATGTATTCGACTGACGGCGCGTGCTGCGGGTCGCTGGGCAGCACATGGAACGTATCGAAAATCATCGCCTGGAGGCCGTCCAGCGCGCGCGCCTGCTGGATCGCCAAGCCCAGCCGGTCCAGAGTAATGACGATCGCCGCGAACAGTCCGTCGCGGTCGGACGTGTGCACGAAGACTTCGTAACCACCGCCTCGCCCGCGCAGCAGTCGCGCGTGCGCCACCACCCCGCCGTCGGCGCGACCGTGCAGTGCGGTGGCCTGCCAGACAATCTGGTCGGGGCGGCTGCGCAAAAAATTCTCGCGCGGCATCCGTGCGAACAGCGCGTCTACCGCAGCATCGTCGAAACCATATTCGATCAGCAGGCTGCGCGCGATAGCCTGGTTTTCGACGATGCGCTCATCGGCTGCGACCGGATGCTCTAGACCGCGGCGCAGCGCAAAACGCGTGGCCGTGTGCAGATCAGCGAGCAGCCGGTCTTTCCACGCGTTCCACAGCTTCGGCGATGTGCCGGCAATGTCGGCGCACGTGAGCAGATACAGATGATCCAGACGCTGGCGGTCTGCGACTTCGCCGGCGAAGCGGTGGATCACCTCGGGATCGGTGATGTCCTGTTTCTGCGCGGTGACAGACATCAGAAGATGCTTGCGCACCAGCCATTCGATCAATGCGGTATCGGCTTCGGACAAGCCATGCGCAAGACAAAACTCGCGCGCATCGACCGCGCCGAGTTCGGAGTGATCGCCGCCGCGGCCTTTGCCGATATCGTGAAACAGACCGGCAAGCAGCAGCAGCTCCGGTTTACGCAGCGAAGGCCATACGGTATGCGCGGTGGAGAAGCGTTCATCGGCCGTGGCATTGGCGAACAGCGCAAGATTGCGCAGCACCGCCAGCGTGTGCTGGTCGACGGTGTAGACGTGGAACAGATCGAACTGCATGCGCCCGGAGACCTGCGCGAATGCGGGAATCCAGCGGCCCAGCACGCCCAGCCGCGCCATGCGCTCCAGCACTTTCACCGGCTGCGGACCGCGCAACAGCTGCAGGAACTGCTGGCGCAAAGCGGGTTCGGCTTCGGTATAGGCAGGGATGCGATTCAGGGTTTCGGCCAAGGCCCAGGCGGTCATCGAATGCAGCCCGCGACTTTCCGGATGCGCTGCCCACATGCCGAACAGTTCGAACACCTGCGCCACGCCCTGCTGCAACCAGTCCCGCTCGCGGACAGCGACATATCCGCGCCTTAATTCGAAATGCGCATCCAACGCATCGGCATCGCCTTCGCCTTCGAGCTGCTCTTCGAAACGCTGCAGCAGACGATCGTTGATGCGCAGCACGCGGCCGGCGCTGCGGTAGAAACCCTGCATCATCTGTTCGACCGCGAGATTGTCGGCCTCGTCGGTATGGCCCAGACGCGCGGCCAACAGCTTCTGATAGTCGAAGCGCAAGCGCTCTTCGCGGCGTTTCGCAACCAGATGCAGCCCGAAGCGCAGCCGCGACAGCGCCTTGCGTTCGCGTTCGAGCGTATCGAATTCGACAGCGCCGATCTGCCCGAACGCCAGCATCGATTCCAGATTGCCGCTGCCCAGCAGCCGCTGCGCCATCCAGCGCAGCGTCTGGATATCGCGCAGCCCGCCGGGGCCGTCTTTCAGGTTAGGTTCGAGATTGTCCGAGGTGTCGCCGAAACGCGCGTGACGCTGCGCCTGTTCCTGCACTTTGGCGCGAAAAAATTCGCCCGCGGGCCAGACGCGATCCGGCGCAATCGCGCTTTTCAACGCATTCTGTGCAGCGTCATCGACGACCAGCGCACGCCATTCCATCATCGCGGTCAGCACGGTCTGATCGGTGGCGGCTTCGGTGCACTGCGCTGGCGATCGCACCGCCTGACTGGCCTGCAAACCGGCATCCCACAGCAGCGCAAGAAAGCGCGCAAGCGCATCGCGATGGGCCTGTTGGGCATCATCGTCCGCCAGCACCAGCAGATCGATATCCGACTGCGGAAACAATTCGCTGCGTCCGTAGCCGCCGATCGCGAACAGCACCAGACCGGCCTCACCCGGTACGCAGCGCGCCCATGTGTCGCGGATCAAGGCGTCGACGGCAGCGGCGCGCAGCGCGACCAGACGGTCGACGCTGTCGCCCTGATCGAACTGCTCCGCCAGTCGCGCATCGGCCTGCGCAAGCGATGCACGCGACGCTGCTGCCCAAGCGCTGTCTCCATCGGGCGTCGAGGGAATGGCAACAGCGGCAGCGGGCGCGGCGGCGCTCATGGTCAGCGATTCATGGTCAGAGATCGTTGTCGTCGCCGGGCAGGCGGGTGAGGATGTCCGCACCCGTTTCTGTCACCGCGATCGTGTGTTCCCACTGCGCCGACAGGGTGCGGTCCTTGGTGACCACGGTCCAGCCGTCGGGCATCAGCCGGGTATGGCGGGCGCCTTCATTGATCATCGGTTCGATGGTGAAGACCATTCCCTGCTTCAGCACCAGCCCCTCGCCGGGACGGCCGTAGTGCAGCACCTGCGGGTCTTCGTGGTAAACGCGGCCGATGCCGTGACCGCAGTATTCGCGCACCACCGAAAAGCGTTCGCCCTCGGCATAGGTCTGGATCGCATGGCCGATATCGCCCAGGGTCGCGCCCGGCTTCACGATGCGGATGGCGCGGAACATCGCCTCACGGGTCACGTCAATCAGCCGTTTGGCCATTACCGACGGCGTACCCGCGTAATACATGCGGCTGGTGTCGCCGTGCCAGCCGTCCTTGATCACGGTGACATCGATATTGATGATGTCGCCGTCCTTGAGCACTTTGGTCGGCCCGGGAATGCCGTGGCAGATCACGTTGTTGACCGAGGTGCAGACCGTCGCAGGGAACCCGCGATATCCGACGTTGGCCGGAATCGCCTGCTGCACGTTCACGATGTGATCGTGGCAGATCCGGTCGAGGTCGCCGGTGCTGACGCCGGGCTTCACGTGCGGCGCGATGATCTGCAGCACCTCGGCGGCCAGACGGCCGGCGATGCGCATGCGCTCGATGTCTTCAGGGGTTTTGATGGTGATGGCCATGACCGTATTATTGCCCATCCAGACTGTTTCCGCCCTCCCGGCTTGCCCCTAAACCCCCATTCCGGCTAGACTTTCGTAGCTCGAAATCGGCTTTAGCCGGTGAGACCGCCTACAACGGGCGTCACCGTTGAATCCACACCCGCCGCAACTCTCCGTACCGGGGTGTCTTTCGCAGTCCATCGCGAGGGATCTGGTTACGGCGCAGCGGGGAGGCCCAACCCCGGAACCACGCGCTCCGCATCGCTGCGGGCGCACCGTCTTCATCCGGCCGCTGTGCGGCCCCGGCGGCAGGTTCCACTATTCGGAGTTTCGCAATGCCCCAG
Source organism: Lysobacter sp. (assembly GCA_043775395.1). Taxonomy (GTDB): domain Bacteria; phylum Pseudomonadota; class Gammaproteobacteria; order Xanthomonadales; family Xanthomonadaceae; genus Lysobacter_I. Next base: position 40,433 of record JAYVSK010000290.1, on the reverse strand, counting down.
ATCACCATGCGCCAGATGTTGGAAGCCGGCGTCCATTTCGGCCACCAGACCCGTTACTGGAACCCCAAGATGGGTCCGTACATTTTCGGCGCCCGCGGCAAGATCCACATCATCAACCTCGAGAAAACCGTTCCGCTGTTCAACGACGCGATGAACTTCATCTCGGGCATCGCCCAGAAGCGCGGCATCATCCTGTTCCTCGGCACCAAACGCAGCGCGCGCGATTCGATGAAGGAAGAAGCCGAACGCTGCAACATGCCGTACATGACCCAGCGCTGGCTGGGCGGCACGCTGACCAACTTCCGCACCGTGAAGCAGTCGGTGTCGCGTCTGAAGGAGCTGGAAGCCGGCGAAACCGACGGCACCTTTCAGAAGATGGTCAAGCACGAAGTGCTGACCCTGCGCCGCGAACGCGAAAAGCTATCCGCCTCACTCGGCGGCATCAAGGAAATGAACCGTCTGCCCGACGCGCTGTTCGTGATCGATATCGGCCATGAAGACATCGCGATCAAGGAAGCCAAGAAGCTCGGCATCCCAGTGATTGCGGTCGTCGACACGAACTACGATCCGGCTCTGGTGGACTACCCGATCCCGGGCAACGACGACGCCATCCGCGCCGTGCAGCTGTATGCACGCGCCGCCGCCGACTCCGTGCTGGAAGGCAAGGCCGCCGCGCCGCAGGCCGCTTCGGTGCGCGAGGAAGACTTCGCCGATGCCGACGGCGAAGGCAAGGGCGACAAGCGCGGTCCGCGCGGTCGCGGTCCGGGCGGCGGCGGCAAGAAGCCCGAAGCTGCGAAGAAGCTGGACGTGGCCGCTGCCGCACCGGCTGAAGCAGAAGCCCCGGTCGAGGCTGAAGCCTCCAGCGAAGCGCCGGCCGCCGAGTAATCGGCCCACGTCATTCGCACGTCATGCGGTCGCGCGAGCATGCGCGACTGCAATCGCCATCCTGCCGCGTTACGACCTGCAACGCATGTTTGAACAATCGGCATCTTTATGGCGGGTCAAGACTCGCCTTACACTGATTCATATCGAGGTTTGCAATGGCTGAAATCACCGCCTCCCTGGTCAAGGAACTGCGCGAGCGCACCGGCGCCGGCATGATGGAGTGCAAGAAAGCACTGACCGAAAACAACGGCGATCTGGACATCTCTGCCGAATGGCTGCGCAAGCAGGGCATCATCAAGGTCGGCAAAAAAGCCGACCGCGTCACCGCCGAAGGCCGGATCGCGATGGCCCAGGACGGCGGCAAGGCCGTGCTGGTCGAAATCAATTCCGAAACTGACTTCGTGGCCAAGGACGACAATTTCCTGGCCTTCATCGACGCCGTCGCCAAGGCCGCCCTGGCTTCCGATGCCGCCGATGTGGAAGCGCTGAAGTCGGCGAAGCTCGCCTCTGGCGAAACCGTCGAAGAAGCCCGCGCTGCCGTGATCTCCAAGGTGGGCGAGAACGTGCAGGTCCGCCGCATGGTCCGCGTCGACAGCAGCGACACCGTCGCCGCTTACGTGCACAGCGGCAAGATCGGCGTGCTGGTCGAGCTGAAGGGCGGCAACGCCGACCTCGCCCGCGGCATCGCCATGCACGTGGCTGCGATGAACCCGCCGCACAACAAGGCCAGCGACGTGCCGGCCGAATTCATCGCCAAGGAAAAGGAAATCGAACTGGCGAAGATGACCGACAAGGACAAGTCCAAGCCTGCCGATATTCTCGAAAAGATCATCGGCGGCAAGATCGCCAAGATCGTCAACGAGAACACCCTGTACGGTCAGCCTTATGTGCTGAATACCGAGCAGACGGTCGAAGCTGCGGTCAAGGCCGCCGGTGCCGATGTCACCCGCTTCCAGCGTCTGGCGGTAGGTGAAGGCATCGAGAAAGTGGTGGAAGACTACGCCGCCGAAGTGGCCAAGGCGATGCAGATCTGATCCCACTGTACGGCGAACACAAAAACCCGCGCCAAAACGCGGGTTTTTTGTTGCCTATAAGGCTGCGTCTCCCCAATGCAAGCGCGCAAAGCATAAAACGCAAAACCTCAGTGGTCATCACGCGCCATGGTCACTGTTCGAAGCAAGCGCACAAACGTCAAGGCTCACGGCGCATGCTTCAAAGCGGTTTCGCAACCTGACCGGAACGACAGCGCAGCACAACAGACTTTGCGCTGGTGTGGGAGCGACGAAAGTCGCGAAGCCCACACCGTGTGCCTGACGACTGCTTTGGCAATCAAGCCGGACCGGGCGACGCATTGACCCGCCAGTCGGCTGTTGAAAAGCGGCGTTCCAACGCATAAAGCCGATGCCCCGCAGAGCATCAGGGTCACATCGTGTGGGTGGCTTTGTCCGAAGTCATGATGCCCGCAAGCAGCACTTCGACCTTGTTCTTCACCGCTTCGCCTTCCGGCGTTTCGGCGAACTGCACGCCGATACCGGCGGCGCGGTTGCCCTGCGCGCCCGCAGGCGTGACCCAGACCACTTTGCCGGCGACCGGCAGGCGTTCGGCGGAATCGGGAAGCGTCAGCAGCAGGAAGACTTCATCGCCGATGAAGTAGCGCTTGGGCGTAGGCACGAACACGCCGCCATGTTTGACGAAGGGCATATACGCCTGGAACAGCGCGTTCTTGTCTTTCACCGCGAGGGAGAGGATGCCTTGGCGGGCACCGGTGGCGGCTTTCACGTTCATCGTCGTGCTCCAGAAGACTGGTGAGGTACGCCACCGGCCGGTTTGCCGGTGCTGCGCCATTGGGCGAGCAGTTCGGCAAGGGCGAGATCGGCGCGGACCGTGGTCCGCAGCAGGTCGCGGGTGCGGTTGGCGGCGTCGAACCAGGATGCGAGGGTGCGGATTCTGACCGGATCGGTCAAGCGCCCGGCTTCGGCCAGGGCAAGATCGGCGGCGTGGCGCAGGCGCTGATCGAGGTCGGCGGCGTCGGCCCAGCGTTTGGCGGTGTCGAGCGGCGACTTGTCGCCACGGCTGAGCGCCTGCAGATCGGCGGCGATATCGCGACGCAGGTCCAGGCCGCCGTCGCGCAGCCAGCGGTCGGCCAAGCCTGGGTGGCCGCGCGCGGCGGTGAGCGCTTCGCGTGCGATGGCGTCGGCATGGCCTTGGGCGAGCAGCCAGGTCAAGGCTTCGTCGGCGGGCGGAAGACGCATTTCCAAGCGCTGGCAGCGGCTGCGAATAGTGGCGGACAGACGCGCGGGGTTGGCGCTGATCAGCCAGAGGTAGCGTCCGGGCTGCGGTTCTTCCAATGTCTTGAGCAGCGCATTGCAGGCGGCGTGATTGATGGCGTCGGCGGGGTCGAGGATGGTGATCTGCGCGCCCCCGTACTGCGGGGTCAGCGAAAGCTTTTCCGAGAGCTGACGGATCTGTTCGATCACCAGTTCGGTGCGCAGCCGCGGCGGACGCGCTTTGTCGTTCCACTCGTAGCCGATGAAGGTGAGGTCCGGATGACCAGAATGGCCGAACGGATGCGCCAGCGTACCGTCCGGGCGCAGTTCGGCGGAGTCGCGCTGATAGCGGTTCTCGAACAGCTGACAGCTGCGGCAGCGGCCACACGGTTCGCCAACGCTGTCGCGCGCGGTGCAGAGCATGCGCTGGGCAAGCCGTTCGGCCAGCAGGCGTTTGCCCAGCTGCGGCGGGCCGCAGATCAGCAGCGCGTGACCGAGGCGGCCGCTGTCCAGCGCGGCGGTAGCCTGCGCGTACATGCGCTGTTGCCACGGAGAAAATGCGGACAGCTGCAGGCTCATGCTTGGACGCTCATGTTTGCACGCTCATCAGAAGCCACCGCGCGCGATGAACATGCGCAGGATCGCAACCGCATCGGCCGCGACTTCGGCGGCGGACTGGGTGGCGTCGATCACCCGCACACGTTCGGGCTCCGCGCGCGCACGGGCGAGAAACGCGCCGCGCACTTTCTCGAAAAAATCGTCTCGCTCGCGTTCGATGCGGTCAGGGCCATTGCTGCCAAACGCGAGATCGCGCCCACGCGTGCGCTCGCGGCCTTGGGCCACGCCCAGATCCAGCAGCAGCGTGAGTGCGGGCTGGATGCCGACTACGCGGTGTTCGAGTTCGGCGATGAATGCGGGGTCGATCCCACGTCCGCCGCCCTGATAGGCATAGCTGGAATCGGTGAAACGGTCGCAGACGACCCATGCGCCGCGGGCCAAAGCCGGGTTGATGGTTTCGCGCACGTGCTGCGCGCGCGCGGCGAACATCAGCAGCAGTTCGGTTTCGGCGGTGGGCTGTTCATGCTGCACACCGTCAATGGGTACGTTGAGCAGCAGGCCGCGGATCTGTTCCGCAAGCACCGTTCCGCCAGGCTCGCGGGTGGAGATGACTTCATGCCCGGCCTGCTGCAGCGCTTCGCGCAGCGCGTTGAGCACGGTGGTCTTGCCCGCGCCCTCGCCGCCTTCCAGCGACACGAAATGCGGATGGCGTTCAAGGGTCATTGTGTGCTGCCCTGCTGTTCAACGGCACGCTGTGCGCGATAACGCTTGAGATAGTCCGCCACGGCGGTCTGGTGATCGGCATAGTTTTTGGTGAAGACATGACGACCGCTGCCGTCGCCCACCGCGACGAAGAACAGCGCATCACCCGGTGCAGGATGCGCAGTGGCCTGCAGCGCATCGCGGCCGGGCATCGCGATCGGCGTAGGCGGCAGGCCGTCGCGGGTATAGGTGTTGTACGGCGTGTCGGTGCGCAGGTCGGTCTTGCGGATGTTGCCGCTGTAGGCGCTGCCCATGCCGTAGATCACGGTGGGATCGGTCTCCAGCCGCATCGGTATTTTCAGGCGGCGTACAAACAGGCCGGCGATCTGCGGACGTTCGCTGGCGATGCCGGTTTCTTTTTCGATAATGGACGCCAAGATGAGCATTTCGTATGGCGTCTTCAGGGGCAGATCCTGATCGCGGCCGCTCCAGGCGTCGGCCAGCGCTTTTTCCATCGCAGCGGCGGCGCGCTTGAGGACATCCAGATCGCTGTCGTTGCGGGTATAGAGATACGTCTCGGGCAGGAACCGGCCCTCGGGATGCTGCGTGCCTAATCCAAGAGCACGCATCAGCGCCGCCTGATCCAGCTGCGCGGTCTCCTGCTTCAACGGCGTCGCCTTGGACAGCGCTGCGCGCAGGTCGCGAATGTTCCAGCCTTCGACGATGGTGAAACGATAGTTCATGACTTTGCCGTCGCGCATGCGCGTGATCAGATCGCGCGGGGTCATGCCGGGCGTCAGCGCGTATTCGCCGATCTGGATTTTACCGGCGGCGCCCATTTGTTTGGCCAATGCACGCCATTCAAGATCGCGGGTGTCGATGCCCAGCGCGCGCAGCTTGCTCAGCACCTTGGGCAATGAATCGCCGGATTCGACCACCAGCGTTTCGCCATCGTTGATGCCGGTCATCGCCGCATCGGCGAAGCCAAGATAGCGCTGGTAGGCGAGAAAACCGAACGCGCCGACGACGACCACGATCAGCGACAACATCAGCAGTGCGAGTACTCCGAGGCGCGATGTTTTCTTGCGGGCTGGACTCACGGAGCGTCCTCGTTCGATAGGGCGTGAAAGGCAGGCTTTTCGACTGCATGCTGTTCGACTGCATGCTGTTCGACTGCATCTTGGTTGAATGCATGCTGTTGAAAGACCAGCGGTTGGAACGCAGGGTGCACGGCGGCAAGCCGCCGACGGCCATCCTCAACCGCAGGATGGGGCGTCCAGACGCGGTCGCCCAGCCGGGCCACGGGCAGGATACCGCGCACCGCGTTGCACAGGATCAATGCGTCGGCGGTTTCGACCTCGTCCCGGCGCAACCTCCGCTCGGTGGCCGCGAACGCGCGCAACGCCCACCTGCGGCAGACCCCGGCAATACCGCAGTGATCCACTGGCGACGTCGACCAGTGCCCATCGCGCAGCACGAACAGATTGGCGGAGGTAGCAGCGACGACATGGTCTTCGGTGTCGAGCATGAGGCCATCGTCGATCTCCGGAGCGCTCCATTCGGAGCGGGCCAGGATCTGTTCGAGCCGATTGCAGTGTTTGATGCCGGCCAGCAGCGGCTGCCGCGACAGGCGCGTATCGCACCAGCGCAGATGCAGGCCGCCCGGACGCGCTGATTGCGGCAGTGCCGAAGCGGTCAGCGTCCACACTGGCGGTGCATCCAGCACGGGCGCATAGCCGCGCCCGCCGCTGCCGCGGGTGAGGATAAGTTTGATCATCGCGTCGCGATGGACCGACAGCCAGTCGTGCAGTTCGGTATCGAGACGTTCGGAGGATGGCAGCGGAATGCGCAGCCGCGCCGCGCCCAGCGCCAGCCGCGCGCGATGCCCCGGCCACCATGGAATCGAACCGCCGATGGCGCGCATGGTCTCGAAAACACCGTCGCCATAAGCGAAGCCGCGGCCTTCGGCCAACACTGCATCGATACCCGCTTCGACGCCCGCATCGATTCGATCGTCGCCGACGAACAGTCGCGCGCTCATGCCTCCACGCCCAAGGCTTTGAGCAGACCGCGCGCCTTGGCGCGGGTCTCGTCGAGCTCGCGCTGCGGGTCGGAGTCGGCGACGATGCCGGCACCGGTGCGGAAACGCAGCGTGCTTCCGCCGGACGCATCACCTTCCACTTCGGCGCTGCGGATGAGGATATTCAGATCAAGGTCGCCATCGCGGTTGAGCCAACCGAACGCGCCGGTGTAGGCGCCGCGCCCTGTACCTTCAAGCTCGGCAATGATCTGCATGCAGCGCACTTTCGGACAACCTGTAATCGTGCCGCCGGGAAACACCGCGCGGATCGTCGCGCCGGGCGTGGCGTCGTCGTGCAGCCGTCCGCGCACGTTGCTGACGATATGGTGCACGTGCGAATAACTTTCGACCGACATCAGCTCATCCACCTCCACGCTACCCGGCACGCTGACGCGGCCAAGATCGTTGCGTTCCAGATCGATCAGCATCACGTGCTCGGCGCGCTCTTTCGGATGATCGATCAATTCGCGGATCCGCGCCACGTCGTCGTCGCCGTCAAAACGCGGGCGTGTGCCGGCGATGGGCCGGGTTTCGACCACGTCGCCACGCACCGACACCAGTCGCTCCGGCGAAGAACTCACCACCGCCCACGGCGCACCTGCGGTGTCGCCCGCAAACAGACCGGCGAACGGCGCAGGGCTGGCCGCGCGCAGCCGTGCATACAGCGCAGCGGGGTCGAGCGTTTGCGGAAAGCGCGCGCGCCACGCACGCGAAAGATTCACCTGAAACACGTCGCCAGCGGCGAGGTAATCGAGAATCCGCGTCACGCCATCGGTAAAACCAGCGGGCGCGTCCTCCTGCAGCGGCTGCGGCGACTGCCATGCCGGCAGCGGCGCGGGATCGGGAGCGTCGACATCGGCGAAAATCGCGTCCAGCATCTCCGACGATGCGTGCTCGGCAATCGCGAAACACTCGCCGGTCGCATGATCGCGCAGTACCGCAGCAGGGCAGCGAAGCGCCAACGCCACGGGCAATGCGCCCTCCGCCTGCGGCAGCCGCAGTACCGGTTCGACCTGCGCGGCGAGTTCATAGGCGAGCAATAATGCCCAGCCGCCGCAAAAGGGCCATCGCGATGCTTCATGCGGCGTGCGCAGCGCGCGCCAGCGATCGTCCAGCAGCGCGAGAAAATCCTCGCCTTGGTCGCGGCCGAAATGATCGCGGACGCGGCCGTCATGATCGAGCCGCAGGGCTTCGCCATTGGTGGCCAGCAGCAGATCCCAGCGAGTCATGCCCGAACGCAGCTGGCCCGCACCCAACTGCGCATCACCGGCGTGCAGCGACGAGGAAGTGGACTGCAGCAGCAGCGGGTAGCGTGCGGGCGACTGGCGATGCAGACGCAGCAGGTCGCAGTCCGCAGGCAGCGCGCGGGTGACGATCATGCGGAACACTTCATGGAATGGATCAGAGCGTACCGAAGACCAACGTGCCGTTGGTGCCGCCGAAGCCGAACCCGTTCGACACCGCGATGTCGATCTTCTTCTCGCGCGCGACGTTCGGCACGTAGTCCAGATCGCAGCCTTCGCCGGGTGCGTCGAGATTAATCGTCGGCGGGACGATGCCGGTATGCAGCGCCATCACCGAGAAGATCGCTTCCACGCCGCCGGCGGCACCGAGCAGATGACCGGTCATCGACTTGGTCGAAGACACCATGGTCTTGTAGGCGTGATCGCCCAGCGCGCGCTTGATCGCGAGGGTTTCTGCAAGATCGCCCAACGGCGTCGAAGTGCCGTGCGCGTTGAGGTATTCGACCTGGTCCGGATTGACGCCAGCATCTTTCAGCGCAGCGGTCATGCAGCGCGCCGGACCCTCGCCGTTATCGCTTGGCGCGGTCATGTGGAACGCATCCGCACCAGCGCCGAAACCGCGCAGTTCGCAGTAGATCCGCGCGCCGCGCGCTTTGGCGTGTTCGTATTCTTCCAGCACCAGAATGCCCGCACCATCGCCCATCACGAAACCGTCGCGGTCCTTGTCCCATGGACGCGAAGCGCGTGCAGGGTCGTCGTTGCGGGTCGACATGGCTTTCATCGCACAGAACCCGCCGATCGACGTCGGCGTGGAACCGCGCTCGGCGCCGCCGGCGATCATCGCATCGGCATCGCCATACTGGATCATCCGCATCGCCACGCCGATGGAGTGGTTGGCGCTGGCGCAGGCCGAGACCGCAGAAAAATTGGGACCCTGGATGCCAGTCATCAGGCTGACCTGCCCCGGCAGCATGTTGATGATGGTGCCGGGAATGTAGAACGGCGAAATCTTGCGCGGTCCGCCATCGTGATACTTGATGGTCTGCTCTTCGATACCGAGAATGCCGCCGATTCCCGAGCCGATCATCGCGCCAATACGCTCGGCGTTGCGGTCGTTGACTTCAAGACCGGAATCCTGGATCGCCATGAGGCTGGCGGCCACGCCGTAGTGGATGAAAGCGTCCATTTTTTTGACGTCTTTCGGCGAAATCCACAGTAGGGGATCGAAACCCTTGACCTCGCCGGCGATCCGCGTCGCCATCGCGGAGGCATCGAAGTGGGTGACTTCAGCGATGCCGGAACGTCCGTTGACGATGCCGTTCCAACTGCTGGCCAGATCGTTGCCCAACGGCGAGACGATACCCAGCCCGGTGACCACCACGCGACGCTTCGACATGTCTTTACTCCGAACGCTTCAAGGCTTGACTTTACGCAGACTTTGCGAAGGCCGGCCGCGACACGATGACTGCATCGCGGCGCGCGGCATTGCGCCGCGCTCTCAAACACGCAGGGCCGCAATGCGGCCCCGGCGGTCGCCCGATCCGATCGACCGGGCGCAGAAACAAACGCACTTACGGCTTGACGTGCGCCGTGATGTAGTCGATGGCGTGCTGCACCGACGAGATCTTCTCTGCCTCTTCGTCCGGAATCTCGCACTCGAACTCTTCTTCGAGAGCCATCACCAGCTCGACGGTATCGAGCGAGTCGGCGCCGAGATCATCGACGAACGATGCGCTGTTGGTGACTTCATCTTCCTTGACGCCAAGCTGTTCGATCACGATTTTCTTGACGCGTTCTTCGATGCTGCTCATGTGTATTGTGCTCCGGGAGGTAATGACGCGGTGGATAGTGTAAGGGAAACTAGGGCCCGTGAAAGGTCTGGACGGGTCTTTTCAATTCAATGACTTGGCGGATATCGGCCGCGCCGCATACCGCATTTCGCCCGGCAAAGGTGCAGGAGAACGGGTCGAAGCGCGATCAGGGCATGTACATGCCACCGTTGACATGCAGGGTCTCGCCGGTGATGTAGCTGGCCGCTGGGCCGGCCAGGAACACGACGGCGTGCGCGATATCGTCGGCGTCGCCCAGACGGCCCAGCGCGATCTGGCCGAGCAGGCCTTCCTTCGCCGCATCGGGCATTGCGCGGGTCATGTCGGTATCGATAAAACCGGGTGCGACCACATTGACGGTGATACCGCGCGAACCGATTTCCTTCGCGAGCGATTTACTGAACGCGATGATGCCGGCCTTCGCTGCGGCGTAATTGGTCTGGCCGGCATTGCCGGTGACGCCGATCACCGAAGCGATGTTGATAATCCTGCCCTTACGCGCTCTCATCATGCCGCGCATCACCGCTTTGCTGGTGCGGTACACACTGGTCAGATTAGTGTCGAGAATCGACTGCCATTCTTCGTCCTTCATGCGCATCAAAAGATTATCGCGGGTAATGCCTGCATTGTTGACCAGGATGGACACTGCGCCGAACTGCTTGGTGATTTGGCCGATCAACGTTTCGACGGCAGCGCCGTCGACCACATCGAGCTTGCGGCCGTGGCCGCCGAGCGGCGCGAGACGCTCGCCGATGGCCTGCGCACCGCTGTCGGATGTGGCGGTGCCGATCACGATCGCGCCCTGCGCGGCGAGCCTGTCCGCGATAGCGGCGCCGATACCGCGGCTGGCACCGGTGACGAGGGCGATGTCGCCGTGCAGCGGACGATACTGGCTGTTGTCTGTGGTCATGGTGGTTTCGAGTCGAATGGTCTGCTGTTCTCCTCCCCTTGCGCATTGCGCAGCGGGAGGCCGGGATGGGTTGGGCGTGCATCTCAGCGAGATCAGCCCTCCCCCATCATCGCCTTCGGCGAAATGGACGAAAATACGCTCATTGCCACGCCTCGAGCGCGGATTCGAAATCGCCCGACGTGCCAAGCGCACGGTGCTCGATCGATTTGTCGATACGTTTGGTCAGCCCAGCGAGCACTTTGCCGGGGCCGCACTCGCCGGCGCGAACGATGCCGCGTGCGGACAGTGCCCGGATGCAAGCGGTCCACTGCACCGGCAGATACAGCTGGCGCACCAGCGCATCGCGGATCGCCTGTACGCCGTCGTGTATTTCGGCATCGACGTTCTGCACCACAGGCAGCGCCGGTTCGCGCCAGTCCGCGCCATGCATCGTGTCGGCCAGACGGTTCGCGGCCTCGCGCATCAGCGGCGTGTGCGAAGGCACGCTGACCGCAAGCCGTGCGACCTTGCGCGCGCCCCGTTCGGTGAGCAGTGCACTGGCGCGATCGACCGCGGCGGCATGTCCGCCGATCACGATCTGACCGGGAGAATTGAAATTGGCGGCAACGACGACTTCGCTGCCCGAAGCTTCGACGCAGGCAGCATGTACCGCCTCGTCGTCCACCCCGATCACCGCGGCCATCGCGCCGCTGCCCACGGGCGAAGCGTCCTGCATCAGCTGTCCGCGGATGCGCACCAGATGCGCGGCTTCACGCAGCGACAGGACTCCTGCTGCAACCAGCGCGCTGTATTCGCCGAGGCTGTGACCGGCAAGCACCGACGGCAGCGCACCGCCCTGTGCCTGCCAGAGCCGCCAAACAGCGACGCTCGCCGCGAGCAGCGCAGGCTGGGTGAATTCGGTGCGATTGAGCTGCTCTTCCGGACCAGCCTGCGAGAGCGCCCAAAGGTCGACGCCGGCGCCGTCCGAAGCTTCAGCGAAACACTCGTGGATCGAAGGGTGACACTTGGCAAGATCCGCAAGCATGCCGACGGACTGCGAGCCCTGTCCGGGAAACACGAATGCCAAGGTCGGATCGATCGCTTGCGGTGCGCTCACGCGGTTTTCCAGCTCGAATGTAAAAAGTGATGATACGGGCGAACGTTATCGTCTGTCTGTACGACGGCGTATGTAAGACGGCGTATCCGGAAGCGCTGGGAATCGTGCGGTCAGCGGATCACGCACAACAAAAAAGCCGCCGCGCCCTGAGGGTTGCGACGGCTTCGAAGGCATACCTGAGCGATTCAGTAACGCAGCAGCGCCGAACCCCATGTGAAGCCGCCGCCGAAAGCTTCCAGCAGCACCAATTGGCCGCGTTGGATCCTGCCGGAGCGCACCGCTTCGTCCAGCGCCAGCGGCACCGAACCGGATGAGGTATTGCCGTGTTTGTCGACGGTGACGATGACGCGGTCCATCGGCATATCGAGTCGTTTGGCGGTGGCTTCGATGATGCGCAGGTTGGCCTGATGCGGAATCAGCCAATCGATATCGTGGCGATCAAGACCGTTGGCTTCCAGCGTTTCCTCGACCACCGAATCGAGCGCTTTCACCGCGTGTTTGAACACATCGCTACCGGCCATATTGATGCGCACGCCGGCATTGGGTTCGTCCAGTTTGAAACCGACCGAAACGCCGACCGGGTTCCACAGCAATTCCTTCTTGCCGCCGTCGGCATGCAGATGGGTGCTGAGGATGCCGGTGTCGTCATCGGCCTTGAGCACCACTGCGCCAGCGCCGTCGCCGAACAGAACGCAGGTGGTGCGGTCAGTCCAGTCGATCATCCGGGTCAGCGTTTCGGCGCCGATCACCAGCACCGTTTTCGAAGCGCCGGAGCGGATGAACTTATCGGCAACGGTAAACGCGTAGATGAAGCCGGAACAGGCCGCATTGACATCGAATGCGGCGCAGCCGTCGGCACCGAGCCGGTGCTGGATCAGGCAGGCGGTCGACGGAAAAATCAGATCGGGCGTTGTGGTGCCGACGATGATCAGATCCAGCTCAGAAGCCGAAACGCCGGCAGCTTCCATCGCGCGCACGGCGGCTTGGAAACCAAGATCGGAAGTGGTCTGGTCGGCGGCGGCGATATGGCGCTGGCGAATACCGCTGCGCGATGTAATCCACTCGTCGGTAGTGTCGACGAATTTGGCGAGATCGTCGTTGGTCAGCACCTTTTCGGGCAAGTAGCTGCCGGTGCCTGCGATACGCGCGTAGATCTGCTTGCTCATGCCAGCCGTTGCCCCTGTCGAAAAGACGCGACCAGTAAAACCGCATCCATTCCGCCAGCCGGCGTTGCCGGCTGGGCTGATCCGGCGCGATGCAATATCAGTCGCATCGACGGCGGGAATAACCCCGGCGCCTGCGCGCCGCAGCCGTCACTCCTGATCGGCAATCTTGACCTTCGGCACAATCACCTGACGGCCGCGGTAGTAGCCGTCCTTTGTGATGTGGTGACGCAGATGGATTTCGCCCGAGACGGGGTCCGTCGCCAGCTGCTTCGCGGTCAGGGCGTCGTGCGAGCGACGCTGGCCACGACGGGAAGGGGTCACTCGGGATTTCTGCACAGCCATTGGGATTGCTCCAGCCTTGAAACGTGAATGTCGCGAAAGTCGTCTCGGTCCGCTCCTGCTGGATCGGCACTTGGCGCCTTTCTTGTAATGGGTATTGCTCAGATTTTTTTCAGTGCCGCCAACGCCGCGAATGGATTGACGCGCATTTCTTCCTCTTCGGTCACCGGCCAATCGCGCTCGACCGACTCGCTGCCCGGCTGCACCGGTACCAACGGGACGATCAGGATCAACTCGTCCTCGACCAGTTCCGCCGGCCGCATCAGGCCGTCATCGGCCAGCTGCAGCACCTCGTAGTCCGGCAGCAGTGAAGCCTCGACGTTTTCATCGTCTTCGCCATCGCTGCCGCGTATCAATGCGAACCGCTGCACCAGCGACACCGGCAGCAGGAACCGCTGCAGGCTGCGCTGACAAATCAGCGGCAACTCGACATCAACCCGCAGCTCCGCAAACGGCAACTGCAGAACATCCTGGTCGAACTCCAGAGAGAAGCGCGCTTCGCCCTCGGTATCGGCCAACAGATCGCGCAGACGGGCCATCGCGGCCAGCGGAAGCCGGCCATCGAAGCTACGCCGGGCTGCCACCATGCGCCAAGCGTCCAAAGTTGAGGGCACTTCAGCGGACATAAGAAGCAGAATGGTAGGGGGCGAGCCCCGCACTGTCAAACCCGAAACCTGCCGCCGAGCACTCAGTGCAGAGATATCCAGGCCCGCCATTTGCCCGACGGGCGCGGCCACGTCAGACTGGCCACCCGCGCTCGGGCCTGCCGTGTGACCGCATTCTCCTTTCCCGTTGTCACCCTCGCCTCGATCGTAGCGTCCATCATTGTTTTAACCCTGGGCTGGCGCTTCGTGCGCCGTGATACGCCTCGCCAGCGTGCCATGGCCCGGCTGCTGGACGCCGCAGACGTGCTTGAAGCCCGCTTGCGTGCCGCCAAGAGCGAAATCGAAGCGATCACGGGCGACGAAGACGAAACCGTCCGCAACGCGCTGCAGGAAATGCTGCGCCAGCGCCTGTGGCTGCAGCAGCACGGCAACACCGCTTCGATCCAGACCCTCGACGAGATCCGCATCTCGATCGAACAGGCGCGGACCCGGCTCGACCAGCAGTTGTTGCTGGTCGAGCGCGCCCGCACCGTCCAAATCTGAGCCACGGACCGATGCTGCGCTTGGTACTCGCTTCGACATCGGCCTACCGCCGCGCGCTGCTCGAACGTTTCGGTGTGACCTTCACTACGGCACGACCCAACACCGACGAGTCTCCCCTGCCCGGCGAATCGCCGCAGGCTCTAGCCGGACGGCTGGCGCGGGCGAAAGCTGAAGATGTCATCGCCCGCATTGCAGACGATGATCGGGCGGAAACCTGGGTGATCGGCTCCGATCAGGTCGCCGAACTTGACGGCCATCCGCTGGGCAAACCTGGCCACCACGCCGCAGCGATCGCCCAGTTGCGATCGATGTCGGGCCGCGAGGTGCGCTTCCTCACTGCAGTGTGTCTTGCAGGGCCTGCCGGGCAGCGGCATTGCGCGCTCGATATCACTACCGTCCGCTTCCGCGCCTTGGGCGCTGAGGAGATCGAACGTTATGTCACCCGCGAGCAGCCGCTGGACTGCGCCGGCAGCTTCAAGTCGGAAGGCCTGGGCATTGCCCTGTTCGATGAAATCGATAATCGCGACCCGACCGCGTTAATCGGTCTGCCGATGATCGCAACCGCGCGGCTGTTGCGCGAGGCGGGTTTCATCGTGCCGTGAACGGTATCTACCGCAGCTCGACCGCCTGCTCGGGCCAGTCTTCAACGCTGCCGTCGCGCCCGTGCATCCGCAATCCCAACCAATAGGTGCCCGGCGCTCGCGCGCCAAGGTCAATGTCAGCGCGAAAGCCGACCTTTGGCTGCTGCGGATCTGTAGAGCCGCCGTCGCGCCACTTCTGCCAAAAGCCGGCAACCTCTGGACGACCGATGCCGTAATCGGCATTCGCAACCGGCTGTCTATCGATCAAGACTTCGACCCGCGCAAGCCCCACGCCATCCTTGAACGCCCAGCCCGTCAGCGCGAAGCGATGCGCGACCGCTTCGCCGGCAGAAGGCGTATCGATCCATGCCATCGCCGGGGCGGTGCAACGGCCATCGGCACGCTGCGGCGACAGCGCGAACAGCAGAAACCGCTGGCGGCCACGGTCGATATTGAGCACGCTTGGCGGCGGCAGCGGCCCGACCATTGCGCAGAGGTCGTGATAGCGCCGCAATTGATCGCGATAGCTGACGTCGGTCGCGCCCACCACCAGCAACACCGGCGCATTGTTGCGATCGGTATCTCGGTCGTACAGCAGCCCCCACAGCGCCAACTGCGGCGCACGGCCGTGGTGACGATTCAGCGGATGATCGAGCACAGCAATTTCAGCATCGTTCAGCGCAAACCCCAGCTCCGCGCCGATCTTGAAGTTATCGGCGACGATGCGCGTACCGGGCGGCATGCGTGCTCGCATCGCGGCCACTTCGCGCGCAAGCACATCCCAGCCAGCGAAGTTCGACGGATAAGCTTTGCTGGCCGCCGCGCGTTCGCGCATCGCCGGCGAGGACACCGCCCCGTAATAGGCTAGACCGGTGATGAGGCCCAGCGCTGACAACGCCCAGGCTGCACGCCGCATTGATCGGGACCATTGCGACAGCATCCATGGCGCCAGCGGCAGCAGCGCGAGATACGCCGGCAGCGGCCAATGGAAACTCACGCGCTCGCTGTCGGCAAAAAATCCAAGCGCGAAAAATCCCGCCAGCACCAGTAGTCCCGACCAGGCCAGATAACGTGTGCCGGCCGGATGTGCCGCATCGCGCTGCGCGATGCCTGCGCGCAGCAGCGCGAGCAACAGCAGAGGCGTGACCAACAGTGCCTGCGCCGCCAGAAACTGCAGCCCATCGACATGGAAGGCCCATGGATGGCGGTCGACAAGCTGGAAACGCAGGCCCGCATCGGCGTTGTCGACATTCCACAGCAACAGCGGCAGCCATGCCAGCGCACCGCATGCGACCGCCAGCCACACCCTTGGATCGCGCAGTGCGCGGCGGCCTTCGGGCAACATCAACATCACCGTGAAACCGACGCCGATCACCGCGATAAAGCGATAGTGGGTAAGCCCACCGATGATGAGGCCCGCAGCGAGCAGGCCAACCGCCGCCCAACTCACGCCGCGCATCAAACGGCTGCCGCCATCCAGGCACAACATCGTCGCCAACGCCAAGGGCACGTCAGGCAAAGCCAATACGCCGAGCGTACCGAGGAGCGGCATCAACAGCGCCAGCATACCCGCATGCCAAGCGTGATCGGCACTGGTTTCGCGCCGCGCGATCGCTGCGATACACCACGGCAGCAGCGCGGCGATCAGCAGAAAAGGCCAGCGCAGTCCAAGCGCAGTGTGGCCGCCCAACTCGACGCCCAGGCGCGTCAACCACGCGGTCAGGGCAGGCAGATCCGAATATGCCCACGCCGGATGTTGGCCTTCCTGCCAATAAAAGACTTCGTCTACGAACAGCGGAAGCCGCGCCGCCAGTACGCACTTGCACAGCGTCGCCACCGCCCAGAGTGCGATGAAGATGCGTTTCGCCGAATCCGTCTGCTGTTTCAATGCGTAGTCTCGTTAAACTGTCAAAAAATATCCGCATCGCCGGTTGGAGCACCCCGTGACGCCAGTTCTCAAACCCCACACATGCTAAACGACGCGCAGCTGGACGCCCTCAAGCGCGCGCAGGCGCAGGTCAATCGGCTGGTGCTGGGCAAGCCGCATGAGGTGCGCCTGGCGTTCGTCGCGCTGCTCTCCGACGGGCACGTGCTGATCGAGGATTTGCCGGGCCTTGGCAAAACCACGCTGGCGCACGCGCTGGCGGCGAGTCTGGGCCTGGGCTTCCAGCGCGTGCAGTTCACTTCCGACCTGCTGCCTTCGGATATCGTCGGCGTCTCGATTTTCGACCCCCAGGCGAGAAGTTTCCACTTCCACCCAGGCCCGGTGTTCGCGCAAGTGCTGTTGGCCGATGAAATCAACCGCGCGCCGCCGCGTACCCAGAGCGCACTGCTGGAGGCAATGGCGGAACATCAGGTCACGGTCGACGGCACGACCCATCCGCTGCCGGATCCGTTTTTCGTGATCGCGACCCAGAATCCGGTCGATCTGGCCGGCACCTATCCCCTGCCCGATTCGCAGCTCGACCGCTTCCTGCTGCGCCTGCATCTGGGCTATCCGCCCGACGACGCCGAACGCGCGCTGCTGTCCGGCAGCGACCGCCGCGATCTGATCGCGCGCAGCGAAGCGGTGCTGAGCGTCGACGACGTGCGCGCGCTGCGCGGCGCTGTGAACGATGTGCACGCCAGCGAAGCGCTGATCGCCTACGTGCAGACGCTGATGTCGCGCAGCCGCCATCACCCCGGCGTGCGCGTTGGGCTCTCGCCGCGCGCGGGTCTAGCCTTGCTGCGCGCCTCGCGCGCGCACGCGCTGCTGCTCGGCCGCGCGCACGCGCTGCCCGAAGATGTGCAGACCCTGTTCATCGCAGTGGCCGCGCACCGTCTGGTTGCGGATGCCGACGGTGGCGACGGCACCGCGCTTGCGAAGTCGATCCTGCATGCGGTAGCGGTGGATTGATGCCCCTCACCCGGCTTTTGGCCACCTTCTCCCGCATGCGGGAGAGGGGAGAGCGAGCGGAGCGAGTGAGGGTGAGGGTGAGGGGCGAATGAAGGAAACCGGTTTCCGCACTTGGATTGAACGCCGCGCCGCACGATGGATCAAACCGCGCGCGCCGGAGTCGCTACCCGTCAGCTTTGATCGTCGTCGGATCTACGTGCTGCCGACCGGATTCGGCCTGTTCTTCACCGCGCTGCTGGTGGCGATGCTGCTGGGTGCGCTGAACTACAACAACAATCCGGCGCTGATGCTGGCGCTGATGCTGGGCGGCGCAGTGCATACGGGCTTGTTCGCCGCGCATCTGCAGCTGTCGGGGTTGTGCATCACCGCAGTGGGCGCAGAGCCGGTCAGCGCCGGCAAACCGTTGCAGCTGCGCGTGCACGCGCGCGCCGAACCGGGGCGCGAGCGCCGCAGGCTGCGGATCGTGTCGGGCGATCATGCCGCGTTTCTTTCGCTGCAGCAGGGCGCCGGCGAAGCGGTGATCGAATTGACCACCTCGCATCGCGGCTGGCGGGAACCAGAGCGGCTGCGCATCTCCACGACGCGCCCGCTGGGCGTGGTGGTGGCCTGGAGCTATGTCTGGCCGGAGACGCCGCTGCTGGTCTATCCGGCGCCCGAAGCGCACGGCCCGGCGCTGCCCGAAGGCGGCGGCGATCAGGCGATCGCGCGCATGCATCCCAGCGGCGACGATGTGCATCACCTCCGCACCTATCGACGTGGGGATTCACGTCGTGCGATCGCATGGAAACCTTCGGCGCGGCGCGATGAACTGCTGGTCCGTGAATACGAACAGCCGCTCGGCGCCGATATCGATCTGGACTGGCGGAAATTGAATGCATTGGCTTACGAAGCCCGCATCCGCCGGCTTGCGCGCTGGGTCGATGAAGCCGAACGCGACGGTCGCCGCTACCGGCTGATGCTGCCCGGCCAGCCGCCGCTGGGGCCAGCGCAAGGCAGTGCGCATCGGCATGCCTGTCTGAAGGCGCTGGCGCTGATGCCGGATGGCTTCTCTCCTCCCCTTGCGCAAAGTGGAGGGAGAGGTCGGGACGGGGTGAAAGATGGCTGATGGCACCCGTTCACCCCTCCCCAACTCGCCACTTCGCCAAAGGCGAAAGGGAGGGAGAGAAAAGCATGCACCGCCATTGGACCCGCTCGCCCGACGCTGGACGCTCGCAGCCGCAGCGGCCTGTCTGTTGCCTTTGCTGCTGCAGATACCGCCGATGTTGGCGATCGGGATCGGCGTGGTCGCACTGGCCATTCCGTTTCTTGCGCGCGATGGCCGCGCGCCCGGTTGGCTGCGATTCCTGCTGATCGTGGCGCTGTTGGGCATCGTATTCACCCGCTACGAGTTCCGCTTCGGCCGCGACACCGGCTGCGCGCTCCTCGCGACCATGCTGGCGCTGAAACCGGTCGAAATGCACACCCTGCGCGATGCCCGCAGTCTGCTCGGCTTCGCGCTGTTCGCGCCGTTCGCGACCTTTCTGCTGGATCAGGGTCCGCTTCCGCTCAGCCTGGGGCTGATCGCGGCGGTGACGGTGCTGGCGGCGCTGTTGAAACTGACCGAAATCGAAGTCGGCGAACTGTCGCCGCCGGGCAAACCCTGGCGACGTTTCGGCGTGGTGGCGCGGATGATCGGCATCGGCCTGCCGCTGGCCTTGGTGGTGTTCTGGCTGTTTCCGCGCTTCAGCGTGCCGATGTGGGGCGTACCCGAGCGCGCATTGACCCGCCCCGGGCTGTCGGACCGGATGTCGCCGGGCGACTGGATCGATCTGGTCGCCGACGACACCCCCGCGCTGCGGGCGACTTTCACCGGCGATGCGCCGCCACCATCGCAGATGTACTGGCGCGGACCGGTACTCTGGGATTTCGACGGCCGCACGTGGACCGCCGTGGAATGGTCGCGGTCGGTCGGCAACGCAAAGGCGACGCCGGGGCCGAAACGCTACGACTACCTGCTGGAGATCGAACCGACCGAACGCAGCCAGCTGGTTGCGCTGGAACTGCCGCTGGAAGCCCCGCCAGGCACGCAGCTCGGCAAAGACTTCAGCCTGCGCAGCGACGAACCGCTGAACGGCATCACCCGCTGGCGGATGCGTTCGGCGCCGCCGGCAGCGCTGGACACCGACTTGCACCCTGCGCTGCGGCGGCTCGCCCTGCGTTTGCCGGTCGGCTACAACCCCCGCACCCGCACCTTGGCCACCGCGTGGCGGCGCGAGGCCGGCCCGTCCAGCGCCGCCAGCGACGGCGCCATCGTCAAACGCGCGCTGGCGTGGATTCGCGCCGAATTCGCCTACACCCTCGATACGCCGCTGCTGGGCCGCAATACCGTCGATGAATTCCTGTTCGATGAAAAAGCAGGCTTCTGCGAACACTACAGCGGTGCGTTCGTGGTGCTGATGCGCTCGGCCGGCATCCCGGCGCGGGTGGTTACCGGCTACGTCGGCGGCTACCGCAATCCGGTCGGCGATTATTGGCTGATACGCCGGTCAGACGCGCACGCCTGGGCCGAAGTCTGGCTGCAGGGGCGCGGCTGGGTGCGCGTGGACCCGACCGCCGCGGTCGCGCCGGAGCGCATCTACGACACCATCGCCGATCGCAGACCCGGCGCGCTCGGCGATTTTGCAGGACTGGGCTCGATCTTCGATGTCGGCGACTGGATGCGCCGCAGCTGGAACGATCTGATGCTTGGCTACAACGCTGGGCGCCAGCGCCGCCTGCTCGAATCCTTCGGCGTGCCCGATCTGGACTCCGCAAAACTCATCCAGCTGTTCGTGATCGCAACCGTGCTGGCGATGGCCGGCATTTTCTGGTTGACCACCCGGCAGGAACGCGAACGCGACCCGGTGCTGCGCGCTTGGCGCAATGTGGAACGGCGTTATCGCCGGCTTGGTCTTGGCCGCGCGCCGCACGAACCGGTCGGCGAATGGGTGGGGCGCGTCCATACCGTGCGTCCGCAGGCAGATGCATTGCGCCGGCTCAGCGCACGTTTCGTCGATTGGCGGTACGCTCGCGCACATGGCGGCATCGGAGGGGCGGAGGGGTTGATCCGCGACCTGCGAAAGCATCGACCTTGACGGCATTGCGCTTGCCGACCCGACACTGATGGCCATGTTCTGAATTCTCCGGAGACCCTCATGCACCCTCGCACTTTCATCATCGCCGCGCTGGCTGTCGCCATCGCCGGCTGCGCCACCCAGACCAAACCGCTGCGCGGCGAGTTCGCCGCCGTTTCGCCTCACGAAGCGGTCGAGCAGGACAGCACCGGCTCGGTAGTCCGTTGGGGCGGCCGTATCGTCCGCACCGAACCGCTGGCAGATCGCACATGCTTCGAAGTGCTGTCGACACGGCTCGACGCTTCCGGCCGTCCCTATTGGGCCGCCGACGACACCCGCGGTCGCTTCATTGCCTGCCGCAGCGGTTTCTACGATCCCGCGCTGTTCACCCAAACCCGCGAAGTCACTTTCACTGGCCGTGTGGACGGCTACGAAAACCGCAAGATCGGCGAATACGATTATCGTTTTCCGCGGCTCGCTGCCGATGTCGTCTATCTGTGGCCGGTACGCGAACGCGTCGATGTGATCGCTCGCCCGGCGCCGTGGCCGTGGTGGGGCTGGTGGTGATCGTATAGTGATCGCATCGCAGTCGGGATGGTCGAATAGCGATCACACCGCCCGCAATACGGTTGCAGGCATCGCAACAAAAAAACCGGCGATCTGAGGGTCGCCGGTTTTTTACGATGATCTTGCTGTACCGCTTAGACGGGGCCGGTCGGCGTATGTTTATCGCGATAACGGAATGTCAACCACAGGCCTACCGCGACCGAGTACGAGAGATTGGGAATAAAGGCCTTATCCAAGGTCGTGACCTTGGAATACAGCGCGACATAGTTGGTATAGGCCGCCTGCGACAGCGTGAATGAAGCCACCAGCAACAGCATCCGGATCGGGACGGGTGTGCCCAGCTTGAGCGCGATGATCGTGCCTTCGGAGATCAGAATCCCCACGAGGAAAGGGAAGACCGCACCGATGACGATGATGCCAAGCGAACTGTCGCTGGAATGAGTCGCCAGCATCATGTCGGCAAAGGTCACGCCGAGGGCGCGGGTGATCAGGAAAGCCAGGAAACCGGTCGAAAACGACATAATGCGAACGTACTGTTCGGCACCGACCGCGGACATGATCACTTTGATCGAAATCCAGATCTGGCTGGCGATCACCAGCAGGATCAGAAGCTGCTCGAGGACGAGGAAGGGGTCCCACTTCATGCTTGATCCACCACACTCTGACCCCAGGCTCCGTACACCGATCCGGACCATACCACAGCCGTCGTGCCCGATTGGTAGCCGCCAGCCAATTCCGGCCAACCATTGTGCAGCGCCGCGAACCTCATTTCACCACGCGCAGATGGCTGGATCCCCGCCCTGAAGACGAGGGCGGTTTCGGGCGACGGCGCCAGTACAGCAACAGCAGTCCGCCGAACAGCATGCCCCCCAAGTGCGCGAAATGGGCGACACCCGGCTGCAGGCCGGTGAAACCCAACAACAGCTCGACCACGCCGTAGACGATGACGAGAGTCCGCGCTTTCATCGGGATCGGTGGGAACAACAGCATCACGCGCTGGTTCGGAAACAGCATCCCGTAACCCAGAAGCAGGCCGAATACGCCACCGGAAGCGCCCAGCGTGGGATACATCGGACCGCCCTGCGAGACCGATGCGCTGGCGAGCGCCAGCTGGCAAAGACCGGCGCCCAGCACGCATACGCCGAAATAGACCAGATAGCGACGACTGCCCCAGACGTGCTCCAACTGTGCGCCGAACATCACCAGCGCCAGCATGTTGAAGAGCAGATGCATCGAGTCGCCGTGCAGAAACGCGTAACTCAACAACTGCCAGGGCATGAATAGACTCGCGCCCGACAACAACCCCTCGCCAGGAACGATCGGCCACAGCCCGAGCCACGCAAGCATGGGTTCCTCGAATACCTGCTGCAGCAGGAACATCGCGATATTGACGAGCAGCAGCGCCTTGGTGACCGGCGGGATTCTGGAAAACATCCGTGATCCTTGGGGGAAGAGGAAACGGTTGAGTATCTGGAAGCAATCGAGCTATCGAGGCAATCGCGCAATCAAGCCATCGATGTTCCGCCTATGATACCGGGATGATCGCGCTGCCCGCCCTCGACGCCGACGATTTTTCACGCGATCCCACCCTGCTTGCCGATGCACTGCGCGACCACGGCATCTGCTGGATCGCCGATTGGCCCGATGCCATCCTGCGAAAGGCCCTGCGCGACGACCTGCGCCAACTGCAATCGATCGGTGCTCTGTCTGCGGCTGCGGTGGGCCGCAGCGGCGACCGCACGCTGCGCAACGCGATCCGCGCCGACTCAACCTGCTGGCTGGAAGACCCTCGCTGCGGCGATCCGGCGAGGATAGCGCTTGCGAAGTTCGATGCGATCCGCGCAGTTCTCAACCGTGCACTGTTCCTCGGTCTGGTCGACTGCGAAGCGCACTATGCCGCGTACCCGGCCGGCGGCGGTTACGCACGCCATCGCGATCGTTTCCGCGACAGCATGTCGCCTACAGCCAGACCGACACGTGTGGTCTCGTGGGTAGCCTATCTCAATGCCGACTGGGGCCACGATGATGGCGGTGCGCTGCGCGTTTATTTCGACAGCAACGGCGCCGGCGAAACGGCCATCGATGTGCCGCCCGTTGGCGGCAGCCTCTGTTTCCTCAGTGAATTAGAGCACGAAGTATTACCGTCAAAACGCGAACGTCTGAGCATCGCAGGTTGGTTGCGAAGGTAGCCGCGCGCATTCTGTTTTGAAAGCAGCGCGGGCAATCGCATCCGATGCTCAGCCCCAGATTTCCTCATCGAGGGATTTTCCCCGTTTCGCTGGGCGCACGCGTCCGTGGTCGTCGACGTGCACCCTTTCGCTGCGCAGCCGCTTCAACTGTTCTTCGCACAGCAACGAACCCGGCGGAAACGCGCTGCGTCCATCCGCACGCAGCACGCGGTGCCAAGGCAATGTGGAATCGTCGTTCTGCGACAGCAGCCGTGCGACCAGGCGCGCACGTCCGGGCAATCCAGCACGTTGGGCGACGACGCCATACGCAGCGGTTTCACCGCGCGGAATCGCACGGATCGCAGCGAGGATACGTTCGGCAGCAGACAGTGCGTCCATGGAGGGTTAGCATAACGCAACGTTTTTCCCCGAGTTCCCCATGCAAAACTTCGAACAGATCCGCAGTCATCTCGCTTCCGGCGACTTCCGGATCACGATGCAGGAGCCCTACGTGCTCTGCGTCGAACTCTCGCTGGACCAAGGCCGCCGCCATCAGGCAATCTTCCTTTCGGAACTGGAAGACGACGACGGCCGTACCTATCTGCGGGTCAGCACTGTCATCGCACCGACCACCGGCATCGACTGCCGTCGCGCACTGGCCTTCAACTGGGAAAGCCGCGTCGGCTATCTGGCGATCGGCGAACTCGATCGCGTTCCCTACCTGCAGCTGTGCGAGAACCGGCCGTACGAGAGCGTCAACCCGGCCGAGGTCGACCGTCTGATCCTGGAGATCGGCGGCATGGGTGACGAGCTTGAGCGGGCGCTGTCCGCCGGTGGCGATCTGCTCTGAAGCCCTGTCTTGAACCGGCAAAGAAAAGCCCGCTGTCTGCGGGCTTCATTTTTGCTGCCTATCTCGCGCTTCAGGTCCAGCCCAGCGCCTCGAACAGTTTGAACAAACCGTAGGCCACGCTACCGGCGGCTGGAATCGTCAGAATCCACGCCCAGATGATCCGCTCGATCACGGTGACTTTGAGCGCGCGCGGATTCTTGCCGAAGCCGACGCCCATGATCGCGGTGGAAATGCTGTGAGTGGTCGAGACCGGCATACCGAAATGCGCCGCTACGACGAGAATCGTCGCCGACGCGGTCTCCGCCGCGAAGCCGTCGATCGGCTGCAGTTTCACCATTTTATGACCGAGGGTTTTGATGATCTTCCAGCCACCGGCAGCGGTGCCCGCAGCCATGACCAGCGCGCAGGTGAACACGATCCAGCTGTCGATGTCTTTCTCGCCGCCGTCGGGATGGAGAAAATGCGCCCATGCAGGCAACTGGTCGAGCGTGCCGGTCGCCTGCGCGCCGAAAATCGACAGCGCGATGATGCCCATGGTTTTCTGCGCATCGTTGCTGCCGTGCGCGAAACCCATGTAGGCGGCGGACGCCAGCTGCGCCTTGCCGAAAATCGCATTCACCCAGCGCGGACGGACCATCCGCGCCAGCGATCCGCCTGCTTTCGAACACGCCCAGATCACCGCATAGATGAAGCCCAGGATCAGTACGCCAAGCGAAAATCCCGCGATTGGCGAGCTGACCATCGGCAGGACGACCTTCCACAGCAGTCCCTTGTTGCTTGCCCAGCCTTCGTCGCCGAGCTTCGACCAGATCAACGCGGCCCAATCGTTGTGGGCAGCGGCAAGCGCAGCGCCGCACAGGCCGCCGATCAGCGCGTGGGACGACGATGATGGCAAGCCCCTCCACCACGTGATCAGGTTCCAGACGATGGCACCGGCCAGCGCGCACAGAATGACCTGCGAAGTGACGTTGACCACATCGGTATCGATCAGGCCCGACGCGATGGTTTTGGCGACCGCCGTACCCCAGAAGGCGCCGATGAGATTCATCACCGCGGCAAGAATCACCGCCTTGCCCGGGCTCAGCACCTTGGTGGCGACCACGGTGGCGATGGAGTTCGCGGTGTCGTGAAACCCGTTGATGAACTCGAAGACGAGCGCGGTCAGGATGACCAGCAGCACGAGAGTGAGCATGTCGGTCGTCTCAGCTGTTCTTCAACACGATCTGATAGGCCACCACTCCGGCCTCACGACAGCGGTCGATCGCCTTCTCCAGAATCTCGAAAAATTCCTTGAGCAGGAACATCTGCAGACTGTCGAGCTTCCCGGAGTAGATGTCGCGATAGAGTTCCAGCATCAAACGGTCAGCTTCGTTCTCGATCGCGCGCAGCTTCTCGTTGAGTGCGGTCATGCGGTCGATATTAAGATCACGCAGCTCGCGCACCATCTCCACAACCACACCGGCGGCCTGTTCAAGCATCGCCGCGCGTGGGGCGAAATCGATCTCTTCCAGATGATGCACCGCCAGCGAATAACGGTCGGCGAATTTTTCGATCTGTTTTGGAATTTTGTACAGCGCCGAACCCAGTGCTTCGATGTCCTCACGCTCGATCGGGGTGATGAAGCTGTTGACCAGCGCCTTGCCGATCTTCTCTGACGCAGCCCGCTCCCGCTGGCGAGCCAGTTTAAAGCCATCCAGCGCCGGCTGCCGGTCGGCAGCCTTCATCATCGTATGCAGCGCGGCCGCACTGGCGTGCGCGGCGGCGGCAGCCTCATCAAGCAGGTCGTAGAACTGCTGGCCGGAGCCGAAGATCGTTTGCAGGGAGAACATAGCGGTCGTCTCGATGACAGTGATGTGAACAACGCAAGTCGAAATTATGACTTAAAAATGACTTCGGCCTCCGTTGTGTCATGGTCTTGGATCGACCCGCACTGATGTTTAGCCAAGGCTTGTGGCACTCCAGGCGCCAGCTGGGCTGCCCCAACAGGTGCCGATCAGCCGCCACAGAGGCGGATCGGGACGGAAATCGCCGCCTGCTATGATTCTCGTACCTTCTGACGCCCTCGCCCGTGACCGCTTCCCCGATGCAACCCCCGACGCCCGTGTGCCCGGCATATCGTCGAAACCGCTCCGCTGGCCCGTCACCTAGCCGCGCCACGGCCCGTCGTGCGGGGGCGTTCTGCAATGCTTGAGCTGCTGGTGGTCGCTGCCCTGATCCTCTTCAACGCTTTTTTCGCCCTGTCGGAAATGGCGGTGCTGACCTCGCGCAAGAGCCGCCTCAAGCAGATGGCGCAGCACAGCGCCCGGGCCCGCAAAGCCCTGGAGCTGGCCAACCATCCCGAGAGCTTTCTGTCCGCCGTGCAGCTATGGATCAGCCTGCTCAGCCTGATGATCGGCCACTTCGGCGGTGAGTCCATGGGGCCCCGTCTGGCGGAACCGCTGGCGAAGATTCCACTGCTTGCGCCCTATGCGGGGGAGGTAGGCTTTGCGATCGGCTTCGTCATCATGTTGTTCGTATTCGGTTTGATCGGCGAATTGGTACCCAAGCGAATCGGAACCCTGCGGCCCGAAAAAATCGCGGTCGCGGTGGCTTTTCCCATGCACTTCTTCGCCACGCTGGCGAAACCCTTCGTCATCACGCTGTCCACGTGCACCCGGTGGGTGATGCGACTGCTGCGCATGGGCGACCACGACGAAAACACGATCACCGAAGAAGAGATCCATATGCTGGTGAGCGAAGGTCACGAGCAGGGCGTGATCGACGACGACGAACGCAACATGATGCAACGGGTGATGCGTCTGGGCGATCGCACGGTCGAAAGCATGATGACGCCGCGTATGCGGATTGTCTGGCTGGATGCGAACGCGCCGTTTCTGGACAATCTCGCCGAAATGCAGGAAACCCCTTACTCGCGCTATCCGGTCTATCGCGACAGCGACGCCGAGGTGTTGGGGCTGCTGGAAGTGAAATCGCTGTTGGACCGTCTGCAGGAGCGCGAACCGGATCTGTTCGTGACCCTGCGCCCGGCGGTGTTCGTCTCCGAATCCACTCACGCGCTGAAGCTGCTGGAAATTTTTCGCGAAGAACAGCAGTCGCTGGCGTTGGTGGTGGACGAGTACGGCGAAGTCACCGGCATGGTCACGGTGAACGACCTGATGGGCGCAGTGCTGGGGCGGCTGCAGTCCGGGGAGACGCTGAACTCCGAAGCGCTGGTGATCGAACGCGCGGACGGTTCGCTGCTGGTGGACGGCTCGCTGCCGGTGGACGAACTGCGCGAGCTCATCGGCCAGCGGTTACCGCATCTGGACGATCACGACTATCACACTGCCGCCGGCATGGCGATCGCGCACTTCGGCCGCATCCCCACGACTGGCGAATTCTTCGAGTGGTCGAACTGGCGGATCGAAGTGGTGGATCTTGATGGTCCGCGCATCGACAAGCTGCTGCTGGTGCGCATCGAAAGCGCGGACGTGCCGGATGACGCCTGAGCCCCTGAGCGAAAACGAGCGCGCCGCGCCGCTTGGCATGCGCGCAGTTCTCGATACGCTCTGCGACGGCGACCCCAACGATCATCTGGCGCTGCGCGATCTGATTGGTGGTCTCGGCCGCAGCACCTTCGGCGTGCTGCTGTTCATCGCCACTATTCCCGCGTTCATTCCTATTCCCGGAGTGGCCGGCGCGCTCAGCGGGCCGCTGGTGGTACTGGTCGGGCTGCACCTGCTGATGCTGCTGCGCAAACCCTGGCTGCCCGGCTTTGTCGCCCGCCGCGGCCCTCAGCGCAGCACGTTGATCCGCTTCGATCGCGTCGGAGACCGCTGGCTGCGCTGGTTGGAAACACTGGTCCGCCCGAGGGTGACCGCCGTGATCGACCACCCGGTGGCGACGATCTTCACCGGTCTGCAACTTGCGCTGCTGGGCGTATTGCTGGCGCTGCCGATTCCGTTCACCAACTTCCTGTTCGGGGCCCTGCTGCTGCTGTACGCCCTGGCGCTGCTGGAGCGCGACGGCGCGCTGATGCTGATCGCCTGGGCTGCGGGCATCGTTGCGATCTATGTCTTCGGATCGGTGTCCGGCAATCTCGCGGCGATGCTCTGGGCTTGGGTCGAAAACCTGGGCTGACCCACCTGGGCTGACCCACCTGGGCTGATCAATCTGGGCTGATCAATCTGGGGTGACCCACTTGGGCTGCAGCCCGCTGGCGGCGGATCAGCAGATCAGCGCGATGAAATCGCGAAGAGGTACTGGGTGGCCAAGCCAGTAGCCCTGTGCGAGGTCGCATCCACGTGCGCGCAGCAGATCGTACTGCCCTTCCTTTTCAACGCCTTCGGCAACCACGATCATTCCCAGCGAATGGGCCATCGCGATGATCGCGGTGGTCAGCGCTAGATCGTCGGGATCGCGCAGCATATCGGTGATGAAACTGCGGTCGATCTTTACCCCATCCACCGGCACCCGACGCAGATGGCTCAAACCGGAGAATCCGGTACCGAAATCGTCAAGCCAGATCTTGACCCCGTTGTCGCGCAGACTCGACAGAATTCGGCGCGCCTGATCTTCGTCGCTCAGCACCGCGGTCTCGGTCAACTCCAGATGCATCAGCCTCGGCGGTAAACCGCTGTCGGAAAGCGCTTCCAGCACCTGTTCGCGGAAATCGCCGCTGCGCAGCTGCCGCGCGGACACGTTGACCGAGACAAAGAGGTCATTGGCCGCGGCGGAATTCCGACCCCAGCGCATCGCATCCTTGCAGGCGGCGCGAATGACCGCCGGACCGATAGTATCGATCAACCCGCTCTGCTCGGCGACATCGATAAACACCGACGGCGCGACATGGCCATGTACGGGATGCTGCCATCGCAGCAGCGCTTCGGCACCGATCAGCACCTTGTCGCAGACGCGATAGATTGGCTGATACGCAAGGGTCAGTTCGCCGCGCTCCCAGGCGCCGCGCAGATCCTGTTCGATGCGGACACGGCGGGTCACCGCCTGATCCATCGCACGGCTGTAAAAACGGTAGCCATTCTTGCCGGCGACCTTCGCCTGGTACATCGCGATATCGCCGTTTTTCATCAGCATGGTCGCGCCCGACGCATCCTCCGGGAACAGGGTCACGCCGATCGATGTACCGAGGAACACCTGACGCTCCTGCACCACGATCGGCCGGCTCAACTCCGCCACCAATGTCTCGGCAAGCTGCGCAGCGCTGGCGCGGACATCTTCATGTTCGCCTTCGCCGTGCAGCAAGATGACGAACTCGTCGCCGCCGAAGCGCGCCAGCTCGGTGACGCTGCCGCGCGTGCGTTCCACCGCCTCGCGGATACGGTTGGCAAACTGGATCAGCACTTCGTCGCCGACATCGTGACCCAGGGTGTCGTTGACCCGCTTGAAATCGTCGATATCCGCGAACAGCAGCGCGAGCTGACGGCCGACGCCGCGAAGCTGCATCAGCCGGTGATCAAGCGTTTCGCGAAACGCCAGACGGTTGGCCAGGCCGGTCAGCGAATCGGTATAGGCCATACGGCGCATGTCGCGATCGTGGCGCTCGATACTGTCGGCCATGCGTGCGAACGCGCGCACCAGTGTGCCGACTTCATCCCTGCGATCGTTGACCGGCAGCGCGGTGGAAAAATTACCGGCTTCGATCGCGCGTGCGGCATCGGCGAGTTGACGGATCGGGCGTACCAAGGCGCGCTGCAGCACGATGCCGACCAACACCGCCAGTGAAACCAGTATCATCAGTAACAGACCGATCCACGCCAGATGACGGTTGCCGATCTCGCGCAGGCGGCTCGTCATCTCGCGATTCACGTGGGTTTGTTCTGCGCGGATCTTGACCAGCGAATAACCCACGCGAACGCCGCCGAGGCGCTGATCGCCGATCTTGATCGGCGTGGAAACATCCATCACGTCATCGGTGCTCAGCACCAGCGGCGTGTCGGCGGACACGATCTGCTTCGCTAGCCCATCGCGCATCAGCTGGCCGAAACTGGGGATGTCGCCGGAACCGTCATGGATAATGCTGCCCTTGGCGTCATATACCAGCACATAACTGACGTCGGACTGGTGCAGGATGCTGCGGGTGGTGACGCCAATCGCATCGAGATCGAAATAATAGGTCGGGTTGACCAGCAGATCCGCAGCCTGCGCCACTTGGGCTTGACCGCGCTGGCGCAGACGGTCGAACACCAGGGTCCGGGTAGCATCCCGGCTCAGGCGCAGCACTTCGGCTTGGGTCGAGGTCTGGCGCTGCCAGATCAGGACCACCACCGCCAGCATCACCACCAGGGTCAGGCCGATCACCGACATGAATTTGGCGTGGAGACCTTCGAAGATCTTCATCGACGCGTGCTCATCGAAGCGTGCTCATGCGGGCAGTGTCATTCGACGTCCGTCCGCACCTGGGAAACACCGATGCGGAGGCGGTCGAGCACCTGCCGGGTATCATCGTCAACCGGCATAAAACGGGTGGTGCGGAAAAAATACTGCAGCGCTTCGCGCGCGCGCGGGTCGCTGGCAGCTTCCATCAACACCTCGCGCAACCGCGCCTGGACTCTGGGGTCCAAATCGCCGCGAACCATCTCCAGCGCGCGGGGGACCGGCTCTGTGGTGTAGATGACTTCGAGATCCTTGCGGAAGGATGGCGGCACCCGCGCCGGATTGTTCCAATCGATATCGCTCATCGTGCCGGCGTCGACCAGACGCTTGTGCACCCACGCACCGACATTCAATTCGGAGCGCGCAAACACATAGCCGACCGTGCGATCGGAGGGTTTGTCCATCGGCGACAGCAGCAGACTGAGCGACATTTTTCGACGCAACAACTCGATGGCCGGCACGAAATACGCGCTGGTCGATGCATTGTTCTGGAAAGCGACGCTGCGTCCGCGCAGGTCTTCAAGCGCTTTCAGCCCGCTATCGCGGCGGACGAAGAAAACGGTGCGATAGCGGCTGACGCCATCGCGCTCGGTCTGCAGCAAAGGCCGGGCGTTGCCGCGCTGCTGAAGCAGCATGGCGGTGCCTGCGGTCTCGGTCACCCAGTCGACCTGGCCGCGCCTGAGGTAGCTGGCCATCTGCTGGGCATCGCGCGCCATCAACACCCGTCCCTTGCGGATCCCGACATCGGCCATGCGCGGCACCACGTAATCGAGCAGCGGCTTGAGCTGTTCGTAATGGGTCTTGGGGTCGTCGCTGATGCGTCCAAGGACCAGAATGTGACGCTGATCGTCAACCGCTGCCGCGCGCGGCGCCGCGCCAGCGAACATCGACAAAGCTACCAACAGGGCAAACAGACGGCCCAAGATCAACGCGCCCGCAAAGCAGCGCGAGCGCCGATGACCGCAGGCGAACCATGCGGGCATGCCACAGATGTCTGCGGCGAGCGACCGGAAATCGCCACGGCGCTAGCGCGTACGCGGCGGCGGCGGCAAGCGGCATTCGGCGATGTCGGCCATGCGCTTGGCATCGGCCAGCAAGCCGCGCAGCAGTCTGATATCGCGGGCGTCGAGGTCGGCGCGCAGAAACAGGCGCCTGAATTTGCGCAGTGCGGACGCCGGCGTCCTTCCCTTGTGAAAATCGATGGCATCCAAGGTCTCCGCCAATTGCGAAAAGAAGCCTTCAAGCTGGGCATGAGTTGCGGGCGGTTCACTCCGAAGGGTATGCGTCTGCGGCACATCAACGGACACCGCCTGTGGTTCTGCCGCGTCCGTGAACCAGCTGACACGCAATTCGTATGCCAAGACCTGCACTGCGGCAGCTAGATTCAAGGAGCTGTATTCGGGATTGGCCGGAATGTGCACGGCCGCATGGCAGAGCTGCAGTTCATCGTTCTCCAGCCCGGTCCGCTCACGGCCGAACACCAGCGCGACCTCGGCACCGGCTGCAACCGCAAGCCGCCCGCGCTCAGCGGCCTGACGCGGATGCAGCTCTTCGAGTGCGATCCGCCGGCTGCGAGCAGTGCAGCCCAGGACCAGCCGGCAGTCGGCGACCGCCTCGGCCAGAGTCTCGACCCTAACGGCAGCCTCCAGCACATCGTTCGCACCGGCCGCCAGCGCATAGGCCTCGGGATGCGGAAACTGCAGGGGCGCCACCAGTACCAGGCGCGAAAAGCCCATGGTTTTCATCGCCCGCGCCGCCGAGCCGATGTTGCCGGGGTGCTGGGTGCCGACAAGCACGATCCGCAGACGTTCTGAAGGCAGGGACAGGGAAGCGGAAGGCGTGACGACAGAGGACATGGCGGCAATGTTAAACTGCCGCGCGGTCCAGAACCGCATTGTTCTTTTCCCCTGCCCTGCCACCGCTTTTCTTACGCGCCCGCAAGGGCCGCGCGCCGGAGTTGTTCGCGATGCATCAGCCTGCTGTCAACGTCATGATCAAGGCGGCTCGCGCCGGCGGCAACATCCTGCTGCGACATCTGACCCGACTCGAAGCGATCGAAGTAATCGAGAAAGACCGCATGGATTACGCCAGCGAGATCGATGGCCTGGCAGAAGAGGCGATCGTGAAAGAGCTGCGCCGCGCGCATCCCGACTACGCCGTGCTGGGCGAAGAAGGCGGGCAGCGGAAGGGCAATCGCGGCGCCAGCCGCTTCACCTGGGTCATTGATCCTCTCGACGGCACCAGCAACTATCTTCACGGTATTCCGCACTGGTGCGTGTCCATCGCGCTGTGCGAAGCCGCCGAGCCCGTGCATGCGGTGGTATTCGACCCGCTGCGCAACGAGCTCTTCAGCGCCAGCCGCGGCGGTGGCGCTCAACTCAACGGCCATCGCATCCGCGTTTCAGAGCGCAAGGAACTGCAGGGCGCGATGTTGGGCACCGGTTTCGCCCCGCGCGAACGCAAACGCGTCGATGCCCAGCTCGACTGCATCAAATCGATGCTGGTACATGCCGAAGACATCCGCCGCGGCGGATCGTCGGCGTTGGATCTGGCCTATGTGGCCGCAAGCCGCTTCGACGGCTATTTCGAGGCCGGCGTGAAAGCCTGGGACATCGCCGCAGGCGTCCTGCTGGTCCGCGAAGCTGGCGGCCGGGTGTGCGATTTCCGCGGCGCGGCACTTTCCCCAATGCATATCGACACCGGCTCGCGTCAGATCGTCGCCGCCAACGTCCGCATCATCGAACCGCTGCAGAAGATGCTGGTAAACACGGGTTACGCCAAAACCTTCGATTGATGCTGCTCCGGAAGGGCGGGCGCTGACCCGCCATTGCAATTTTTCAGATCGTTTCAAACAACAGGGAAAACCGCTTCGATCACTAGGCCGTCACGACAGAATTGCATCGGCGGGCCGGGGCCCGCCCAACACACCGGTGTATCGTCCGAACGCAAAGGGCCGCGCAATGCGCGGCCCTTTGCGTGTAAAAACCCGCGGTCAGGGACGACGCGCAAGCGCCGCTTCGTCGCGGGCTTTGGGCATCAGATCCTGTTTGCTCACGCCCAGCCACAGCAGCAGCGGGCAGGCCACAAAGATCGAGGACAGCGTGCCGATGATAATGCCCAGGATCTGCGATTCGGCCATGCCGCGCAGCGAGCCGCCGCCGTAAAGATACAACGCCAGCACGGTCAGGAACGCTACGAACGAGGTGATGACCGTGCGCGACAGCGTCTGGTTGATCGACCGGTTCAGCACCTCGGCCGGCGACGCGCGCATGCCGCGGAAGTTTTCGCGGACGCGGTCGAAAACCACGATGGTGTCGTTGATCGAGTAGCCCATCACCGAAAGCACGCCCGCAAGCACTGTGAGATCGAATTCGTGCCCGGACAATGCGAACCAGCCCGCCACCACCAGCACGTCGTGCAGTGTCGTGATGATGGCCGCCACCGCAAATTTCCATTCGAAACGGAAGGAAATGTAAATCAGGAAACCAAGAATGACGAACAACACCGCATAGATGCCGTTCTCGGCCAGCTCCCGGCCGACCTGCGGGCTGATTTCCGCGCTGCGCAGCTTCTTCGCCGGGTTGCCCGGTTCCGAGGCAACCACGCGAACGCTTTCGGCGATGCTGGCCGTCGGATCGTCGCCGGCTTTTTTCTTGGTTTCGTCGCGCAGACGTACCAGCAGTTCTTTGCCGGTGCCGAAGGTCTGCACCTGGGCGCTGTTGTAGCCGGCGGCATTCAGGCGCTTGCGCACGCCCTCCACGTCCACCGGCTTTTCGTAAGCCAACTCGATGCCGACGCCGCCGGTGAAGTCCAGCGCGAAGTTGAACCCCTTGGCGAACATGCCGCCGATGCCGACGAACATGATCAGAGCGGCCACGGCCAGCGAAATCATGCGCAGACGCATGAAATCGATGTTGCTGTCGTAAGGGAATACGTTGAAAGGTTTCATGTGTGCGCTCCCTCAGATCGCGACGGACTGCAGCTTGCGACGGCGGCCGTAAATTAGCGTGGCGATGCCGCGCGACACGGACACGGCGGTGTACGCCGAGGTCGCGATACCGAGCATGGTGGTGACGCCGAACCCTTTGAGCGGGCCGGTGCCGAACGCGAACATCGCCAGACCGGCGAGGAACGCAGTGATGTTGGCATCCAGAATGGTGCCTGAGGCGCGATCGTAGCCTTCGGAGATCGCCTTCTGCGGCGGCAGTCCTAGGCGCAGTTCCTCGCGTATGCGCTCGTTGATCAGCACGTTGGCATCCACCGACATGCCCACCGTCAATGCGATGCCGGCCAGACCGGGCAGACTCATCGTCGCCCCGAACACCGACATCAACGCGAACACCATCAGCAGATTGAGCAGCAGCGCGATGCAGGTGATCACACCGAACATGCGGTAGTAAAACAGGAAGAACACCAGAGCGAAGATGAAAGAGAAGGCCACCGCAGTCAGGCCGCGTTCGACGTTCTGCTTGCCGAGGCTCGGGCCGACCGTGCGTTCTTCGACGAAATCCATCGGCGCGGCCAGCGCACCGGCCTTCAGCAGTTTCGACAGGTCTTCGGCTTCCTTGGGCTCCAGACCGGTGGTCTGGAAAGTTTTGCCGAACGGTTCATTGACGTTGGCGACGGAGATGACTTCTTCCTTCACCTGGAAGGTTTTCACTTCCTTGCCATCGACAACGCGTACCTGCGGCACGCGTTCGATATAGACGACCGCCATCGGCTTGTTCACGTTTTCGGTGGTGAACTGCAGCATCCGCTGACCGCCGGCACTGTTCAGCGTGACCAGCACCGCCGGCAAACCGTTCTGGTCTTTGGAGACGCGGGCATCGACCATATCTTCGCCGGCAACGATGATCCGCTTGTTGAGCAAAACCGGAATCAATTTGCCGTCGGCGCCGGTCCGGCGGGTGTCGTAAAGCCGCGCGCCGGGCGGCACGTTGCCGCTGTCGCGCGCATCGATCGCGTTGCCTTCATAAACGCTGCGGTACTCCAGCGTCGCAGTAGCGCCGATTCTGCGTTTGGCTTCGGCGGTGTCCTGCACGCCGGGCAACTGCACCACAATTCGGTCGGCGCCTTGGCGCTGCATCACCGGCTCGGCCACGCCAAGCGAGTTCACCCGGTTGCGCAGCGTACCGAGATTCTGCTCGACCGCATTGAGGGTCATCTGCCGCACCATCTCGTCGGACACACCGATCCGCAGGATGTTGCCCGCCGCGTCATAAGTGAACGCGTTGGCGGAGGCCAGCGCGCCGGCGTCCACCGCAGTCGCGCTGAGATTCTTCTGGATCAGCGTCTGCGCCTGGATCAGATCGGTCGCCTGGGTCAGCGTGACGACGATCGCGTTATCGCCATCGCGTTCCACCGACTGATAGCCGATGCTCTCATCGCGCAGCGAACCGCGGATATCCGACAGGTACGCTTCGAAGCGCTTCTCGATCGCAGCCTTTTTGTCCACTTCCATCAAAAAGTGCACGCCGCCCTGCAGATCCAGACCCAGCGACATCGGCTTGGCGCCGATGGCCCCCAGCCAGGACGGCACGTTGGAGGCGAGATTCAGCGCCACCACGTAGCTGCCGTTGGCGGCCAGGGATTCTCGCAGCGCGTCGTAAGCCTTGGTCTGGCTGTCCGGATCGGTCGCGCGCACCAGCAGATTGTCGCCCTGTTTCTCGACCGATTTGGGCTTCACCCCCGCTTGGGTCAGCGTTTGCGACACGCGCTGTTTCAGCGCGTCGTCGATCTTGGCGCCTCGGTTGGCGGTGATCTGCACGGAAGGATCCTGCGGAAAGATGTTGGGCAGCGCGTACAGCGCACTGAGCAACATCACGACCAGGATAACGGCATATTTCCAGCGGGGATATTCGAGCATGACGAGCACCGCGTCCGGTCATCCGACCGGCCGCATTCGAGGTGGATCGGAAAAATCAGCGGAAAATCATTGCGACGGCAGTCATCACAGCGACTTGAGCGTGCCTTTGGGCAGCACGTGGCCGATGGCCCCCCGCTGCACGCGCAGAGTCACGCTATCGGACACTTCGAGGCTGATGAAACTGTCGCCGATCTCGCGCACGGTCCCTGCGATACCGCTGCTGGTGATGACTTCATCGCCTTTGGACAGCTTGTCGAGCATTGCGCGGTGTTCCTTGGTGCGCTTCATCTGCGGGCGGATCATGATGAAATACATCACCGCCAGCAGCAGCAGCGGAAACAGCAGCGTCGACAGCAGACCGCTTACGCCGGGAGCGGCAGGGGCGGCGGCTTGGGCGTATGCGGGTGAGATCAGGAGGTCGAGCAGGTTCATCGCGGGTCCGTGGCGCAAAATAGCGGGGGATTATGCCACGCGCGCCGGCCGACGGGCTTTCGACCCGGCCCCCGACCCGCCCGACCCCTTTCAGGACCGGGCCGACGACGGAAAGTTCAGCCTCCGTCGACGGGCGCCACGGCGCGTTTCGCGTGGAAAGCGGTCCGGAATTGGGTAAACAGGCCGGCCTCGATCGCCGCGCGGATATCGGCCATCAGCCGCTGGTAGTACCAGAGGTTGTGCAAGGTGCCGAGTATCGGCGCCAGCATCTCGTTGCAGCGATCGAGATGGCGCAGATACGACCGGCTGTAGCCGTTGCTGCAGGCGTAGCAGCCGCAGCCCTCTTCGATCGGGCGCAGATCGCGCTCGTATCGGCTGTTGCGGATGCGTACGGTGCCGAAGCTCGTGAAATAGTGGCCATTGCGAGCGTTGCGGGTGGGCATTACGCAGTCGAACATGTCGATGCCGCGCGCCACCGACTCCACCAGATCCTCCGGCCGCCCCACGCCCATGAGATAGCGCGGCCGGTCGATCGGCAGCTGCGGGCAGGTGTGCTCCAGCATGGCGTTGCGCTCGGCCTCGGGCTCGCCCACCGCAAGCCCGCCGACGGCATAACCGTCGAATCCGATCTGCTTCAGCGCATCGGCGGAGCGGGTGCGCAGGTCGTGATGCACGCCGCCCTGCACGATCCCGAACAGCGCCGCGTCGTTGCCGTCGTGGGCTTTGCGCGAGCGCTCGGCCCACCGCAGCGACAGCTCCATCGATCTGCGCGCCACGTCCTCGGTCGCCGGATAGGGTGTGCACTCGTCGAAGATCATCACGATGTCGGAATCCAGCACCTTCTGGATGC
This sequence comes from Lysobacter sp., assembly GCA_043775395.1. GTDB lineage: Bacteria > Pseudomonadota > Gammaproteobacteria > Xanthomonadales > Xanthomonadaceae > Lysobacter_I. Next base: position 2,535 of record JAYVSK010000290.1, on the reverse strand, counting down.
GCATGCTTTCCTCGGGACCGAGGAACACCTTGCGGCCGTCGGTGGGCGCAGCGAAGGTCACGCCCGCCTCGGTGATCTTGCGTTTGTGCGCCAGCGAAAACACCTGGAAGCCGCCAGAATCGGTGAGAATCGGCCCGTCCCAGCGGGTGAATCCGTGCAGGCCGCCGTGATCGGCGATCACGTCCAGCCCCGGACGCAAGTAAAGATGAAAGGTATTGCCCAGGATGATCTCGGCGCCAAGCGCGCGGATCTGCTCCGGCAGCACGCCCTTGACCGAACCGTAGGTACCCACCGGCATGAACGCCGGCGTTTCCACCGTGCCGCGCGGAAACCTCAGGCGGCCACGACGGGCGACACCGTCGGTGCCAAGCAGTTCGAAACTCATTCGACTCATCGGGTGATATCTGTTTTGTTGTGTTTGTTTTTGTGGAAGCGGCGGAAGCCGCGATGACTGTTCCATCTGTGGGAGCCGCGATGAACGGCCTGCCTTTTACCCGCAGGTTATTGCAAATAAATAATTTTTTCTGGCAGTTGATCGACGCGTCATCGCGGCTCCCGCCGCTCCCACAAGGGATTAGGGAAGAGCAGCATCGCGTCGCCGTAGCTGAAGAAGCGATAGCGCTCGCGCACCGCGTGCGCGTAAGCAGCGAATACACGCTCCTTCCCCGAAAACGCAGACACCAGCATCAGCAGCGTACTTTCCGGCAGATGGAAATTGGTCAGCAGCGCATCGACACTGCGGATGCGATAGCCGGGAAAAATAAAAATTTGAGTTTCGCCAGCAAACGGCTGCAATTCGCCGTCGCGCATCGCGGATTCCAGCGCACGCACCACCGTAGTGCCCACTGCAATCACCCGGCCGCCGCATTCGCGCGTGCGTCTTATCTGCGCGACCAGTTCGGCGCCAACGTTGAGCCATTCGCTGTGCATGCGGTGCTCGCGCACGTCATCGGCACGCATCGGCTGAAACGTACCGGCCCCGACGTGCAGGGTGACGTGCCCGAATTCGACGCCGCGCGCGCGCAGCGCCTCCAACAGCGCTTCATCGAAATGCAGCCCGGCAGTGGGCGCGGCCACCGCACCGACTTCCTTCGCAAACACGGTCTGATAGCGCTCCTGATCGCCCTGCCCGGGCTCGCGGCGGATGTAGGGCGGCAGCGGCAGCCGGCCAGCGTGCAACAGCCAGCTTTCAAGGCCTTCATCGATATGAAAACGCAGGCGATAGAACTCGCCCTCGCGGCCAAGCACTTCTGCTTCTCCACCCGCATCCAGCGCGATGCGGGTGCCGGGCTTCGGCGACTTGCTGACACCCACCTGCGCCCGCGCCTCGTTGTCCGGCAGCAGACGCTCGATCAGAATCTCGACCCGTCCGCCGCTAGCCTTGTGGCCGAACAGCCGCGCCGGAATCACCCGGGTGTCGTTGAAAATCAGCAGGTCGCCCGGCTGCAGCAAATCGGGCAAATCGCGAACGCCGCGATCGTCAAGCGACGCGGCTCCCGGCGGCACCACCAGCAGACGGCTGGCGGAGCGCTCGGGCAGCGGCGTCTGCGCGATCAAGTCTGTCGGCAGTTCGAAATGGAAGTCGGATTTCTTCATCGGCGGCAAAAGCGGCGAATATGCGGGCGGCGCATTGTAGCCGCCGGGACAGCCGGCCCGGTCTTGGCAGGAGGTCGAAATACAATGGAGCAGCCTGCTGAAGCCTCTCACCGCAGCCGAACCCTCATCCGGCGCTTCGCGCCACCTTCTCCCGAGGGGAGAAGGCCAAACAGTCTCAACAGCCTTTCAACGCTCGAACTTGGTGGACAGCACGATCGACGACGTCGTGCGCGCCACGCCGTCGATGGCGCCGATCCGGTCGGTCAGCACGTCCATTTCGCCGACCGCCGACACCGCGCCAATGGCGATCAGGTCGTAGCCACCGCTGACCGACTGCAGGGACCGCAGCTCAGGCATTGCCCGCAGCGCCGTCACCACCGAGGTCATCTGTTTGGGCTGCACGGCGATCATGATGTGGGCGCGGACCAGGCCCCGCTCGTATTCGTCGTGGACGCGAACGGTATAGCCGCTGATCACCCCATCCCGCTCCAGCCGCTCGATCCGGCTCTGGATGGTGGTCCGCGACAGGCCCAGCCGGCGCGCAATTTCCGCAGTGGACGCACGGGCGTTCTCGCGCAGGAGCGAAAGCAGCTGTTGATCGGTGTCGGTGAGCTTCATCACGTGGCTGGCTTGCCGATTGGTTCGTCGATTCGCCGAAATATCATCGAAATCGGCGCAAATCGCAACTTTCAAACGACATATTTATCGCGATAATAGTCGTTTCGACGCTACCCGCTGGAGGCCATCATGGCATTGCTCGACACCCTCGCCCCGCTTCGCGCCCATGGCGGCAAACGCCGCACACACGGCTTGGACGACGCCACCATCCTCCGGTTTGCTGCGTCGCATCCCGATCTGGTCGATGCCATCCATGCAGCCGCCGCAGATTACGCCTCCATTCGCGAAGAATTCGCCGAATTGCTCGACCTCGACGAAGAT
>JAYVSK010000289.1:0-3348 GCA_043775395.1 Lysobacter sp. | reverse complement strand
AAATCAGGATTCGGGTGCAGGAAGAATGGGGTCGAGTAACGCGGCTTCCGGGCCTGCTCACCCGGCGGATTCACCACGCGATGGGTGGTGGATGGATACACGTGGTTGGTCAGCCGCTGCAGCATGTCGCCGATGTTGACCACGATGGTATCGGCGTCGGAGGTGAACGGCACCCACTCGCCCTGTTGGGATTTTACTTCCAGGCCTGCGGCGCTGGCGCCGACCAGAAGCGTGATCAGGTTGATGTCTTCGTGCGCACCGGCGCGAACATTGGGAATGTCGTCAGCGGTAATCGGCGGATAGTGAATCGGACGCAGGATGGAATTGCCGTTGTTGGTCTTGTCGGCGAAATAGTGTTCTGGCAGGCCGATATGCAGGGCCAGCGCCGACAGCACCCGCGACCCAAGCGCATCCAGCGCGTCGTACAGCGCCAGCGCGCGTTCGCGGAATTCCGCCACTTCGCCCGGCCACAGATTTTCCGGCATGACATCGGCATATTTCGCGTCGCGGATCTCGCGGCCGACGTGCCAGAACTCCTTGAGATCGAAATGCTTGGCGCCTTTCGCGGTTTCGACGCCGAACGGGGTGTAGCCGCGCGCGCCACCGCTGCCGGGAATGTGATATCGCTTCTTGACGTTTTCGGGCAGCGCAAAAAAACGTACGAAAACATCGTAGGCACTGTCGATCAATGCCTGCGATATGCCGTGGTCGCGGATACCGGCGAAGCCCCATTCGCGGTAAGCCGCACCGAGCTCGGCAACAAAAGCATCGCGGTCGCGGCTGTTCACAGGATCGGTGTAGCGGCGGATATCGAGGGTCGGAATATGTTGGATAGCAGGGTGATTCATGGGGCTCTGTCGTCCTGGAAATTCATCTCGAAGATTGTCGCTTGACCGCAGCCGTTGTTCGGCGATGCGATCAGAGGGTTGCGCGGACAGCCTCGGCCAGACGGTCCAGCGTGTGCTGCATCAGCATCGCGTCGTCGGCCTCTACCGTCACGCGCACCACCGGCTCGGTGCCGGACGGGCGCAGGAATGCGCGGCCTCTGCCCTGCACCGCCGCCTGGGCTTCGGCCAACGCGGTTTTGACGCTATCGGCTTCCGCCGGCTTGGCGCCATTGGCGATTTTGACGTTCACGGTCTTTTGCGGCACCTTTCCGAAGCCGGCAAGGATCTGCTGCAGGCTCAAACCGCGCCGCTGCAGCACTTCAAGCACCTGCAGGGCGCTGATGATGCCATCGCCGGAACTGACCCGGTCCAGGCACAGCAGATGTCCCGAGGTTTCGCCGCCAAGCACGCCGGCGCGCTCCAGCAAGGCCTGATGGACATAGCGGTCGCCGACCTTGGTGCGAAGGAATTCGATGCCGCGCTCGGCGAACGCCCGTTCAAGACCGTAGTTGGTCATCAATGTGCCCACCACCGGGCCGTGCAAACGGCCGCTGATCTGCCAATCGGTTGCGAGCACATACAGCAGGTCGTCGCCATCGCGCACGTTGCCGTCGCTGTCGACAAACAGCAGCCGATCGCCATCGCCGTCGAAGGCGATACCCAGATCCGCGCCGCTGGCGAGGAGGCGCTGGACCAGCGTTTCCGGATGCGTCGAACCCACGCCATCGTTGATGTTGAGGCCATTGGGATCCACGCCGATGGCGTCCACCTGTGCCCCGAGTTCGCGCAGCACCAGCGGGCCGATCTGGTAAGTGGCACCGTGCGCGCAGTCGACGACGATCTTCATGCCGCCCAGATCGAAACGCCGCGGCACCGAACTTTTGCAGGCTTCGACATAGCGGCCGATCGTGTCGCGGGTGCGCACCGCTTTGCCCAGTTGGTCCGAGGGCACGGTGCTGAAGGGTTTGCCGAGCGCGGCCTCGATCGCCAGCTCGGTGGCGTCGTCCAGCTTCTCGCCTTCGGCCGAGAAAAACTTGATGCCGTTGTCGTAATGCGGATTGTGCGAGGCGCTGATGACGATGCCACCATCTGCGCCCAGCGACCGGGTGAGATGCGATACCGCTGGCGTGGGCATCGGCCCCATCAACTGCACGTCGACGCCGGCCGCAACCAGTCCAGCCTCCAGCGCGGCTTCAAACATGTAGTTGGAAATGCGGGTGTCCTTGCCGATTACCACCATCGGCTTGCGCCATTCGCCGCCGTGCTTCTGGTCGACATGCCGCACAGCGCTACGCAGGGCATGGCCGTAAGCGTTACCGAGGCGCAGCACGAAGTCCGCCGAGATCACGCCCTCGCCGACCCTGCCGCGAATGCCGTCGGTGCCAAAGTATTTTCTGGTCATACCCAATTGAACTCCAAACCCTTGAACCGAACCTTGCCCGGCAAACTACCGGACCGCAAAAAAACAGATCAACACATCCACAAAACATACGTACTTTCCAAGCGCCACTGGCCATCGATATATTCAGAGCGGTGAAGAAAACCAGCACTGTCGCCATCATTGTGCGCCGGGTACAGCAGTGCCTGTCTCCCATCTATTGAAATCAGCGCACGCGTTGCCTTTACCGTGCCAAAAAATCGCTTTGCGATTGTCTGAGACGTGGATGCCGACTTTGCAATCTGCAAGCGGCTTGTTCTCGAACCCGTAAATAAAAACAATATTGCAACGAGGGCGGGGCATGCGATGTTCGCGGAGATTCGCCTGCACGAGTGACTTCCTGAAACCCAACGGAATCTGCGGTACAGCGTCCATATCCAGATTGAAACGCAGTGACTGGACAGTGCTCTGGACCGAGCCGCACTGGAAACAGGTGTATGAAGACGAAATATCAGACTCGGTACCGGAACAGAACCGTAACCCTTCCTCTATCACTGCAGGCAAAACGATATCAGGATGGCGCTCGGAAGACTCGATCAGCACGGTGAGGAGGTCGCGCTGCTCCGTATCACTCGCCAGTCGGGTTTCAAACGGCGGCTGAGATTTCGATTTTCCGGTAGCGCAGACCACAACGACAAGCCAATGCCCACCGAGCCGATCACGGACAACACACCGCTCAGTGCGAACACGCGACGCCAGCAGAACATCGTCGGTGCCGGCTTCAGCCTTCCACCACCGCATCGTCCTCCGGCTCGGGCAGGCGCATCATCATCGCGGCCAGGCGTGCGATGCGTTCGCGCTGCTCGCGGCGGTCGCAGATCTGGTCGATCGCGCCGTGGTCGAGCAGAAATTCGGGGCGTTGAAAACCCGGCGGGAGGGTCTCGCGTACGGTTTGCTCGATCACACGCTGTCCAGCAAATCCAATCAAGGCGCCGGGCTCGGCGATGTTGATATCGCCCAGCATCGCGAACGAAGCAGACACGCCGCCGGTGGTCGGGTGGGTCATCACCGAGATGTAAGGCA
>JAYVSK010000288.1:0-11505 GCA_043775395.1 Lysobacter sp. | reverse complement strand
GCGGCGAAGCCGAACCCACCCTGGCCGGCGTCGCGAACTGGGCCGACGATCTGCGCGACCATCCGGCCGCTGGCGACCCCGACCTTGGCAAGCGCTCGGCGCGTTGGCATTACGTCAATCTGGCCGAAGACGTCTGCGGCTATGTGCGATCGAAGCAGTGCCCGGACGGGAATTGCCTCATTGAGGCCATCATCCGTCAGCGCGCAGTGCTTGCCGACCGCGCACAGCCCACGGCGCTGCGCGCGCAGGCGCTGAAATTTCTGGTGCACTTCGTCGCGGATGCGCATCAGCCGCTGCATGCGGGCTACGCGCGCGACAAAGGCGGCAACACTGTTCAGATCCAACTGGATGGTCAAGGCAGCAACCTGCATCGGCTGTGGGATAGCGACGTCATTGCATCGGCAAACATGAGCGAGCGCCGCTATCTGCGACATCTGCAGCGCATGCCGCTGCCGCAGCAGGCCCGCGACGGCATCGATAACCCCATCGCATGGGCCCAGGCGTCATGCCGGATCGTGCTGCGCAACGGCTTCTATCCCTCGAAGCCGATCATCGCGCCTGCTTATTTTTTGCAGTGGCGGCCTACCGCCGATACGCAGCTGCAGATCGCCGGGCACCGCCTCGCGGCGCTGTTGAACCATGCGCTGAAGACAGGAATAAACGCGCGATGAGCGGCGATGTGCTTCTGCTGGCGGCGCTGTTTATGCTGGTCGCGACCCTCTACTCATCGGTCGGCCACGCCGGCGCCAGCGGGTATCTGGCGGCGATGGCGCTGTTGGCATTCGCGCCCGAGCAGATGCGGCCCACCGCGCTAGCACTGAATCTGCTGGTCGGCGGCATCGGCCTGTATCGCTTCTGGCGCGGCGGCTTCGTGCGCTGGCGCAACATCCTGCCGTTCGTGCTGGCATCGGCGCCGGCCGCGTATGTCGCCGCGCAGATCAAACTGCCCAAAGACAGCTATTCGATCCTGCTGGCCGGCGTTTTATTGGTCGCCGCCGTCGGCGTATTCCGCTCCGCGTCGCGTGCGGAAACCGATGATTTGAAGGCCATCGGCAAACAGGTGCCCTGGATCATCGGCCTGATCATCGGCGGCGCCATCGGCACGCTGTCCGGCCTCACCGGCACCGGCGGCGCGATCTTCCTCAATCCGCTGCTGCTATTCGCGCACTGGATGCCCACCCGCGAAGCCAGCGGCACGTCGGTCGCGTTCGTGTGGATCAATTCGCTGACCGCACTCGCCGGTCTACTGCAGTCGGAGCAGACGCTGCCGACGATGCTGCCGCTGTGGTTGGGCGCGGTGGCCGTCGGTGCGTTGATCGGCACCCAGTTGGGGCTGAAATGGCTGCCGGTGCGCGGGCTGCGGATCGCGCTGGGCGTGGTGCTGCTGATCGCATCGGGAAAACTCCTGCTCTGACCGCATTTTTTAGTCGTATTTCAATCGCATCCGGAGCGCTGAAGGCGGATCCGCGCGATGATGCTGCCATGACCGATTCGCACGCACCCCAGCCACACCGCCTCGACCATCTCGACGACGCGGTCGAAACCCTGCTCGCCAGCATCGACGGCCCGCTGCGCATCGCCGCGCCGCTGGGCATCGGCAAGCCGCATCGGCTGCTGAATGCGCTGTATGCGCGGATCGAGAAAGATCCATCGCGGCAGCTCTATCTGTACACCGCGCTGTCGCTGGATCTGCCGGCACCGGCGAACGATCTGCAGCGCCGCTTCCTGGCGCCGTTCGTGACCCGGCACTTCGGCGATGATTTTCCGCGCCTCGCATACGTGCAGGCGCAGAAGCGCGATGCGCTGCCGGCGCATATCCAGGTGGAAGAGTTCTATCTGCAGTCGGGTGCGCTGCTGAAGTCACGTCAGGCCCAGCGTCGGTACGCCAGCCTCAATTACACCCACGTCGCCCGCGTCGTCGCCGAACGCGGTGTCAACTGTCTGGTACAGAAAGTGGCGAGCAACGCCGACGGCTCGCGGCTGTCGCTGTCGTCCAACACCGATCTGACTTTCGATGCGATCGACGCAATTCTGGCGCGCGGCATGCCGCGCCCGCTGATGGTGGCCGAGGTCGATCCCGAACTGCCGTGGCTGGACAACGGCGCCGCGGTCGACGCGGATTTCTTCGACATCGTGCTGACCCCCCCAGGGCCGTATCCGAAACTATTCGCGCTGCCGCGTCAGCCGGTGGCCGACGCGGAATACGCGATCGGTTTCTACGCCAGCGCGCTGGTCCGCGACGGCGGCACACTGCAGATCGGCATCGGCGCATTGGCCGACGCGCTGTGTCATGCGCTGGTGCTGCGCCACACCGACAACGCCGCGTACCGGCGCGTACTGCTGGCCTTGGATCCGCAGATCGAGCGCCATCCGGCGGTGATCGCCAGCGGCGGACTCGACCCGTTCACGCACGGCCTGTACGGCTGCAGCGAAATGATCAACGAAGGTTTCCGCAAACTGGTGCAGACCGGCGTGCTGCGGCGCAAAGTGGTGGACGACGAAGCGCTGATGCGGCGGATCAACGACAGCAGCGCCAGCGACGCGGACCGCGATTATCTCGATCGCGAAGGCGAATTCCTGCACGGTGCGTTTTATCTGGGCTCGCACGAGTTCTACGACTGGCTGCGCACTCTCGACGATGCAGGTCAGCGCGGCATCGGCATGCGCCGGGTCAGCGAAGTCAACGAACTTTACGGCGGACGCGAAACGCTGGAACGCGTGCAGCGGCATCACGCGCGATTCTTCAACACCTGCATGATGGCGACCGCATTGGGCGCGGCGGTGTCGGATGGTTTAGAGGATGGCCGCGTGGTCTCGGGCGTGGGCGGCCAATACAATTTCGTGGCGATGGCGCATGCGCTGCCCGGGGCGCGTTCGGTACTGATGCTGCGTTCAGTGCGTGAGGAGCCGGGGCAAGCGGCGATGTCCAGCATCGTCTGGAACTACGGCCACACCACCATTCCCCGCCACCTGCGCGATATCTATATCAGCGAATACGGCATCGCCGATGTTCATGGTGCCTGCGATGAAGACTGCGTGCAGGCAATGGCGGCAATCACCGACAGCCGCTTCCAGCACACGCTGCTGGGCAGCGCCAACATCAGCGGCAAACTTTACGATCACATGGTGATGTTCAGGCTGTCCGGACGCAACACACCGCAGCGCGTGCAGGCCGAACTGGCGCCGCTGCGCCGCGACGGCACCCTGCCTGATTACCCGCTGGGCAGCGATTTCACTGCGGTGGAGCAGCGACTGGTGAAAGCGCTGGGCTGGTTGAAAGCGAATACCGCCACGCGTGCGGCGAAACTCAAAACAATGGCGCGTGCGCTGATCGGCGGCAGAGCCATATCGCCTGAAGATCTCGAAGCCGTGGCTCGGATGGGTTATGCGAGCCCATCGGGAATCGGCGAAACGCTGTATGCGAAGCTGGTGGTGTTGGCACTGCGGAAGACTGCAATCGGCTGATGTGGTGTCCAGACATACTGATTCAGCGGCAGCGTCACTTGGAATAGACTGCCGTTAGAATCTTGACGGACTAAAACGGAACAGTAAAAAAAAATTAAGGATACCGCTTGCGATGTAACATTATCACAAGCGGTATTGATCAGGTGTCAATCCTTGCTCTTCGATATTGCAAAACGACATTACTGAGTGGCATTTATAATCGTGTTGGCCATGCTGGATGCTGCGGCACCACCGCCTAGCCCACCTATCGCCACACCGCCTGCATCTGCACAGACGATAATCAGTACTTTCCACCACCGCCATCTTGCTGCCGTTATATTTCCTGATTTAGCTTCCTGCGCAGACCAATACCGGAGTGAATGACGTGCAGTGCTCAATGCACTGAGAACTGAACGGCCTGCTGGATCTTTAACACTGAGCGTGGAGATCGCTTCGTTTTCAAGCTTGGCGAAACGCGCATCAGCGTCGGCTTGATTCTTCGCCACACTAACGATTTGATCGATTCGAGTGAAGAAGGAAAACTGGTATTCAGCGTATGAATCCCTATGTTCTGCCAGCCGCTTTTCCAATGAGAGATGCGGATCCATTTCGATCATGGGCTGATACTTTTCGACGAATTCATCCGTCGATATTTCCGGATCGAACCCGCACTCCTCGACGATACGCCGCAGCGGCGAAATGCCGGGATCTTTGCTCAAAGCAAGACATTCCAGATATAGATTGTGCGCAACGCCGACAGAGTCCATTGGATTTTCTGCAGCAGAAGCAGTCGTCGTAGCTAAACTGGCAGCAAGCATCGAGAATGTCATCGCAGATATATTCAAGATTTTATTCATAATCATTCTTTGGGTTGTGTTCAGTGAATTTTTGACAATGGGTTTCACCGGTAATTTGCACCGGTGTTGCACGGGTTCTGATGAACCCGTGCAAGAACGCATGTTGATGCGACTCACTTACCTGACTTTTGCCGTCGAACGGTGGGTATTTCTGTCTCCCCACATCACGGTATCGCCGCTGCCGAACCACCAGGCGTTCCAGTTCAAGAAATCCTCGTCGTCCTGATACACCCAGCCTTTAGCCAAGGCAAAGGACGCAGGCATGTCGCGCGAAGCAAATACCCCGTACGGCATCGCAAGCCTGGGGAATTCGTTCATGTGCCCAAGCCAAGAGCTGCTTGCGCCGTCGAAGTGGCAATAGAAATTGAACGTTGTGTTGTAAATCCGGAAGTTCGGAAACACATCTCCGCTGGAACTGTTCGCGTTACGCCAGATCTCGTTTTCTTGCACTCGCACCAATCGGCGTGCACCGGATGGACAAAAGATGCCCATATTGACGACCGAGTAATCGTGATGATCACCGGCTTTGGACAACGGACGGAAATTGAGCGATGTGATTGGATCGAGTTTACAGAAGCGGTAAGTAGTATTGCTGCCTGAACTGATCGCGCCGATCCAACCGCCGCGTGAGTTCGCGTTGCGACGATCCTCATCATCCATGTGTATCTGAGTCCAGGTGGTGCCGGCGGGGCAATTATTGGTCTCCGGGATGACGCCGATGTTGAATGAGTGGTTGTAGAGCCACTGCCACCAACTGCTGCCTCTGGCAGCTGCACCCCGCGCGTAGGCGCCCGTGTCCACTGGGGCTAACGTCGTGGTGCCGTCTTTGGCATCCACCGGCGCGCAGGCACCGTCGATGCCGTTCGCGGCGCAATAGTGCAGCGCGAGGGTCTCGCCCTCTGTTTCCATGAAAGCGGCGATGTCAACTTCGGCGCTGTCCGGATAGCGCTTGTCCAGCTCTTGCAGATAGGCGACAAAGACTTTGGCGGCCTCTGGCATATCCTGGTACTTCACGGCCAGCTCCTGCTCTTCGACTGGGGTCTCACCTTCTGATTTCTCGGCGAGCGCCAGCGGTGAAATCGCCACGCCAATGGCGAGTGCAAGGATGGAGGTGCCGATCTTCTTCCTGCTGATGTGCATGCTTGTGATCCTCGGATGTCGTTTCGAGTACGGGGGAATAGGACGAAGTTGAGATCTCCGAAGCGGTGCACGCTGTAAGCCTGCCATCGTCAAGATTGCGCTACGTCCAAGCGGCGCCGCTGTGCTGCGAAACCGCCGTTATATCGTATTCGGCGTGCTCTCAGACCACGAGTGCGAAACCGGGTCATAGCGGGAACGAACAGGGACGCAACGCGCGCGGGCGTTCGGCGCTTTCACTATTGCCGATGCACTTGAGCACAGCATAACTATAAAAAATCAATTACTTAAATCAGATTTGTTCCCATTTTAGACCCTGGACAACATTGGACCAGGCAACCCTAGCTGACTATGCTTATCTTCCCCACAAGACAACATGGCACTGATATGAAACTCATCCGCTCACTGGCGCTTACAAGCGTGGCGTGCACATTCCTGTCACCCGCTTTCCTGGCTTATGGCCATGAGACAGTTCCACAGGACTGGTGTGTGGATAAAATGACTACGCCGAAAATCATCTCAAAGTTCAAATGGGACGGCCCTGAACTCATCAATCAGATCATGAGATGTGGCATCGTAGACATCAACAATCACGACCTGTGGAGTGCAGCAAACACTGCCGCGCATTTTTATTGCGAAAAGCAGTCACCCGAAGACGCTACAGCCGTTCCGTTTATCGTCGGCCCGCAGTCATATAACGACAAAAGCCACCATGAGACCTATAGCTTAGAAGAGGGGCTCGCGGGCTCATGCGCGGTATGCGTGCCACAGGGCCATTAACTATCTGGCGGTAAAGGCGCAGCACAGGGCGCCACCTTTGGCGCATCGGCTATTTGCCGGTGAATACATCGACACTTTGCGCGACATGTGCATCTTTATCGCCGTTATGCGAACAGCGCCTCCCCTGCGCGCATTCGGATTAAAACCGGATGCAGATGGCGACACGAGACATAGAACAAGTTTTTCAGACCAAGGCATCGCGCCGGGTGTAGGCCAGCACCGCGTCCACTCTGCGCTGCAGGCCTTCCCGCGTCGGCGACTCCATTGGGCATTGACCTAGTACAAAGTAGGCCGAGCGCAGCACATCGCGCCAGCGCGGGTTCTGCGGTAATTTTGACACGGCGAGATAGCGCTCCATCGCCCGCGCACGCAGGCGGCCGTCGTCGATGTTGACGCGCCAGATCCTGCTCTTTTCGGCCAATTCCAGCCGATTGGTGCCGGTGTTGCGCTCCCAGATGTCGACCAGCGCCAACATCAGTTCGACGAGTGTGCGCCTGAATGCATCGCGCATTTGCGTATCGCTGGCGGCATCGCCTGCAGCGGCTGCAGGCTGCATGGGGACTGTATCCGCGGCGTGCGCCGACGATGGCGGCACGATGCGCTCCCCTAGTTCCATCACGATCAGGCCATCGCCCTGTTCCCACTGGAATAACCGCGCCGTCAGAGGCGTATTGTCGACAGCGGCGAGGTCGAGAATCTGCGCTTCGCTATCTTGCATTTTTTCCAACGCCGAAGACAACTGGGTGTGATCCACCATCGCAAGCGAGTCCGCAATGGTGCGTCCCGCAATCGTGTTTTCGATGGCGCCCAGCAGCCGACACGCTGCGCTGTTCGCGGCCAGCACCTGGCCGTCCCCATCAAGCAAACACACAGCACCTGCTCGGGTATCGAGCAGCGTCTGCAGTCGGCCGCAGTCTTCCGTCAGCGCATCGGTCTCACGACGATAACGCGTCAATTCCTCTTCGTGACGTATCCGTCGCCCTTCTTCGCGGATGCGGTCGCGATGACGCCGACGTTGTAGTAGTGCCCATGAAGCGATCGCCGCAGCTACGGCAACAGCAAACGCCAGCCAAAACCATAAGGTGCGTTGCCGCAGCGCTGAACGGCGCAGACGATTATCGGCTTCCAACGCGGCGATAGTACGGTCTTGTTCGGCGGTTTCGAATCGCGTTCGCAACCAGCTCAACTGCTGGTCCCCCTGTGCGCGCGCTGATGCCAGCGCATCCGCATTGGCTAAGCGCAGCGTTGTAATTGCGGCCGCGCGATCACCAGCCGCTTCCTGAATCGCCGCAAGCTCTCCACGCAGCGAGCCGCGCAGCGCATCGCCGTCAGCCAGCTTCCCCAGGACATCGCGTACACGTGCCGACGCTGCGTCAGCATCTCCCGACAATCGTTCTGTACGCGCAATCTGCAGCTGCAGCGATGCGGGCATGCTCACTCGGTGTTCGCTTGCGATGGCGGTGGCGGATGCGGACCATTGTCGCGCTTGTACGATATCGCCTTGCCCTAACGAAGCCCGAACCAGCTCACCATAGACGCGCAGTTCATAGGCGCGACGCTTGCCTGCGCGATACACCTGCAGGGCTTCTTTCAGCCACCGTGTCGCTTCTTCATCCCTGCCGCGATCCTGCGCCAGTACGCCCATACTTTCGAGCACATGCGCCGCTTCGATGGGGTCTCCGTCAAGACGAAATACTTCGATCGCTTCGCGATAGAAGCGCATGGCATCGATGGGTTCGCCCAAGTCCCGATAGACATCGCCGATGTTGTTCAGCACTGCGCCGCCAACCGCTCCTTTGGCACGCTGCATCTCCAGACTCGCGGTCAGGATACGCAATGCGCCGCGATAATCTCCCAGTCTTCGCAGCGCAGTCCCTACGTTCTTCAGATCGCGTGCGATAGCAGTGCGATCTTCATTTGCGCTCGACATTTTCAGCGCGCACTCGAAGCGCGCTAGTGCTTGTGGGATGCGTTCTTGACGATATTCGACAATTCCGCGTCGGCGCACCAACTCATACTGCAGGGCCGAGTCGCCCTTATCGCCGAGCACCGCTTGGGCACAATCGAGCGACTGCTCAGCTGCGTCGAAACGCCCATCGGCGATGCGGTTTTTTGCATTTGAAAACAGGGCCGATACGACCTGCGCGGTTGAACTCGCAGGCACATTCGCACGTTGCAAACAAACGACAGGATCAGGCAGCGAACGACCTGCATCTTTCTGCATGCTGCAGACGACAGGCGGCGCTGCCAAAGTAAATGCAGAGAAAAAAATCAGCGGAAATGTCAACAAATGCATCAACGGGCGCATCAGCAACAATACTGACTGCCCTCCAGCGGAATATTTCATCAAGTGCAAATCCATATGCATGAAAAATCTACAGATTGAAGGCGCCTTGCGCGCCCTCACGCATCGCATCGAAGTTCAATCACTTGCCCGCTCCAGCTTCAGCGCCAGCGTATAGCGCGGCACATAGCAATTCCGATTCGGCGGACGCCCGGCGTGCAGCAGCTCGCCATCGAAGATCGCAAGCCGACCTGGGCGCGGTGTGACCGCTGCGCGCACGTCGCGGGTGTCATCGTAGAACATGGTTTCGCCGCCCCACTCGTGATCCCAGTGATCGCAGATGTACCACAGCGCGGTGAGTTCGCCGGCGCCGGGATGGGCATCGGTATGGGAAAACAGCATGTCGCCGTAGTGCGCGACATTCACGTAGCTGCGATAAGCGCGGTATCGCTGCGTCGGCATGAAGTCCGCCAGCGCAATCATCGTCGGCGCGAAGAAGGGCATGGTCTGCAGCGCATCCAGCGCGATTTCGGTTGCCCAATGCCGATAATCTGCGGTGTCGGGGCGCGCGATTTCGCTACGGGTGTAGCCGGCGCCTTTCAGCGCCGCCCATAATTTGAGCAATGGCGCTTGGGGAATAAGGTCGTCGTAGACAGCGATCCGACGACCGTCGATCTCGCTGCGATAAGTCGCTTCGATCATGGGCTGCAGTCCCCGGCTTGATGCGGTCAGTCGAGCGCGCGCGCCGCCGCGACAGCTGCATCGACGGTGATGCCGAAATGCGGATACAGCTGTTCCGCCGGTGCGGATGCGCCGTACGTATCGATACCGATCACGGCACCGTCGAGGCCCACGTATTTGCGCCAGAAATCGCGCACGCCAGCTTCGAGGGCGATGCGTTTACGGCAGGCGTTCGGCAGCACCGTCTCGCGATACGCAGCATCCTGACGATCAAACACATCGGTCGAGGGCATCGACACCACGCGCGCGCTGTCGCCAAGCTGCGCAGCGGTCTGCATCGCGAGGTCAACTTCGGAGCCGGTCGCGATCAAGATGAATTCCGGTGCGCCGACGCTGTCTTTCAGCACGTAACCGCCGCGGCGAATATCGGCGACCTGCGCATCCGACCGCAGCTGATGCGGCAGGTTCTGGCGCGAAAAAACGAGGCAGGATGGGCCATCGGCGCGCTCGATCGCCGCGCGCCAAGCCACTGCGGATTCGACCGCGTCGCACGGGCGCCACACGTCGTTGTGCGGGATGTAGCGCAGCGACGCCAGATGTTCGACCGGCTGATGGGTGGGACCGTCTTCGCCAAGGCCGATGGAATCATGGGTGTACACGTGGATCGCGCGTGCGCCCATCAGCGCGCTCATCCGCACCGCGTTGCGGGCGTAGTCGCTGAACACCAGGAAGGTGGCGTCGTACGGCAGAAAGCCGCCGTGCAGAGCGAGGCCGTTGCTGATTGCGGTCATCGCAAATTCGCGCACGCCGAAATAAATATAGTTCGCGTCGGGGTCGCTGCTCGCAACCGACTTGCTGCCTGTCCACAGGGTCAGATTGGAGTGCGCCAGATCGGCGGAGCCGCCGACCAGTTCAGGCAGCTGCGGCGCGAAGGTTTCGATCGCCATCTGCGACGCCTTGCGCGATGCGATCACCGGGCCTTCGGCCTGCAGCTTCGCGATGTACGCATCGGCGATGTCGGCGAACTGCGCCGGCAGGTCGCCGCGCATGCGTCGGCTGAGTTCTTCCGCCAGCTCGGGGTACTGCGCAGCATACATCTCGAAGAGGCCGTTCCAGCGATGCTCGCGTGCGCTGCCGGCGGTGTTGGCCAGCCAACCGTCGCGAATATGTTGCGGAATCTCGAACGGCGCGTGTTCCCAGTGCAGCGCGACGCGGGTGGCGACGGCTTCGTCCTTCCCCAGCGGCGCGCCGTGCGATGATTCTTTACCGGCCTTCGCAGGCGAACCAAAGCCAATCGTGGTGCGGCAGCACAGCAGCACCGGCTTGTCGGACGTACGCATCGCGGTGTCGATGGCGGTTTTGATCTCGACCGGGTCGTGGCCGTCGATGTTGCGCACCACGGTCCAGCCGTAGGCTTCGAAACGCGCCGGAGTGTCGTCGGTGAACCAGCCCTGCACCTGACCGTCGATGGAAATATTGTTGTCGTCCCAAAACGCGACGAGTTTATTCAAACCCCAGGTGCCGGCCAGCGAGGCGGCCTCGTGCGAGATGCCTTCCATCAGACAACCGTCGCCCATAAACACCCAGGTGCGGTGATCGACAACGGTTAGTTCGGGGCGGTTGAAGCGCTGCGCCAGCAGTTTTTCGGCCAGCGCGAAGCCCACCGCATTGGCGAAGCCCTGCCCCAGCGGGCCGGTGGTGGTCTCAACGCCGGGCGTCATATGATTTTCGGGGTGGCCAGCGGTTCTTGAACCCAGCTGGCGGAAGTGCTTGAGTTCATCCAGCGGCAGGTCGTAACCGGCGAGATGCAGCAGCGCGTAGTGCAGCATCGAGCCGTGGCCATTGGACAGCACGAACCTGTCGCGGTTGGACCAGCCCGGATTGGCCGGATTGTGCTGCAGATAGTCGTTCCACAGCACCTCGGCGATGTCGGCCATGCCCATCGGCATGCCCGGATGCCCGGAGTTGGCGGCCTGCACCGCATCGATGGCGAGGAAACGGATGGCGTTGGCAAGATCGCGGCGGCTGGGCGTCGTCATGGGTGCGATGGATTCGGCGGCGCCCGGCGGGCTGCGGGCTTCCTATTCTCCCATCCGGCCGGGGCTTTGTCCCGGGCTGGCCGTTTCAGTGGAAAGCATGCGTACCCTCCCGCTGCAGGAGACGCATGAAAAACTTTGTCCACCTGGCACAGACTTCCGAGACTTCAATTTTTTGAGTCGGCTTTGAAATGGGTACTGCGCAACTATTGCCGCTCCGCATGCTCGCCAGTCACCACAACGCTGGATGCACGATGCGCAAGATGGACACGACTGCGCTCAACGC